>BNVE01000206.1 GCA_025997875.1 Spirochaetia bacterium
TGTTCAAACTCCTCTTCACCGCCAATGACGATGATTCCCGGGAAGCCCTGCGGCTTCTCCTTTCGGACTGTACCCACCGTTCTGTCAGGAACGTACAGGTACAGAATAATGAAATCCTTCCCGAGTACCTGACCGGGAAGACCGTCCGCCTGGACATCCACGTCACCTTCAACGACGGGGAACAGGCGGACCTGGAAATCCAGGTAAAAAAGACCGACGACGACCTAAAGGCCCGGGCCTTACTCCTGGGGGCGAAGCTCCTGGCAGGCCAGATGAAACGGGGAATTTGATAGCTGTTTTCATACACTATATAGGGCACTCGCATGGATGGCGGATCGAAAAAAATGAAAATATCGTAAAAATTCGTCAAAAATCTTCTTTTTTGAAAAGACCGAATCGGTCTTTGGCGCATAAACATGAACATTTGATTGTGCCTTCGGCACTAAATTTAGCGGCTCTCAATCAAGATTTCCTTTACGATGTTTTATTTGGCAAATGTTAAATGCTTTTGCCCTGCCCGCTGCTTGCGGCGGGGTTGTTGATTCCAATATTATCGTATATCTTTATACTGATTTTCATTCCAAAAAAACTTTCTTTTAAAAGACTCACTCGGAGGCCGGAAGCGAATCGTGACTGATCGACAACAGCACAAACTCACCATACTGAGAGACTCCTTTGGCCATACCGGGTTTCGTCCGGGGCAGGAGGAAGTGATCGACGCCATCCTCGACGGGCAGGATGTGCTGGCGATCATGCCCACCGGGGCGGGGAAGTCCCTCTGCTACCAGCTCCCGGCCCTGATGCTCGACGGGCTTACGGTGGTTATTTCTCCCCTTATCTCCCTGATGAAGGATCAGGTGAACGCCCTTACCGATGCGGGAATAAAGGCGGCCTGCCTGAACAGTTCCCTTAGTCCTGCAGAATACGCCGGAGTTATCGGCGGCGCTGCGCGGGGGGACTATTCCCTGCTCTACATAGCCCCGGAACGGCTTGCGGGGACGGAAATTCAGCGCTTCGCCGCGGCTCAGAACATCCCCCTGGTAGTCATCGACGAGGCCCACTGTGTTTCCCAGTGGGGCCACGATTTCCGTCCGAGCTATCTCCAGATTGCCGAATTTATCGGCTCCCTGAAAAAGCGGCCCGTCACGGCGGCTTTTACCGCCACCGCCACCAGCAAGGTGAAGGGGGACATACTGCGGGCGTTAAAGCTGAAAGAGCCCCACACCCTTACTACGGGTTTTGATCGGGAGAATCTCTACTTTGGGGTGGAGAAGCCACGGGACAAAGCCGCCGCCCTGCTGGAATTCCTGTCAAAGCGGAAAAAACGCAGCGGCATTGTTTACTGCTCCACCAGGAAAACGGTGGACGAAGTCTGGGGCCTGCTCCGGGACAGGGGCTTCCCCGCAACCCGCTACCACGCGGGGCTTCCCGATTGGGAGCGCCGCGAGAATCAGGATGATTTTCAGTTTGACCGCAAGCCCATCATCGTTGCTACCAACGCATTGGGCATGGGGATCGATAAGTCAAACGTTTCCTTTGTGATCCATTACAACATGCCCAAGAACATCGAAAGCTATTATCAGGAGGCGGGCCGGGCCGGCCGTGACGGGGAAAGCGCGGAGTGCATCCTTTTTTACAGCGGCGCCGATGTGCAGATCAACAAGTTCCTTATCCGGAATGGCCGGGATGCGGAGGATGGTGAGGAACGGGACGAGGCCCTGATTGCCCACAACCTGGAACTCCTTAAGGAGATGACCTTCTACGCCACCGGGACCGACTGCCTCCGTTCCCGGCTGCTGGCCTACTTTGGGGAGAAGCCCCCGGCGTTCTGCGGGAACTGTTCCAATTGCCTTACCAAATTTGAAGAGGCGGACATCAGCCTGGAAGCAAAAAAAATTATTTCCTGTGTGTACCGGCTTAAACAACGGGGCCGCAGCTTTGGGAAGGCCATGGTACTCGATATACTGCGGGGCAGCAAGAATCAGCGTATCCTTTCCATGGGCCTGGATACCCTGAGCACCTGGGGCATCATGGTGGACACCGATGCCCGCAAGGGGCGGGTCATTCTGGATTACCTCGTGGACGGGGGCTATCTTGTCCTGGATGGCGCCATATATCCGGTGCTGGCCCTCTGCGCCGCCTCGGAAAAAATCATCCGCTCCAAAGAGCCATTGATCATGATGGTCCCCAAGGAAGCGGAGCCGCAGCCGTCGCACAAAAAAGCCGTAGCCTTGAATTTACCCCCCGATGACGAGGCCCTCTTTGAAGAGCTCCGGGACCTGCGAAAAAAGCTGGCCCAGGAAGCGGGAGGTATCCCCGCCTACATCATCTTTCCCGATTCGAGCCTGCGGGACATGTGCCGCAAACGGCCCGTAACGGAAAGGATGTTTTTGGAGATCAGCGGGGTAGGGGCGGTGAAGAACGAAAAGTACGGCGCAGCCTTTGTCGATCTTATCCGGGAGCACCAGGCGGAAACCGTTGATATCGGGGGCGGGGATTCTGCGGAGGTATAATTTTTCAATTTTATAGCCGATTTCATGTTTTCTTAAATTTTTGGTGGTATAATGAGAAATAGGGGTTTGTATGGTAGAACCTGCGGATTTGAGAAAATATTCCCTCTTCGGCGGCCTTCTGGAGGATCAGATCGAAAAGATACTGCCCCTGATGAAGCATGGATCTTATAATATGGGGGAAAATATCATCCATGAAGGGGAACCCAACGACCAGATCCGGTTTATCATTTCCGGGCGGGTGGCGGTGGTTAAAAACGGGATCATCCTTATGGAATTTAAAGAGGGGGACACCGTGGGGGAGATGGAGGTCCTGGACATGATGCCCTCCGTCGCGACCGTTCAGGCCCTAAGCCCTGTGGAAGTTACCTCCCTTTCCAACAAGGATCTGCATGAAGTTTACAAATCTGACATCGCCGCCTTTTCCCTCATCGTGATGAATTTGGCCCGTGACCTCTCCCGCCGTCTGCGCCATCTGGACGAAGCGGTAACCGGAAGCAACGGCCAAGCATTGCAGCACTCGGAGTATTTTATCAGTTAGGGCAAGCTCTATACCGGAAAAAAACTCCCCCGCCGCATGGCAGCAGGGGAGCCGGTTTTTAAAATCGTTTAAACCTTACGCATTCAGCCGTTTTTCGATAGCGTCAAGTTCCGCATACAATTCTTGGGGCATCTTGTCGCCAAATTTCGGATAGTGGTTCTTCCGCACATCGGCGATTTCCTTTTTCCAGCCTTCGATGTCCACGGAGCAGAGCTCCTTCAGTGTTTCTGCACTCACGCCCTTGGGGGCTTCGATGGTACCGGGTTTGGGGAGGTTGCCGATGGGGGTCTCCACACAGTTATCCTTGTTGTCGCAGCGGTCAAAGACCCAGGCAAGGACACGGCTGTTTTCACCGTAGCCGGGCCACATGAACTTACCGTCGGCGTCCTTGCGGAACCAGTTGACGAAGAAGATCTTGGGGAGCCTGTCGGCCTTGCCGGCGGCTTCCGCTTTCTTGCCCAGGGACAGCCAATGTTTGAAGTAGTCGCCCATGTGGTAGCCGCAGAAGGGCAGCATGGCGAAGGGGTCCCGCCGGACCTGGCCCACCTGGTCGGAGATGACCGCGGCGGTCACTTCGGAACCGGTGATGGAACCCATGAACACCCCGTGGGTCCAGCTCTTGGCCTGGTTTACCAGCGGAATCGTGGAGGGACGCCGGCCGCCGAAGAGGAAGGCCGAAATCGGCACCCCTTTCGGGTCTTCCCATTCCGGGGCGATACAGGGACACTGCTTCGCCGGGGCGGTGAACCGGGCGTTGGGGTGGGCAATTTCCTGGCCCTTCACACCCTTGTCGGTGATGGGGGAGGGCCGCAGATTGCCCTTCCAGTCGATCACTTCCTGGCCCGCGGCGCCCTGTCCGATCTGTTCCCACCAGATGTCGCCGTCTTCGGTAAGACCGCAGTTGGTAAAGATCGAATTCTTCTTGCAGGATTCCATGGCGTTCTTATTGGAATCGTAGTTGGTTCCGGGGGCCACGCCGAAGAAGCCCGCTTCGGGGTTGATGGCGTAGAGCCGGCCATCGGCGCCGAACTTCATCCAGGCGATATCGTCCCCCACGGTTTCAACCTTCCAGCCGGGGAGGGTGGGGATGAGCATGGCCAGGTTGGTCTTGCCGCAGGGCTCGCCACCCCCCTGAACGCGGGGAAACTGCCCGGCTGCGTGCTCTTCCGCTCCGACCCCTCGGACGTGGCCCGGGTTGAAGACCGGACCTTTATCTCCAGCAAAGACGAAAGCGACG
>BNVE01000207.1 GCA_025997875.1 Spirochaetia bacterium
CTCTTAAAACAGATTCCGCTGATGTCCGGCTCTTGGTTGAAAAACTCCACATATCCCCGGTTCAGGCCGTGTTGTTTTCCATCATATTAAACATCCAGAATGAATCGTCTGTCTCTATTACGGACATCGCAAAGAGCATCAAGACACCATCACTTTTAATTATCCAGTATCAAAATGATTTTGAATCGCTTGTGGAACAAAGGCTTATCCGCAAATATCAGGGGTATCCGGGGAGGTCCACGCCTTTTGCGTCAAGAGGTGAGAGCGGTATTTCAACTTATAGGGTGCCAAAAAATGTGATTGAGGTATTAAACCATAATGAAGAATGGTCTATTCCTTCACATAAGGACTTAACCTTTGAAGATTTTTTTGGAACACTGGACGACCTTTTTGAGCAAAGGATTGCTGAAAGTATTACTTTCGACACCTTAAAGTATGAAATCACCCAACTGGTAGCCGACAACCATCATCTTGATTTTGTCAAAAAGGTAAAGGAATTGGGGCTTGGTGATGATGATTGGATGCTTCTGCTCATTATCTGTAATCAAGCCATAGACGACAACCAGAGAATATCCTGCCAGAATGTTTCCAGCATTTTCGATAATCGCAGTCGTGGCGTGCGGATATGGCGGCAACTTGTTAATGAAAAAAGTAGGCTCCAAGAGTTGGAGCTTATCGAAAGTGAAAACTATCAAGGCTTCGGTAATAATCAAACCTTCGTTCTCACACAGAAGACAAAAGATGATCTCCTTGGGGAGATTTCAACTATAAATCTTATAGGCAAAAATCATAAAGGACTGATTTCGTATAAGGACATTAAGCCAAAGGAACTCATCTACAACGAATCTGAACGAGATAAGATTGCCAAGCTCCAGAGGCTACTCGATAAAGACCAGTTTCAAAATGTCCGTAGTCGCCTTGAAGCCAATAAAATGCGGCTTGGTTTTGCCTGTATATTTTCAGGGGAAAGTGGGACTGGAAAAACGGAACAAGTATTACAGATTGCCCGGATCACAGAAAGAGATATTGTGAAGATTGATTTATCAGAAACGAAAAGTAAGTGGTTCGGGGAAAGTGAGAAACGGATCAAGGACATATTCGACCGCTACCGGGGGCTTGTGAAGTTGGCGCAGAAGAACGAGGAAAACATACCTATTCTCTTTTTCAATGAGGCTGATGGTATATTCAGTAAGCGGCAGATCATCAATGGGGAAAGGACAGGTCCTGCTCAGACTGAAAATGCCATACAGAACATCATATTGGATGAACTTGAAAACCTTGAAGGTATTCTTATAGCAACCACTAACTTGACCATCAATCTTGATGATGCTTTTGAACGGCGATTTCTCTATAAGATTGAGTTCTCAAAACCGGACAAGGACAGCCGGAAAGCCATTTGGAAATCAATGGTGGAAGAACTTGACGATAATGACGCTGGTATTCTCGCCGCCGAACACCAATTTTCCGGGGGTCAGATTGAGAACATTGCCCGGAAAAGGACTATTGATATGATACTCACCGGGGATAAACCTTCCTTGGAAGAAATGATGTCTATGTGTCGTGATGAAAAACTGGTGAAGGATACCAGTATCAAAATAGGTTTTGGAGTATAGGAGGAAATAGTGAAGATAATTTCTGTCAATTCAATTAAAGGCGGCACGGGTAAAACCACGCTTTCAATCTTGTTTATCAACGCCTTAACCAAGGCAGGTCATAGGTGTCTGGTGATCGATGCGGACGCTTCCAACAATTCACTTTCCGCTTACCTCACCGATGGAACAATAAGCCAGAAAAAGAGTGTTTTTGACCTGTTTCTGGGAGCCTCGGTCGAAGAGTGCAACATCGAGATTAACGAAAATCTTGACCTTATTCGTGGTGATGTCCGGCTCAATGAGTTCCGCAGCACCGATAGCCTGAAACGGCTTAAAAGGACTTTACAGGGGCTGGACTATGATTATGTGATAATTGACACCAGCCCCACATACGATAACATCATCGGTAATGTCCTGACCGCCAGCGACATTCTGCTCATCCCGGTTCAGCAGGACATTTTTAGTTTTCAGGCGGTAAAATACCAATTCGAGAAACTGGTCGATTTGGAACTGGACGGCTTGGATACTCACATCATATTTAATCAGTTTGAAAAGCCGCTTACTGATAATCAAGACTCCTACCGGAACCAGATTACCAATATGTTTTTGAATGATGAGGCTTTCAACGCCTTTATCAATCCTTGCCGCATTTCCCGTTCATCGGTTTTTCGTAAGTATATCAACAAGCAGAATTACCAACTCAGCGATAAAGCCGAAACAAAAAAAGCGTATGAGGAAGTAAAGGCGCTTATTAAAAGCGTCTTGAACATCAAAATTAAGGAGCGTATCTAATGGCAACCCTCAGATTAGTAAAGAACTCGCAGGCGGGGACTCAGGACAACGGCTCTGTCAGGCTCACCATAAAGGACATTCCTATTGGTGATATTGAAATCCGTGAAAATGTCCGCAAGGACTACACCGGAATCGAGGAACTTGCTGACAGCATCCGCCAGCATGGCCTTCTCCAACCCATAACGGTCTATGCTAACGGAGACGGCTATGTTGTAAAGACCGGACATCGGCGGTTTATGGCTTCTCAACTGCTCTACAAGAAACAACCTGACAAGTTTCATTCTATCCGGTGTATCATTTCTGACGCTGAAAACCTCTCGGTCATCCAGTTGGTAGAGAATGTCCAGCGGGAAGATTTAAGCCAGATTGACCTCTATACCGCTCTTTCATCATTACGGGAACAGGATATGTCTTTGAAGCAGATAGCCCAGACAATGGGTAAGAGTGAAGACTATATCAAAGCCCTTTTTGTCGGAATAAATGACATCCAGAAGAACGAAAAGCTGCTTGAATTGGTAAGTGGTGCCGGCACCACTATCATAGATGTTAGGGAAACCAAGGGTATTCCTGACGAAAAGGAACGGCTTGAAGTTCTCAAACAACATGGCAAGGGGAAGATTACCCGTGAAGAGATGAGAACCAAAGTCCGGGAACTGAAAAAACCTTCTACACCCTCAAAGAAGGGTAAGGCAGCACCCGCTGAATCTGTCAAATACTGGGTCTCATCTGACGGCTTGACGATAAAGCTGACTTTTCCTAATGTGAAATTGGTTAGGATGATCGAATCCAAGATTAAAACGATTTTCAAGGTAAATCAAATTAAACTGACCAGATGAGGAATGACATGACCGATTTTGACCCCAACGTTCCGGCGTGGTGGATTAGCCCCCAAGGAAAGATTCTCTCCATCGAACACGGCGAAACTCATATCCAAAAGGTTATAGATAATCCGGTAGTTTTTGGCTTTACTACCAAACAGATCGAGGACATTTATCATTCCTATGGTGAAGCGGTAGGAACGGAAAAGAAAGCAAGAGAAGAAATTATCGCTGAAATCTTAAACAAGGGGTGGATACGGATAAGAAAAAATCCGTCTTTTTATTCCATTCAACTCTCTATTTTATCACCAACAGCCAAGGAATACATATTTGACTGGGCTGTCAGAATGATTGACTGGGTTGGCCCCTTAACAAAAGCGAATATCATCACCAATTTTGATATGGCTATTTACGCCATATCCGACATAGCCGGGGGCGCTCTTGGTGAAACGGAAGAAAGTGGGCATGAGAGAAAGACACTTATTCCTATAAGTTCGGTGTTTGATTTTTAATGAATAGGAGGCTGAATGATAGTCAAGTATGTTTGTGAAAAATGCCGGGGAATACAATATGTTAGTTATCCCCTTCTCGGTTTTCAACTCCCCAAAGAGCGGTATTGCGGGATTTGTAATGAAATTACGCACCAAAGCTATCGCTCTGCGATGAATGAAGATGGACCGTTAAATGAACAGTCATTATCTTCAACGGATGGCTGGATACCCTATGGTGATGAGAAAAATCCGATAATATCTAAAAAATAATTTAAGCCGCAGAAATATTACAGACTATGCTTACATAGAAGTCGTAAGGAGATCTTATGGCTTCTAATGACGAAGAGTATTACGAAACGCTTATCGACTTCTTTTGGGATCCTGA
>BNVE01000208.1 GCA_025997875.1 Spirochaetia bacterium
GGTCATTCCGCTACGCTCCATTCCCACGCCTCCTTCCACCAACATTTTTGCAGCCCTGGTCTTGCTACGCAAGCCCTTATCCGGGCTGCAAAAACGTCGCAAACAGCCGGAACGTTATGCGAAATGGGGCATAAATTTTTGTAAATTTATGTAAAAACTTATTGACAACTTAAAAGAATAGTCTTATAATTTATCTCAAGGAGTTATCGAAAATGAAAAGAATTAGTCTATTGGGTGTTTTTGTATTTTTTGTTCTATTAAATGGATGTAGTACATTGGGTTCATCAAAGTCTACCTTCTTTGATAATCCAAGGCGTGAATTTCAAGCAATTGAAATAGCTGATAATAATTCAACTGATCCTTTTATTGTTAACGAATTTCTTTCAGATGGCCATTCTTTTAAAAACGGCTCCATTTATTTTTCAACGGCTTTGTTTTTATCAGATATTGGTATTTTGGAAGATATAACAAAAGAACAATTTGAAAAATATGCGGATATATTTTTTTCGAATTTCCCCAATGAAGGAGAATTAAAGGAAATAATTATCCCAAATTTGTCATTATCACAAGAAAATGACATAGAAAAAAATGCTTATTTTTTTGTTACAAAAACAAAAAATAATGAGGGGAGAGATTATTATCTAATCGAGTCAAATATACCCATTAATAGTAAATTTGCACCTTATTATGATGGTTATGAAATTAATAGGGGTAATGGCTTTTATAAAAATATAATACCTGCGTCATGGACTTCCGTAATGAATGTTTTTATAATTGACGATATTTTATTATATCGAGGTATTGCTTATCCTTCAAAATCGGCCCCCTTATTCTTCACAGGAACCGGTATTGGTTCTAATGGTCGTATGGATACGATAATATCGGGGCAATCGACGGTTTCTCAGGTAAAAGATACGCTTAAAGAAACAGTTGATAAGGCTTTAGAAACTACAAAGGCAGAAAATCAACAACAAATTGATTCTATGAAATTTCTAAAAAAGAATACAGATATTTCTTTGTCTGCATATTCCTATATAGATTCTAATATAGGTGATGCAAAAAGATATTATCTCTTATCAAAAGAAACAGAGGTTAATATTCCTGATAATGCAATGGGAAGTAGGATGAAAGAACTGGAAAGTATTATGGATTACCTCCTTAATATGACGGAATGAAAATGCCCCACTTCGCATAACGTTCCGGCTGTTTGCGACGTTTTTGCAGCCCGGATAAGGGCTTGCGTAGCAAGACCAGGGCTGCAAAAATGTTGGTGGAAGGAGGCGTGGGAATGGAGCGTAGCGGAATGACCTAGCCGACTGGAACCCTCGGAGCGACTGAAAGGAGCGGAGGTGCAAACAGTCCTGTTATGCGCAGTGGGTACGTACACCATTTTATTTTATTACTTTTTTAATATTTTTTTAAAAATATAATTCATAATATTTTTAAGTATAATATTTTATACCATTTATTTTTAGCATAAATATTATTTTATTTATCATATAATAAAAATTATAATTACTTTAGAGGCAGTTCCAAAACTCAAGGTTGGTTTTGGAACTGCCTCAATTTTAAGTCTGTTTCCTCCGCAATAAAATGAGGAATGAGGATTCCTCATTCCCGAAAATGGTGCATGGCACCTCTGCGCTCAATTTTTATTCCCATTCATCATCAGATTCTTCTGAAAGAATATGATATGCTTTGGGATACGCTTCATTAACTTCCGATTCAAATTCTGAAAGTTCTTTATATCCTCGTTCAGTATTAGGGATATTCTCACTAATTATCTTTGCAGTCAATATATCCTTTTTTGTCGTTTTATGTGTACTAAAGTATTCAGTTTCTAATTCAAAGTAAGTACTAACTAGTGGCGTTATATCAACATTCAGATTCAAATACAAAGCGCACATTTCAGCCGCATTACCATAAAAAACTCCGTAAGTATTAGGGATAACATTACCCATATATCCAATATCTTGATTATTATGAAAAAGATCTATTTCAGAACTATTATTTATGCTATGGGGTGGAATAAAAGTTCCAAATGGCTCAATACCAGCTAAATACCAGTGATAATCTCCCATGCCAAAAAAACCAACTTCAAAATAATATCCCCATCTTGATATTCTCATAGAATGCTCTCCAAGTGCATGCCTTTCCATCAAAAAATCATCATGCACATCACCAAAGGCTAATTCCCCAAGTTTTTTTTCATCAAAAGGTCTATACTTTTCGCTTCCATAAATTCCAATATAATTATTATCAGTTAAGGTTACAAATATTGCGATTGCATAATTATTCCTAAATACCAACCGTAATATCGCACCTGGTATTTTATAATAAGCATCTTCTATTTTAGCGTTTTCTATATATGTATATATTAAGTAAGGTTGCCCTATTTCTTGATCTACATAATTGCGGTTTGTACCAATGATAAGTTTATTCGTAAAATCAAAAACCTTTTTTTCAAGTTGTTTTTGGTTATAGTAACTTGAGAATATACTAGTTAATCCTGCAATAAGAGTCGCAAGTACTATACCCTCAAATAATCTTAGTACGAATTTGCCTATGGTGGGAGCAAATTTTTGTAAAAATATATATAGTTTATGTCGCATGAAATTTTTTATCCTTTTTCAAGTTCTTGCGAGAAAACGGTGACTGTCACCTTCTGAATGTTAACATAGAAAAACAGTGGCTGTCAACCCCTGTAATCGGCAAACTAAAGGCCGTTGGCGGTTTTCGGGTGGAAATACCGTTTCAGGATGAGACAAAACCGAACAGCTTTTTATTTTTGTCCAATTAATTCCTTATTTTATATATTTACCAACCATCTTAGTACCAATTGCGCATAACGTGAAAACTATACGACGTTTTTGCGGTTGCGATAAAGGAAACCGCAGGTTTCCAGCAACCGCAAAAATGTGCCGGAGAAAAAACGCACTAAGGCCGCAGGCCGACTGCGTTTTTTCGTAGGCCAAGCCCGCTACTGCGGGCGCAGCGTATAGCGTATGTTATGCGAAGTTTTGCCTGCTTTCATATTTCTAAACATGAATATTATAGAGAAAGGCTGGTACTATTTCAATCTTTGGATAATATTCTTTCCTAATTATTGTCTTTTCTTCCTTATCATTAATTTTATAATCAAAAGAAGCTGTTACTATTATCTTTTTTACCTTTCTAAATTTAATCAAGTCTTTTTCACTTTTAATTATATTAGACATATAATCATCAATCGTAACTCTTGTATGCCCAGAATATTGCTTCTTATAATTTTCTCTGTTATTTATCTTCTTATATTTACACAACATCTTTTCATTTAGCTCTTTTTCGAATATGATATTAAATTCTTCTATTTCTATTTTGTAATTACTAAAAATAATTTCTTGTTCATATATATCACTTTCGACATAAATATAAAAGTTATTATCATAAAATATTGTAGTGTTTGGACGCGGGCCGTTACAAACATATGAAAATAAAATTCCATTTTCCTCAAAATATTCTGGATCATTTGATAAAAATATTACACCAGTATATGTCCTACAACTTGTTATCATTATAAATAAAAACACTATACTAATTATTCTATAAAACATGATTCATATACTATATTAACTATTTATAAATGTCAAGTGTTTTCTAATGAATTTATGGAAATAATTTCAGGCAAAATTTCGCATAACGTGAAAGGTTTGCGACGTTTTTGTTGCCCGAATAAGGGCTTTGCGAAGCAAAGACCAGGGCAACAAAAATGTGGGTGTAGTGATCCGTGGGAAGGAGCGTAGCGACTGACCTAGGCGAACGGAACCCGGAGGGGCTTTAGCCTCGAACCGTAAACCGTATGTTGAGGTTGTAGAAAAAGTATTTGTAAGTCCTAAAGGAAGCATGATATAATAGCCATATTATGGCAGTATTCAAAAGCACCCACCAAGGGCAAGGAACATTATTCGTCAAGGTCGATCTCA
>BNVE01000209.1 GCA_025997875.1 Spirochaetia bacterium
CCGATCATACTCGCCTTTGTCGATATATGCATTACCACGCCCCCGTAATGCATAAGTACTATCCGGAATGAGTTTCAGTACGGCAGAATAATCGGCAATGGCGCGGTCATATTCGCCTGTACCAAAAGTGTATGCGTTACCACGATTGAGGTAAGCATCGGCATAATTTGGGTTAAGCCTTATCGCCTGTGTGTAGTCTGAAATTGCTTTGTCGTAATCCCTTTTATTGAGATACGCCTGACCACGAAGGCCATATGCACTGGATATATCCGGCGCAAGGTTAATGGCTTGGGTGAGGTCGGCAATGGCCTTGTCATACTCGCGTTTTTCATTATACGCAAAGCCCCGTTTAAAATACGGGCCGGCGCCGGGAAGCACTTTCAGGGCCTGGGTGAAATCGGCAATGGCATTGTCCCATTCGCCGTTATCAAGGTACATATCACCGCGCGTATATAATGCCCACGCATTTTCAGATGAGGAGTCATTCTGACTGTATACAAATGCAGATACAAATATGAGCATAACGACCCATGCAATGTGTTTCATCGCTTCTTCTCCTTTTTCTTAGAATCGGAATTGTCTGCATTATAGACTATGAGACTCCCATTGGAGGCATATACCAACAGGTCAAGATCGGCACTTGACTTGTTGGTATCAGGCTTGGGAAGGGGCTCTCTTATGACGCAAGACGATAAAACACAGATTACCAAAAAGGCCATGAAAATTATCTTCTTCATCATTTTCCCCTCCTTTTCCGCTTTGCCTCTTCAAGGTCCCCGGTAATTTCTTTCCTAAGCTCATCATCCATATCAAGCGTTAATGCCGCCTCATAATCGGATATGGCCTGAATATAATCGTCTTGTAAAGCATAGGTCATACCACGGAAGTAGACAGGGTCGGCATTATTAGGATCAAGACTGATTGCTTTACCCAGATCGGCGATTGCCTTATCAAGTTTACGCTGCATACCGTACATTTTTCCGCGTTCACAAAATGCTTCCGCAAAATCAGGATTGAGCTTGATTGCCCTGGTATAATCCGTAATCGCACGATTAAAATCTTCTTTCTCGGCATAAGCGCATCCGCGAAAGTAAAAGGTAACCGGATCGCCAGGAATAAGCTTGATTGATTTGGTAAGATCGGCTATGGCGCGATCCCGTTCACCGATTCTGTTATAGACATTTCCCCGGCGTTTATAAACCAGCACATAATCAGGATTAATTTGCAGGGTCTTGTCAAAATCATTTATCGCAAGCTCAACTTCATCTGTTGCAAGATACGCCAGGCTGCGGGAATAAAATGCTTCGGCATAATCAGGGTTAAGCCGGATTGCTTCTGTATAATCCGCTAGAGCATGGCCAAGGTCATCCAGCGCCTGATATGCTTCGGCGAATTGAGGTGCAAGGCGGATCGCTTCGGTGAAGTCTGCCATCGCGGCATCATATTTTTCTTTTTTGAAATATGCATCACCCCGGAAACAAAATGATTCAGCTGATTCGGGGTTTAATTGGATTCGTTTGGTATGGTCCGCTATGGCCTTATCATAGTCTCCATTCTCATAGTAGGACTCGGCGCGATCCCCATATAGATCGGCATTATCGGGGTTAAGACGGATAGCTTGCGTATGAGCCTCTATCGCCTTCCCATAATCTCCGTTATTAAAAAAGTCGATGCCTTTTTCATGAAATTGTTCCGCTGTTGTCATATCTGCCGCTTCCTATGAAATCCAGATAAAATCCCCAAATATTTTACTTATGTTTATATACTGAAAAAGAAATAATGCCAAGATAACTACTGAGGCAACCAAAATAATTATGAGAATCGTTTCACCTTTTTTCATTATCTTTCTCCTTCTATTCTGCATTTGAAAATACGCGCGAAATAATCCAGCCGATTTTTACTCTTTCGGCTTCGATTATTTTATCAAGTTTCTCAACTTTATTATCTGCCCTGATTTTATTGATGGATTGTGGCTCCATTACTCTATCGACTGATTTTAATGAATCGATGATCATCTGGTCAAATTTTGATGGCTTTGTCCTTTCCAAATCAGTAATTAGTTTTTGCCGTGCAGTCGTATCAAGGGGAGCAATAGTATCCAATGGCGCGGTAAGTCCATACCGTGTCACATTTAACTTATTTGTCTTATCTATATGATTGATATCATATATACTATGTATGTCGTTCATCCCATACAATTGATTCAAATTACTTATATCATTCATGTTACGGCCTCTCTTTTTTCCTTTGCCCCTTCAAGTTGTTCAGTACACATTTTTCTGTATTCGTCATCCTCTGTAAGCTCTAAAGCCCTTTCATAATCCGCTGTTGTCAAATCATTCCTCCCTGCTTCGTTTCTGCATTTCGTTTATCGTATCTTTCCAGTCCGTAACCAATTCGGGGGGCTCAAGAGGCCGGGCATTGCTGCCGCGGGACAAGACCCATTCCAGGACCTTTTCGTATTGGGTGCTGGTGAAATCCACGGTAACGGAATAGGTGGTTTCTTCGATGGTTTGATCCGCCGCCCATTTCCGTTCCTTTGCCCAGGAAAAGGCCTCGTCAAAAAACACCACCCGGAAGTGTTTTTTCTCCTTTCCGTGAAAGACCCCAAAGTATGAGCCGTCTGCCTGGATGCGGTAATCATAGTCCGCCGGGAGGGTAAAGGCCGTTTCCGTAAGGGCCGCGTTCCGCATCCGGGAAAGGGAGAACATGCGGATGTCCGCGCGGTCTTCGTCCCAGGCGTACAGATACCAGACCCCGGTGTCAAACAAAAGCTGCCAGGGGCGCGCCCTGCGGGACCGGGGCTCATTATCCCAGGAGCCGGTATAGTCAAAGGTGATCAGGCGGTTATCCCGCAGCCCCTTTACGATTACGGCCCATGTTTCAGGGGAAACCGGGGCGGAGGCGATGGGCGGGACCACGATACGGTCCTCATACCAGCCGGGCCGGGTACTGTCCTCCTTTGCCGCCGCGATGGGGGCGCCGATGATATCCAGCAACTGCCGCATAGTTTCGTAAATCGGCGTATCATGGTACAGGGACAGGAGGTTTTTTACCATGCCCAGGACGAGCATTTCCTCCGCCGTGGCGTAGCCCGCGCTTAAACGGAAGGTCTTGTCTTCGTAATAGTAGCCGTTATGGGCGTGGTCAAAGGCAATGGGCGCGTTCAGCATGGTCCGCATAAAGTCGATGTCCCGGCTGATGGTAGCCTCGCTGGTCTCGTAGGTTTCCGCAAGGAGCCGGGTATTGGGGTAGGAAAGGGAGGCTATCTGCCGGTCGATGAAGTAAATCCGGGGCAGGGCGGTTCTGGGCAAGGTCGCCCTTGGAAGTTCTTTTCTGGTTTTCATAAGGTAGAGTATAGCACATCGGTCTGTCACCAGATGAGGGACCGGGGAAAATTCAGGCTTTTCTTGTCATTTTTACCAAAATACAGCATCGCCAATATTCCTAAATGAGACTAGGACATCCACTCAAATTCGTCAATCGTTTTTTCCCAATGGTTATTCTTTTTTGAAAAATAGGCAATAAATCCCCTGCCGTCCAGGAAGCCGCCCCTCCAGCCATAGTGTACTACCGAGGATTCATTTTTACCATCAATTATAAAATCTGTTATAGAATATGCATACGGATCATCGTCACACCAACTATGTTCAAAAGCAAATTTTGTAGAAGGTTCAATAAAATATTCCTTTCTACCCATCCGTATTATCTGATTAATAAATACAAGTTTCAAATCCGGTTCTGGATCAACAAATAATTCGTTTAGTATTGCTATTTCATCTTTGGTTAGACTAATAATTTTCAATGAAGACTTATATTTATGGGTACCTCTAAAAACTCTTAACAAAGTCCTTACGTAAGGATAAAATAGGAACCATGAAACAGCATGGATTTTTTGATGAAAATGATAAGTTAAAGGAGCTTAGTGCGCTCGGAGACCCCCTGGAAAAGCTCAATAAG
>BNVE01000210.1 GCA_025997875.1 Spirochaetia bacterium
AAATCGTAATCCCGATACCCTGATCCAGGGCCATGGGCAGTATTTCCAATTCAGGCTGGCGAATAAGGGGGCTGTACACGTGCTGCTCGTTCACGATGCCCATAAAATTACGGCGGTGGGCATCGTGAACGAGCAGCACGTGTACAGCCCCCTTATTCGCCAGCCTGAATTGGAAATACTGCCCATGGCCCTGGATCAGGGTATCGGGATTACGATTTTCAGCCCCCTCTACCGGGGTGTGCTGGGCCTTGATCTTCTGGAACCGGAAAAACGCCCCTTAAGTGATGAAGCCCTGCGGGTGGTTGAAAAGTACCGCCCCCAGCTGACGGACTACGCAAAGGTCTGTCACGACATTAAGGAACCGGTAGGCGCTGTAACCGTCGCCTGGCAGCTGGCCAACCCGGCCATCAGCTCGGTGATAATCGGCCCCTGCACGCCGGAGGATCTTAAGGAACTTATCCATGCCGCGGACATTGTGCTGGACCGGGAAACCATGAACCGGATCGACAAAATTTTCCCCGGTCCCGGCGGAGCGGCGCCCTGGGCCTACGAAGGCTGGGGCGAACTTAACAAACGCTGATAACACAAGGAACATCCAACGCAAGTTTCAAGGAACATCCAACGTTAGTTTCAAGGAGGCATGTATGGCGCCGCGTATCGAAAAGTTTTCTCCCGCTGCGGACCGGATTTTTACCGGTGGCGATCTGCGGCAGTTAAGTTCGGGCTTCCGTTTTACCGAGGGGCCGGTTTGGGATATCAAACAGGATTGTCTTTATTTTACCGATTTTCAGGATCATCTCATCCTGAAATGGATCGAAAGGGACGGAACGATCCGTTACCGGGAACATGCAAACCGGGCCATAGGTTTGTCCATGGACGCTGATGGCCGTATCGTGGCCGCCGAATCTTCTTCTCATGGAATCGCCTATACGGACAGTGAAAAAAGCGCCCTTATTACGGGAACCTTTGAGGGCCGGCAGCTCAACAGCCCCAACGATGTGGTGGTTGCCCGGAACGGTGACATTTTTTTTACCGATCCCTATTCGGCTATGATGGGCGGGCCGAAGGCGATTGGGTTTAACGGAATTTTTGCCCTCACCCCCGGCGGAGAAACCCGTCTTATTGACGACAGTTTCAGCCGTCCCAACGGGATTGCCTTTTCTCCCGATGAGTCGATCCTCTACGTAAACGATTCCGACAAACAGCAGATTATCGCCTTTGCCATGGGGAAAGACGGTTCCGCTTCCAAAACCGGCGTTTTTGCCGCCGTGGACCCTGCCTATGGTCCCGGTGTGGTGGACGGCATGAAGGTCGATACCGAAGGGAATGTTTATGTAACGGGCCCCGGCGGGCTTTGGGTCATTGCCCCCGACGGATCCCCCGCAGCGATTCTGTATATCCCGGAAAACGCCGGGAATTTCTGTTTTGGGGGAAAAGATTCCAGGACCCTTTTTATTACCGCCAGTACATCGGTCTATGCGCTGCAGGTTGGAATCCCCGGGATAGTTCCTTACCGGAAATAAGAGTTAAATGAAACAGATCCTCAAAAATGAAAAGATACGTTTTGTATCCGACAGTTATAATGTTGAACCCTGGGAACTGCGTTTTAACGATGAAGAAGTGAACTACTTTTGGCGGCCCGCGGATCTGAAAAAACTGGGGACCGCCGTATGCTTTCCCCTGCTGGGTTCTGTGCCGGACGGTAAATATACGCTGGACGGCAAGGAATACGCCATGCCCATGCACGGTTTTGCCCAGGACCGGGAATTTACCGTTTTGGAAAAAAATGAAACCCGCATCACTTATGAACTTACCGATGACGAGGAAACCTACCGTCAGTATCCCCGGCGCTTCAGTTTCCGTTTAACCTACTCTGTTGAAGGCGAAACCCTCAAGACCGAATACCGGGTAGAGAACCGGGACACACGGGAACTCTTTTTTTCCGTCGGGGGGCATCCGCGCTATAGCTGCCCCATCGGGGAGGGGACCCGTTTTGAGGATTACCATTTGGAATTTGAAAGGCCCGAGAGTATTACTAATATCGTAAAAGCCTACGGGCCCATGAGTGAAATTGAAAAATGTTTCAGCGCCGACGGAAAGCGGATAAAGCTGGATTACTGTATGTTCACTAAAGGTTGTTTTTGTTTCAGCAATTATAATTCGCAGGAACTCTGTTTAAAAAATGATAAGAACGACCGGGGCATCAGGATAAATCTTGGGGGCGCCGATCATCTTCAGTTTTGGACTCAGCCGGGCTCCCCTTTCCTGGCCATCGAACCTTTTTTTGGTTCCATAAGTTCCCTCCCTGTTAAAGAGATTGACGGGGACTGGGTGCATAAACCGCTTTCGCTGCATATAAAACCCGGCGAAGTTTATAGCTGTACCCATTCGGTAAGGCCCCTGCGCTAAGACACAAAATTAATCGGAGAAAAAGAAGGAAGGCTGATAATGAACGCGCAGTTTATCGAAGAGACATTGAAAACCCCGGTCGGGTACGAATGCGGGCACGACATGAGCCTGGACGAAATCGTGAACTGTCAGCGCTTTTACGACGAGGTGATGCTCTACGGTTTCCTGCATGGCCCAGGGCTAGGCCGTGGGAACCGCCGCCACCCTCGCCGCCAAGGCGGGTAAAACGGTCCGCGATCTGGATGTGGGACAGCTGCGGGATGTGCTGAAAAAACAGGGTGTTTTCCTTGGCTGATTTAAATAAAAGATACGCATTGACAAATTTTATCTGATAAAGTAATATCATATAAAGCGTTGGTTATAATAACTAACGCTTAGGGATTGTGGTTATTACTGCTCATGCCGAAAGGCATCCCGTTAGTCTTTGCCTAAAGATTGATCCTGAAATCCGAATTTCAGGAGTTTTGTATGTCTGATTATTTTATGGAACAAATTGGATTCTCGACGAATCCCCGGAAGGGGATACCTATCCCCTTTTCTCAACTTTATCAAGAGGTTAAATCTATGAATTTTATTGAACCTGATAATATACCCCTAGACCCGGTCCTTGATACAATCAGAAACAAGGAAACCAAAGAGTTTATACGCTCTCTTTTCAAAAGCGATTGTCTGTCAGAAAAAGATGAAAAAAGGCTCTCGGATATTTTGGCCGGAATTAATGCGTCATATTCCGTTTCAAAAGAAGATTTTCTGTTTAGTGATTTGGAGAATATCAGAGCCATAGATGCAGAAAAGCTCCATGGGGCAATAATGGAATTGCCTGCAAAAATTGCACTTTGGAGGTATGGCAAGAACTGTACCGGAATTGAACGATATGCAAAAACACACGATGATTTTGCCAGGGAACTCGGCCAACAGCATTTTCTGTTATATATTGAACGATTGGCGTCAACCTGGAAAATGTCTATGGATATCGACATTTCTGTCAATGAATGTTCAATTCTTTACGCTATAGCCGGGGAGGTAAACCTGGATATAAATATTTTATCCTATATACCATCTTTCGATCCGGCTAAGGATTTTCATAAACTACTTCTCAATGTTGCAATAAAATATAACCGCCTGGATATATTTGAGAAGCTGTTTGATGAACCTTACAATATGGCAACAATGGACATTCTAATTTCCCCCTTTGATAATAGAAGTATAAGACGAAAGTCAAATAATGATGATATTGATTTGTTGATTCCGTCAGAAGAAGAATGGGGAATTTTTTTACATTCGTTTCAGGAAAAATTATTCGCCCAGGATAATCCGTCTTTATGCCTTCTTCAGGCATATTTCCCGCTTTTAAATAACTCTCAAAACAAACGGTGGTATCGGATTTTACCTGAATTTGTAGAAATCTATCTGGAAAAAATATCCGCTCTTCCGGTAAGTCAATTTATGCCGCTTGAGAGTTTTATAAGATGCAATTCTTCCTGTGCGCCTGATGATGATAGAACGAAGTTCATCAATTATTGTAAAAATATTA
>BNVE01000211.1 GCA_025997875.1 Spirochaetia bacterium
GGGGTTCTATATAGGGAAGTACGAGGTGACCCAGGCGCAGTTTGCGGCGGTGATGGGAAGGACCCAGCAGCAGTTGATTGCGGAGACGAATTTGCAAAAGTCGTACGGGGTGGGGGACGACTATCCCGTGTATTGGGTGAGATGGTATGCCGCGATAGCGTTCTGCAACAAGCTCAGCCTTATGGCGGGCCTGGAGCCGGTGTACACCGTGACCGGGATAAGCGACTGGGCGAATCTTACCTACGCCGGCATACCCACATCAAAGAACGAGAATTGGGATAAAGTCGTGATGGACAGGAGCAAGAGCGGGTACCGGCTGCCGACTGAGGCGGAATGGGTATACGCGGCCCGGGCCGAGACGACGACGCTATATTATAACGGGGACACGGCAAGCGACGGGCTAGGGATAGAAGCGTATGCATGGTATAGCTCGAATGCCGGGAACTCGACCCATCCGGTAGGACAGAAATTACCGAACGCCTTTGGGCTGTATGATATGTTTGGAAACGCTGATGAGGCGGTCTGGGACTGGATCACCAACGGCGTTACTGCTCATGAGACTGATCCTACGGGGAATGAGCTGCCGCCCGTGGGGACCTCGTCCGGTATGGTCCGCACGTCGCGCGGCGGCAACTGGAATAGTCATGTAAACCACGTCAGTTCGGCGGGGGGCATCGGCGCCGCCAACCCGGCAAACCAATACCAAAGCGCTGGTTTACGTCTGGTACGCCAGTAGTTCCGCGGCCGGCTCAGGAAAAGTTTCGGATAGCTGCCGGCGGAAGAAGCGGGGAAAAGTCGTTTCTTCCTGTTGCCAACTTAAAGGAAAGATAAAAGGCGGCCTCATCGGGGGCCGCCTTTTTTTGGGGGGGAGAATAAGTAACCGCCAAGTCGAAGAAGTCGAATAAGGAAGGAAATAAAGAGAATCTGATTTCTTATTACCTTTTTCGACTTCGTTGGCTTTGCGGTTAAAATTCTTGTTATGTCATCTATCCAAGCTTAGAGGATCCTACCCCGCCAGCACTTTGGCGCAGATTTCGGCGTTTTCCTTAATCTGGTTCTTGTACTTCTGGAAGGCCCCCACCAGGACAATGTCATTCGGTTTGATGTTGCCGTAGACTTCCCGCATGGATTTTTCTATCAGGCCGGGGATCTCCGCTTCGGTTTTGTCGTAGAACATCTGGCCGCCGGCAAAAATTTTAAAGACGATGCAGGGCTTCTGTATCTGTTTGATCACCTTGAACATGTCCCAGCGATCATTCAGGCGGAAAACGATGGTTTTTTCCTTCCCCGTCAAAAACGTACTCTCCTCTTTTTCGTATTTGCGGGAATTTTGCAGACAGGTCATGTAGTAATCCAGACCCCAGTTCTCTTCCTCGGCCCGGATAACTATTTCCGGCACATGGGTGGCAAGGCCGGTGGGGATGCCCATATCCTTGAGCTGCTTGATCCGATCCCGCAGGTAATCAACCTTGCCCTCTTCCAGCCAGATATCGGCGGTGGTTCCCTGGTGGTAGACCGCAATGGGGTTTAGTCTCTTCATCTGCACCTTGCTCACAGCCAGGTCTATCGGGGGGTAGGTCTGGAACATGATATGCATCGTCCCGCCCTCGTTCTTGTACTGCCGGATAACCCGCAGAAGGAAGGGGTCCGCCACCGCCATATAGGCGTTGTAGCCGTTTTTTTCAGCCTCGAACAGGGCTTTGACGCACTTATCGGCGGTCCAGTAATCCATCATCTCCGAACTGAGGTACTGTTTGGGAATATAGGAAAGCCCCTCCATGGAATTGTCCCCGATGATGAGCCGGGTAACGGGTGTACCGAAAAAATCAACCGTGGGCAGCATAATCACTCCTTTTTTATTGCCGAGATTTCCATTTAGATGTATTATTATAGTATCATTTCATAAAGAGACTTTCAACGAAGTTTCAAGGAGAATATATGAAAAAATACATATGCGATGCCTGCGGCTATATTTACGATCCCGCAGTGGGGGATCTCGATGGGGGTATCAAGCCGGGAACTGCCTTTGAGGATATTCCCGCAGATTGGGTCTGCCCCACCTGCGGCCTGGGGAAGGATTCCTTCTCTGTAATGAAGTAGGCTGCGGGATGCTGTCCAGGAACGATTTTGTTTTCACCATTGGGTATGACGGTCCTGCGGCGGTAGTGGACAGTCAGGCCAAACGGCGCTATGGCGATCTTTCCACCGGGGAACTGGCGGAGAAGGGGCTGTTCCGCGCGGCCTATTCTTCTGCCGTTTACTCAAAGGATCCGGCGGAACTTGCCGCCGTGGTGGAGATCTACAACCGTATCGCCGGGGCTTCCCTCACGGTAAGCTCCCCCCTGGACCGCCTCTTCGGGGTCTTCCCGGTGGATGTCAAGCGTTCAATAGCCTTGTAAAACCTGCTATTGACGCTCCATGGCCCATTCAGTACCGTGTACTCATGAAAGACCTGAGCGAGCGGAGCGCCCAATTTACCGATTCGGTAATCCGGCGTATGACCCGGATTTCTTTGCAGTACAAGGCGCTGAACCTTTCCCAGGGTTTCCCCGATTTTGATCCCCCAAAGGAACTTACCGCCGCCCTGGCGGAAACGGCCGGAAGCGGGCCTCACCAGTATTCCATTACCTGGGGGGCGCAGAATTTCCGCGCCGCCCTGGCGGAAAAGCAGAGCCGCTGTATGGGCCGGGCCATCGATCCGGAAAAGGAAATCGTCGTTACCTGCGGCAGCACCGAGGCGATGATGGCGGCCATGCTTACGGTCACCAATCCGGGGGACAAGGTTATTGTGTTTTCGCCCTTTTACGAAAACTACGGCGCCGACGCCATCCTGGCCGGAGCGGAGCCCATCTATGTTCCCCTGGTTCCCCCGGAGTTCCGCTTTGATCCCGATGTGCTGGAAGATGCGTTCCGGCAGAAGCCAAAGGCCCTTATCCTCTGTAATCCCTCAAACCCCTGCGGCAGGGTCTTTACCCGCGCCGAGCTGGAAACCATTGCCGCCCTGGCCGCGAAGTACGATGCCTATGTGATCACCGACGAGGTATATGAACACATCGTGTACGCACCCCAGAGGCATGTCTATTTCAGTTCCCTGCCGGGCATGGCGGAACGCACCCTTTCGTGCAGTTCCCTTTCCAAGACCTATTCGATTACGGGCTGGCGGCTGGGTTATATCATCGCGCCGGACCGGATTATAGAGGCCGCCAGAAAGGTCCACGATTTTCTGACCGTAGGCGCGGCGGCCCCCCTGCAGGAAGCCGCCGTTACGGCCCTGCGCTTCCCGCAGGAATACTACCAATCCCTGCTGGATGAATACACTGAAAAGCGCAGCATCTTTGTTACGGGGCTGCGGGATGCGGGGATTCCCCATATCCCGCCGGAGGGGGCCTATTATGTTCTTGCGGACATTTCCGAATACGGCTACAAAAGCGATCTTGAATTCTGCGAAACCCTGGCGCGGGAAGTGGGCATCGGGGCTGTCCCCGGCTCCAGCTTTTTCCGGGAGCCCGTCAACCACCTGATCCGCTTCCACTTTGCCAAAAAAAACGAAACCCTCTACGAAGCGCTGAACCGCCTGGAATCGATGCGGAAGAAGATGCTTCGCGGGCAAGAAAATTAACTGCTAATTTGTAAAAAGGGACTATTGAACAAATAACGATCAGCGTGTCAACTATGCGGAGAACAGGCGTACCCCTTGCTGCTTCGGCAGGAACCCCTGCGCTGCCTAAAAAATGCCTTTAAGCGTTCCCCTTGGGTACTAACATAAAGGCATTACTCGTTTTTTGCACATTGGATGATACCAATCTGCCGGAAACCGCTTTGTTCCGCAATAGTGCTTTGATTACCAAAGACTTGTCATTTCGCGGGGCTCAGGGGCACACAACACGGAAACCGAGGAAGTCGTCCCCGTCGTAGGGGCTGCCGCTGCTACGCTCGGA
>BNVE01000212.1 GCA_025997875.1 Spirochaetia bacterium
ATACGCGACTCCAAGAAATAAAACAGTAGAACCGTTCATTGCTTTTTTATATCTGTTTAAGGCAAAGGCAATCTTGTTCATCATACGGTAGGGCATTAAATCATTGATAGCACCGGCAGTATGGATCATCGAAAGATCAAAATTATAATTTTTCGCAATATACTCAAGGTAGAAGGGATCAAGAGGAATACAATGCCCGCCGATGCCGGGACCGGGATAAAATGCCTGAAACCCGTAAGGCTTGGTTTTGGCGGCTTCTATGACTTCCCATATATCAATCTCCATCTTGCCGGAAAGCAACGCAAGCTCATTAATCAGCGAAATGTTGATAAGCCGGTAAGTGTTTTCAAGAATTTTTACCATCTCGGCGATACGCGGTGAAGATACAATATATAGATGCTGTATTGCAAGGCCATATAACGCCTGCGCGATTTGTTTCGCCTCCTCCCCAAGGGCGCCAACTACTTTAGGTGTATTATCGGTTTTGTAGTCTTTGTTTCCCGGATCAACCCGTTCAGGGCTGAAGCAGAGCCAGAAATCTTTGCCTTCCTGTAATCCCGATTCCCGCTCAATGATGGGCTTCATAAAATTTTCTGTGGTGGTTGGATAAGTGGTACTTTCCAGGCTGATAAAAGTACCAGATTTCATATTCTTGCCAATATCAATGCAGGATTTTTCGATATAACTCATATCCGGCTTTTTAAATTTATCAAGTGGGGTTGGCACACAAATAATAACCGCATCACATTCTTTTATGCGCAAAAAATCAGTTGTTGCGGAAAGCTTTTTCGTCTCTTGTACGGCTTTAATAAGGTCGTTGTCGCTTACATCGCTGATATAATTCTGCACGGCATTTACCGCTTCCGATTTTTTTTCACTTTTCTCAAACCCAAGAACTTCAACGCCATTCCGTGCAAACGTAACCGCGAGCGGCAGGCCAACATAGCCAAGACCGATAACTCCGATTGTAACGGTTTTATCTGCGATTTTTTTTAATAATATTTCTGAATTAGACATTGGTCTCTCCATGAAAATATGAGATAATCTTTTCTGCACAATGACCATCGCCATACAATTGCGGATAATCATTAGGAATGCGAATATCTTTTACTGCATTAACAATTGTATCTGTATCCGTGCCAACAAGCGTATTCCAGCCTGAATCTACCAGCTCTACCCATTCTGTAGAATCACGAATAGTAATACATGGCTTTTGAAAGAAAAACGCTTCCTTTTGTACACCGCCGGAATCCGTCACAACAGCGGAACACGCCGCTTCATAAGCAATCATTTCAAGATAACCCACAGGATCTATCACCCTGACATGGGATGCAAATTTCAGGTTCTGCTGCTCCAGTACCTTTCGGGTACGGGGGTGAACCGGAAAGACAAACTGATAATCCGCTAAATCATTAACCGCACCTACAATAGCGGCAAGACGGGCAGGATCATCAGTATTTTCCGCCCGGTGAATTGTCAGAAGGATAAAACCTTTTCCATTGATCTGTATATTACTTTTTTCACGATAATACAGCGATGCTTCATACATTATATCACCGGTCATCTCTACCTTTTTTTTATCAGCATCAGGTCTGCCGACAGATTTACTATCGGTAATACCTTCCTTTCTTAAATTGCCTACTGCTGTTTGTGTCGGGCAGAAAAGCCATGTTGAAAGATGGTCGGTTAAGCGCCGGTTCTGTTCTTCCGGCATTGCCATCATATAAGAACGAAGCCCCGCTTCCACATGGGCTACCGGAATATGAAGTTTACTTGCCGCCAGCGCACCTGCCAAGGTTGAATTGGTATCGCCATACACCAAAAGCGCATCGGGCTTCCGGTCAAGGATCACTTCTTCAATTTTATCAAGCATATGCCCGGTTGTTTTCCCATGATTACCGGAACCAACATGAAGATTGATTTTTGGCTCAGGTATACCCATTTCTGTAAAAAAAACATCGCTCATGTTTTGGTTATAGTGCTGACCGGTATGAACCAGCGTCTCGGTAACACCACAGGAGGGATTTTCGCGGATATAACGGCTTAACACGGCGGCTTTGATAAACTGCGGACGGGCGCCGATGATAGTCAACATTTTCATAGTATTATGTTTTAATCTTCCTTAAATTTATTGCTTTTGTAATATATGCAATGTCAACTATACGAAGAACAAATGGCAGCGAAATAATCAATAAAAGAATTCCCAGCTTACATAATATTGAAAATAAAGTTATTTCAAAAAAATAACGATGCGCAATCAACATAAGAACAACACACAATGGACAAGTTATAAAAATTGATTTTAAACGATAATTTATTTTATAGTATTTTTGAGAAAAAATAAAATTAACAATAAAAACAAGTAATGCCGAAAAAAGATTAACAACGGCTACGCTAAGTATACCAAATCTTTTAATACTCAAAAGGTCCAATAATACTGTCACAAATGCGCCAAATATATATACAATAGCTATTGTTTTTGTTTTCTTGGCGATTGAAAGTCCCGGAGTAAAATCATACATTTTAGATAAAAAACCAGCCAGAAACAAAAAGGGAAACAATACGGATGCTTTATAGTAAGCAGGTGCAGTAAAAACATAAAGAATTTCATTGCTAAATAGTGTTATACCAGACACAAATATAATAATAAAACTTGATAGAAATGAAAAAATAACGGCTATTTCTTCAGGAGTTGAATCTTTCTTATAATTTGCATATATCAAAGGCGTAATAGCTGTACTTAGACCCATCATAATCAAGGATGCAACTGAAGAAAAACGATTAGCAACCCCATAAATACCTAAATCTGTGATAGTAAGAAAATATTTAATAATAATTCTATCCAAATAAGCTAAAAGGAATACACCAATACTAGATGGTATAAGAGGAAGACTATACCGTAACAAGAATTTTAATTTTTTTGTATTAAAATAAAGGAAGAAATTATCTTTTGAATTATAGAAAGCAACAGAAAAAGCAAGAGTGTTACCAATTAGCTGCCCAAGGAAAATACCCCTAATTCCATAATGCAACCAAACAACAAAAACAATACTTAATACAATAGTAGTTATAGAATTAATAAATGAACATAATGCAAATATTTTCACTTTAAATCCATATCGAAGAATACTCCCAGAAAAAGAATATAAAGTACTAAAATAAGTAGAAACAGCGGCCAATGAAATATCCACGGGCAATTCGGCATTTGAATAAGTATTAAAAACATTCAGAGATATTTTTTTGCTTGAAAGAATAATCAATACTGTAAACAACAAATAAGAAATACTAATGAACAAGAACGCTGTCGATAAATACTCTTTTCTTTCATTAATATCTTTAAATTCGTGATAATAGCGAGCTATTGCCTGATAAATTTCTAGAGAAAAAAATACACCAACTAATGTAAAAAGCACTAATAAAAAATCTATAACGCCATAGTCTTCAGGGCTCAAGACCTTGACATAAACGGGCAACAAAAACAAACTTATGCCTTTAGTCAGTATATTACCAATACCATATACAAATGAATCTTTTAAGAACCTTTTTAACATTATATTCCTTGTAATATATTTATCAAATAAGGTTTATCAGATAAAGCCAAACTATCCGTACCACCTCGATTCACTATTGCGTCTATCACCATTTTTTTTTGCTTTTTTGATTGTCCATAACCATATATATAACTTAAACTATAAGGATCGCCTATCCATTCGGATGGTATATCATCATTTATAATAGACAAGTATTTAGTGGCAACAACTTTAGCGGTCCAATTCTTTGTTACAAACTCATAGGTATCTTTTCCTGATTTTTGACGAAACTCAGTATCAGA
>BNVE01000213.1 GCA_025997875.1 Spirochaetia bacterium
AGGTGAGCGATAGTTCACCGGTTACTTTTTCTGTTCCCTTCAATAAAAGATACCCACTGTCCAAGGCACGCTTCACCGTTCCGAAGGGATGCTCGGAAAGACATTTTCGGTTGTCGAGTTTTTTGCGATCCACCTTGAAGTGAAGCCGTACAACTTTTATCGTCTTCCGAAGCTTAACACCGGTACGATTTTTGACCGCCTTTTCCTTTCCGTCCTGTCCATAGGCGGCACAGGCTATCTGCGTGTCCCCGCTTTTGAAATCAACTTCCTTGTACTTCGATTTGGTACACCGGCGCTTACAATTCGTGCAGGCCAGCTTGTTGCAATACCGCACTTCCCCATTGTTCTTTGTCGACTTTGCCCGGAGGAGCGCCCCCCCAGGGCAATAGACCACGTCTTTGGTAAGGTCCCGGATAAAATAGCCTTCCAGCGCTTTTTCCACCTGCCCATCTTCCTCCGGGGTTTGCGCATCACCCCGCACGGCGGCTTCCCTTTCGGCGGTATCGTCCCTGGCATATAGCTTCTTTTCGACCACCTCTGCTTCGGTAATATACATGGGGGATGATTCCCGCTTCAAGACAGTTCATCATATCCGTTTTATCAGGATAGCCCTTGTCCGCTACAGTTTCGATAATGGGTAGCGAGAAGGCTTCTTTCACCCCGGTTGCCACCGTTTCCAGCAGCCCGCTATCCGCCGGATGATCGGTAACCACAAAGTCCGCTACCAGGTGGCTCCCCGCATCCACCGCCGTCTGCACGTTGTAGCACACATTAAAACCGCCATCGGCCACTTTCATCAATTTGGATTCCCGATCGGTTAGCGATAGCTGCTTCTTTCCCGTCTTCTCCATTTCCTGTTGATAGCTTTCGTATAGTTCCTTCCGCTCCCGCAGCCCCTTCACCTTTTCTTCTATCTCTTTCGGGCTGAACTGTCGCGGGTCTCCCTCTTCTTTGTCTTCCGTATCCAGCATCAGCAGGTATTCGGTGATATGTTCATCTATCCTTTTCAATCGGTCGTCAAGCTTGCTCTGCGTGAAGTTCCGGTCCTTCGCATTCACCGCCTTGAACTTGCTCCCGTCTATGGCTATATAGTCGATCCTTACCAATCAACTTATACCGGCACAAAACATGAGAAACCGGGAAAAAACAGGCGTATGAAAATGCGCCAAAAAAGCCTCGCGGCTTTTTCGCTCAGAACCGCCATGTATCGCTTGAAGTTCCACGCCGCAGCAGCCATGAACGCATTGATCTGTATCCCGGCTTCCCCATGCAGATAGTTTTGCGCCATCCTGAAATCTGTTTTCAAATGCCCGATTATTGGCTCTATCCCCGCCTGTGACCGGAACCGCTTCCGTTTCTGCTGTTTTTGGTACGCGCTGTCTGTCTGCTTCGGTTTGTCAGGCGTGAGTATCTTCACTCCCTTTATTTCTTTCCGGCCTTTGCCTCCACGGTCGTAGATGATTTCTTTCGACAGCGCCATCCCGTTATGCTCCATTTGTTCCAATAATGGCTCTATCGTGTGCCCGTCATAAGGACTGCCCAAAAACGCTTTTACTGCGGTGATGATTTTCCGTCCCTGGTTTCCCGTTACTACTATACCCACTTTATTTCCAAACTCGTACTGTTTGTGCGCTTTCCCTTTCGCTATACATCGCGTAAACGGCTTGTGCAGGCTGTATACTTTTTCCCGGTCGTTCCGCTCCTGGTTAACCGCTTTTTCATAGCGTTCAACTGTTTCCCGGTACGCTTCCTTTTCCGCTCCGCTCATTTTCCGTTTTAAGTCCCGTATTTGCGCGTTTGCTATCGTTCTCAGCCGTTTCCGCGCCTTTTTTGCCTGCTTCGCCCGTGCCGGATGTTTGCCATTGTACGTGTCCCGCACCAGTTGTTTGCTCTCCCGCCTGTAGCTCCGTCTCAGATGTATCCCCGTTTCCTTCGCTATCTTGTTGCATTTGTCTATCACTTTCTTGCACAGTTTCGCATCCGTTGGAAAGGTCGTGTTGTTTTCCTGTACCGTCGTGTCCGACAGATGCCACTTCGCCTTCCCTGTTTCTTTCTCCCCACCGTGCAGCTTCACGCTCACAGCAAATATCTTTTCAAATCCACCTTCCCCTATCCGTTTACGAAAATGCACAAAGTCACTCGGGTCAAACGGAAACCGATGCTCAAAACAACGCATCCCTGGAAACCGTAGGTTTCCTTAGAAGTATTGCATATATGGATTTTCTACCCACTCTTTCGCCAGTGTCTCATCTCCCAGATTCTTTATCTGTTTCAATATCAGACAGCCGACCATCAGCCGGATCGGAACGCTTAATTGCCCCACGTTGGCATACAGCGGCGCAAACTCCGTTTCAAAATAATTCCAGTCGATACTGTCCGAAAGCAGCACCAGTTCGTGCTGCGGGTCTATCAGGTCCGTGAGCAGCGGGCGGTACAGTTCGCGCTGGTTCCGGTCAGGTAATGTGCCGAGCATTTTTCCCCTCTCTTTGCCGGTTTTTATGCCTTATTGTACACTTTCCGGTAATTATTTGAAAGGCTTTTGCCCGCTAATTCTTTGTAATATAAGGAGTTAGGCCTTTGTTAAGGAGCGACTATATAGTCTTTCGTATACAGATGCAGCGTGTCGCATAACCGGTTGAACTCCCGGAACACTTCCTTCAAGGCTTTCCGGTTGTCTTTCCTGAAATCAGCTATGGTTCTAAAATCCGGTGTCAGTTTGTTCAACAGCCACATCAACTCCAGGTTCCGTTTGGCCTCTTTCTCAAGCCGCCGCGAAGACCGGACCGCGTTACAATAACCATAGATATACAGCTTGAGCAGATCCCGCGGATCATAGGGTGGCCGCCCTTCCGCACTCGGCGCCGCCCGGTTAAATCCGCATTGAAACATATCCAGGCCGTTTACAAATGCGTCAAATATCCTCACCGGATTTTCCGGACCGATATAGTCTTCCACTCTTTCGGGGAACAGTATCGTTTGCTGTCGCTCTATACCTACCTTGTATGCCATGGCCTCGCTCCTGCTTTGGTTCACTCTCCCCTTTATAACAGGGCAAAAGCATTTAGAATTCTATGATAAACTTCTATTCTTCACTGGGAGGGGAAGAAGGAATGGAAGTAACGCAAGCCGATATAACCAAAATGACCGATTTTTTGGGGGAGATTCACGATCCCAGGCGGCATCAAGGCAATTTTCGGCATAACTTGATTGATATCCTGGTAATCGGACTATGCACCGTCATAAGCGGGCAGGATGAATTTGAAGCAATGGAGGAATTGGGACAGGCCCGGAAGAGCTGGTTCAAAACATTTCTGGAATTACCGAACGGGATACCCGATGAATGCACGTTTGAGCGTGTTTTCCGGCGGGTGAATCCTAAAGAATTGATGAAAAGCATGTACGGATGGCTGAATCTGGTCAGTCAATGCGGAGACCGGAACATCAATATAGATGGAAAAACAATACGCGGGAGCGTAGACGGCGAAAATCATGCCGTTCATGTGGTTTCGGCGTGGGTTGGAGCGGAAAACCTGGTCTTGGGGCAGCTGGTGACCGGGAAAAAGAGTAACGAAATAACCGCTATTCCGCAATTATTAGACACGATAGATATACAAGGCGACACGGTCACGATTGACGCTATGGGGTGTCAGCGGGAAATTGCCCGAAAAATACGACAGAAGGGTGCCGACTACGTCTTAATGGTGAAGGAAAATCATCCGGTACTGTATCAGGAAATTGCGGATTGTTTTACGGGTCTTGATGCTGACCCGCATAAAAATGAACAGTGCACCGAATGGGAAA
>BNVE01000214.1 GCA_025997875.1 Spirochaetia bacterium
TGCGATCCTGCGGGTGGGGAACGTATACAGGAAATTACGAACGGGACGAAAGCAAACAACAGCGTGGATGCGGGGATTGATTATATCGTCGCCAAGATGGAGCGGGGGCAGTTCTTTGTTTCTTCAAAGTGTACGGGGGTACTTTCGGAGATATGGGATTATAGCCGGGATGAGGACGGGGAGATTATCAAGGTGAATGATCACTACCTGGACGCTATGCGGTACGCCATATTCAGCGATAGCCAACAGGGGGTGATTGCATCGTGAAAATAATCCATTGGGGTGATTATATCCGCTATTGGTATGTAAGGGAAACAAGATGAAGGCGATTAAGAAAATATTTTTCCGTGGTCAGGAAAAGGCACATCCGGAGCAAGAAAATAATGTTACGAATTTGACAACAATGGATGATTATAATAATATGTTATGGTCCGCTGATCCACAGGATAACTATGTGTGCAATGCCTGGGTGAATATCTCGATTGATATTCTTATCCGCAATATTGCCCGCGCATCCTTTGTGCTTCGGTGCGGTGGTAATGAGGTCGTGGGCGGGCCGCTTTACGATTTGTTCAGGAGGCCGAACCCAAGTCTGAACCGTTATGATCTTTGGAAAGAAACTGCCGCCTGGTGGTTTCTTGAGGGTGAGGCTTTCTGGTGGTTTGGTCCTGATTATCGCGGTGGTATACCGGATGCAATCTATGTTCTCGATCCCCGGCGTGTCAGGCGTGAAGCGCCTTACGGGCAATCGGTTGATACGCTATTCCGTGGTAACACATCAAAATGGACCTATCAAACCGATTATGAATTAATACCAATGTTACCGGATGAACTCGTTCACTTTAAGAACTGGAACCAGTGGAACCCGCTGCGGGGTGTTTCTCCGCTGGCGGCGCTGAGTCCGGAACTTGAACAGGATTACTATGCGAATAAGGCCAATTCGCAGCTTCTTAAAAACAACGCCGTTCCTCAAGGCATCCTGAAAACTGACCAGACGATCCGCCCCGAGGAGGCGGATGCGCTTGAAAGGAGGTGGGAGAGTAAATACGGTGCGGTTCGCGCGGGACGGAAGATCGCGGTGTTGGGTAAGGGGACATCCTTTGAGCCTTTGAGTTTTACCCCGGAGGTGGTGAAACTTTTTGAGCTTAAACGGTGGATTGTGTATACGATTCTGGCGAAGTTCGGCATTCCTCCACGGGTGGCTAACATCAATGATAAGTCCACCGCTCTGTCCGGTAAGGACACCAAGGAACAACATGCCGCTTTCTGGAAGCATACCATCATCCCCCTGCTCAAGGATTTTGAGCACATTGCCGAAGCGCAGTTTTTTGCACGCCTTGGCTTGCGGGAGGAAGGGATTTTCGATTTGCGGGATATACCTGAATTACAGCAAAGTGAAGATGAGCAGAGCAGCCGGGATATTGCGGAGATTAACGCCGGGTTAAAGACCATCAATGACGTGCTGCGGGAACGGGGAAAAGAGGCGAAATCCTGGGGGAATATCTGGTACAAGCCGAAGAATCTTATTCCTATCAACGAGACTACTCAAACGGATAATCCGTAAAGGGGCTGTGATGATGCGTAATGGAATTATTATCGCCACGCCTTCGGGGATTGTGGCAAAGATTATGCGGGGCTTGTTGATGAAGGTGGAGAACCGTATCTATGCGACGGATAATGATCTGTGCTGGACGGGGAATGAGCGGGACCTGTGGCGGAAGATTAAGCAGGTCCAGCCCCGGCTGGTGTTCATAGAAAGCAACTTTGAGGGGGCGGATACCAGGGAGCTTATCAAGGCGCTCTGCAAGCGGTATGAGCTTCTCCATGTTGCGGTGTTTGCGGTGGGGCCTTGCAATCCCCTGACGGCGGCGCAGCTGGTGACCTGGGGGGCGGAGAGTTACCTTGACCTGCACGGTGAGGAAGAAGAATTCCGGCATGGGTTACAAATAGTACTGAACGGAGGCAGCTATATACCGCCGCTGGTAGCGGACCTGACGGAGAAGATGAAGGCTTTACCGGGTGAAGAAAGACCCTTGAGCAAACAGGAGCTAAAGGTTTTCCGGCTTACCGTATTCGGCAAGAAGAAAAAGGAAATAGCGGATTTGCTTTGTCTTTCGGTAAATACGATCAAGACCCACCGGATGCATATCAGCCGGGTATGCGGGGGGGAACGGATGATTGATTACATTCAATACGGGCTTAACCGGGGACTGATAAGGGTTGAGGAACTGGCGGGGCAAGAGGAGGATTACGAAATTGATTGTACGGACTAAGAGTGGGGAATTCGGGATTCAGGACCGGCGGGGGCTTCTGGAATTCCTGCGGGGGGAATTGGGGATGAGGGGCACGGATAGCGGAATTAGGACCATCAAGGACGGGCTTGATGTGGAGCTTATCGCGCCGGTCCCCTTTGTGCTTGAAGAGAAAGCGGAAACAGACAGTAACCGTGTTCCTGCTGTTCCTGAGGGAATAGCCTGGACATTCAGCACGTTTGATTTGGACCGCATGAGTGAGCGGATTGATCCGGCGGGTTGGGACTTTAAGCAGTTCTGCAATAATCCGGTGATTCAGTGGGCGCATTGTTTTGATATTCCGGCGATTGGCCGGGCTGAAAACATTGTGGCTGATGACAAGGGGCTGCATGGGTCCATTGTCTTTAACGGTAAGGATTACGATCCTTTCGGCTGGTCTATCGGGGAGCGGGTGAAGGCGGGGGTGATCCGGGCGGGGTCTGTGGGGTTCCGGGTGTTGGAGATTGAGCTGCCGTCCAAAGAGGACAGCAAGGACGGGACAAGTCTTATCTTCCGCAAACAGGAACTGCTTGAATTCAGTGTGTGCAATGTTCCGGCTAACCCTTTCGCATTGAGCAAGGGAACAACGGAAATCAAACAGGGAGCTGTCTCCGGTTTTTGGGGCGGTTTTATTAAAGAAGGAGTAAGGTATGGGAAATGAATTGATTGTGGCGGTTAGAAAGAAGCTGGCGGAGATGGTGAAGGTTGAACAGATCGGGTTCCGCAATGATGAGGCGGCGGCAAAATACTTCAAGGAAAAAGAGGTGATCCTTGAGGATATTTTTAAGATTTGTGAAACCCTGGAGAAGCAATACGGGGATGAAATTGAAGCCCTGAAAAGTACGGCGAAGGGTCTGCGGGATGAGTTGAAAACGAAGGCGGCGTATCCCAAGGAACTGACACGGCGGGAACTGTGTTACGCCCTGGGTAAAGGGATTGCCGCATCGTGGGCGGGAAATCACAAGACGCTGGCGGAGTTGTCCTTCTCGCCGAATTTCAAGGCGGATAACTGGACGAATCCCCGTGATGTGGCCTATGGGGAAAAGGGCTGGACGGTAAATAAGGCGGCCCTGGGGGAGCCGATGGGGAATCTCGCAAACGGGACGGGGGAACAGTATTTGATCAATCCGATTTATGAGACGGAGATTATGCAGGATGCCGCCAAAAAAAGCGTGATGATGGGACTGGTGCGTCATCGTCCGATGATGGGGCCGTCTATCTACCTTCCCCAGCGGGACCGGGGCGGGGTGCAGCTGCACTGGCTTACCGCTTACGGTCAGGCCATTCAGGGGAGTAAGCCTCAGGGGGCGCAGCGGGTGGAACTGAAAGCCTATACCCTGGCGGGGTTTATTCCGTGGTTTGATGAATTTGAGGAGGATGTATTCACCGATTTGGGCGCCATCTTTATTGAGGAATTCACCGAAACCTATGGGCAGGAATTTGATCGGCAATGTCTCTTGGCGAATGAGGATCCCTTTACCGGGGTGA
>BNVE01000215.1 GCA_025997875.1 Spirochaetia bacterium
GATTCAAGTAGTTGAGGGACTAGAGATGGTCACGGTATCGCCATAAAAAATCTCCCCCACCCCTTAAAAATCAGTGCTTTTAAGCACTATTCGTGCTCAAAACATTGTTTCGAGAAGGGTGTCCCCCTTAAAAAATGGGTTATCTTGTAACATTCTTGGTTGGGGAATCGGGTATTATCTAGTCCAGTAAAAAACAGGCATCGCCTCTGCCAATCAGGAAACTTAGGAACTTTAATAAATAAGCCTCTTATCTATATATGACTGAATATGACTACCATGCTCTGTCCAAATATTTCAAATTTTGAGCCTAATAATCACCGCATTGCTATGGGCTCATAGGGACTTTGAGTGATTGGAAAACGGTCTTTCTTGGCAGAATGGTCCAGGGAAATCTTCGTGTGTAACACTAGAGCGCATAGGCCGGTAGAGGAGGTACTTGATTCTCAAAAAATAAAGTGATAATTGCCGTTTATAGCAGCTCATTGACCTGCTTCAAATCAATCCTTGGCAATGCAATAATATCGCCAATTGTACATCACTTAATCCACCTTGCATTGAACTGTTAAATGCTTTTATCGAATTAAAAGCATCATCGACTGTTTTAATTCGGTCAAGGCTTGCTAATATTTCATCAAAGCTATTAACATAGTCTTGAATGTTTTCATTATTGAAAAGAAATATCAAAGGAGCTTTTACAAACAAATTCTTCCACATGTATCCTTTATTGCTCCTGCTGTCTACTGTCGCAGCGCCAAGTTCCCTATCCATTAGGTTCTTAAATTCCCGTTCTGTTGGGAACGAAAATAATCCTAATATCTGACTATCATTCAACTCATTTCCGTCTGCATCATAATTAAACCGTAACTTCTTAATGATAAATATTCCGTATAGACGAATGAATTTCAAAAAGAGAGTATGAATTTGTGAACAAGTATATTTTTGCAAATTTGAGTTGCTTGTTGATACACCACGCAAACAACACTTATCGAGAAAGAAACGGACAGTTTCATTCAGAAGGCGAGAATAGTCTTCTGCCAAGGACATGCTTCTTGTTTTTTTCATAAAATTAGTCGTTATTTGAGCAGAAAAATTATCCACCAGATATGAAAAAAAGGTATCCAACTCTTGGTCGGTTCCTAAGACTTTTTCGAAATTTTCAACCCGTTCCTCTAGTGGAAGAACTTTACCAAATGGAAGATAAAATATTCGGTCATAAAGAGTAAATCTTGAATCTTCTGGCTTAAATGGTATATTTGATCCACCACCAAAAAGTTGAAAATTAACATTAAAGCTATTTTCCTCTCTGTTATTGAATGGCACTGGTAAATCTTCTCGCCCAGTTATATCCTTTATAGTTCTTTCATTCAGGACTATAGCTTGATCTGTTTCACCAATAATAAAAAAACGGATATTTTTATGATCATAGTAATATTTATATCTTTCAGTATCGGTAGCATTGGGAGTGATAATTTTCAAGTTGATTTTTTCAGCATAATCGCCAAACATATTTTTGATAACCTTTGATTCTACAGTTTTTCCTGAATTTTTGACAGGGGATAGTATGACAATACTTTCCTTTGAAGACCTATTCAAAACGAAGCCTTTTACTATAGCGGTCATTAATGAAAAATAGTCTTCTTCGTTCAAAAGCCGTTCCTTGAAGAAATCTATAATCTTGCTTTCACATGGTCTTTCCTTCGGTAGTAAATATTTTGCACCTAATTGCTGGGTAGGAACGCGATCTTTATAAAATGAAGCAGGCTTGATCCAAAAATCACTTGATTCATAACCTTTGTAATTACTATCTTTAATGGATTTTCTCAAGGCGGCAAAATCATACGCATTCCCATCCCTTCCGGTGAGAATTTCCGACATATTCATATCTGTCTGCGTTATAAATAAATCAGGGAAATGCCATTTCAGTTTATCTTTATTCGCGTTTTTTCCTGTTTCTTTATTGTACAATTCAGACAGTAAAGAATATGCCTTATGCACTGGAATGCGCTCAAAGATACTCCCATTATAAAGCAAGCCTGTACCCTCCGAATAAGGGTGCATCAGTATCCGAACATCTTCCCGCGGATTTAACTTTGGCTCATAAATAACAATCTCTTTGCCACGACCTGCATCCTCTCCGTCGAGACGTGATAAATCAAAAAAATTATTCATTACAAACTCCTTTAAAATTCATTTAGAGATAAACTTCCCTTCCCCGTCTGGCTTCAGTAGGTATGGGAAACTTCTGATCCATATCAGAGAAAAACACCTGGCTTCCCGCCAAGTGTTTTGTTCAGATTTTACCCTTTTATTTTGAAACCATCTTCGTCGAGCTTAGACCATGGGTATACAAATGAAGAAATTTTGGGAACCTCGAAAACAAGTCCATCCCCATCATCTCCCCATGCTTCTATCCATTCTGCCCATACTAATTTCTCTAGTAACGAAACGTTCATGGAATCCGGCTCAAAAGTAATTAGCTCAGAGCTATCATGATCATGCCAGAATTCATATAAAGATAGAATTCCAATTATTAGACCATAATATACTAGCCTCTTAACAGAACCTAATGGGAATTTCTCAACAATTGGATTCATGGTTTTTGGAAACCAGCTCTCAGGATTTTCCTGAGAGAATGAAAAAGAACACACAAAATTCACATTAGCTTTTGCGGTCATTAAGAAACGGGTAATTTCATCCTCCTTGAATTCATTGAGATTGCCATAAAAATAACCTAAGTTCTCGTTTTGAATAAAATCGGGAACATATTCCAAGATATTGGACTTACTCGAAAAGAGTTTTTTCAGAACATCCCTAAGAAAGTCAGCTTCAATGAAATCTTCATCTCCATTGTTAGCCGGCTTTTTTATGCTGAGATAATACCGGCAAGAATTAAAGATATTATCGAAGTCATCAGGTTTGCTAAGTTCCCTACGAAACTGGAGCTCATTTTCTGATATGGAAAGAACATTAATGTTCTTAGGGAATTCAAATAAACCACCAACCCATGCTTGCACTTCAAGGTTAATAGTCGAAATCAACGCGCGAGTTTCTTCCTTTTGGTTATCCTTCTTTTTTATGACGACCTCTTTTCGCCATTTCTCCGAGACATTCTCTACATCGTTTTTGTTATGATTATCCATAACTTTCCTCCTTTGAAATATTTTCCCTTTGATTAAGTGATGGGTTTGAATCCTTTATGTTTTGAGTGACCGAATAAGTAACATCAACAATACGAAAATTGTGAACGTGAAGGATTACCGAGGTTGATCCATACCGAAGATCCGATAAGTTCTCAGTCGTTTTTTTGGTAATTTCTTCAATTATTTTTTTCACCGAATCGGTCATTTTAACCTTCCTTTTTCTGTGCTGCATTTTGAGCGAGCCAAAGCTCGAGGTTACTTTTACGGTAAAAACGCGGCGGCAAATATTCACCAAAATCGTACCTATACGAATAATAAGTACCCTGGCTATTATTTGGAGTAGCTAGATTTTGAAATTCTTCTATGAGAACATTTCTCATTATCTTACTCCTTTATCTCCGTATTTATCTCTTTAGTCGTTCTTACACGCCTAATCGTACCGCTATGTACGATTATTTGTAGCCCTAAAGTGGA
>BNVE01000216.1 GCA_025997875.1 Spirochaetia bacterium
CGCCATTTCGTGTTTAATATTGAATTATTCAGCCGTGACAGGCAGCGAATTTGAGAGCGGAGTGAGGAGAATATGAGGAAATCAGGCGGGAAGCGCGGTGGCAATCTCTTTGCGGATAAGTTCGTTGATGACGGCAGCTTCCGTATTTTTCCGCAAGCCGCATTTCCCGAATATCCTTCATGGTAATATCAGGGGGAAGGTCAGCGCCTTTAAGCGCGCCCACCAGCGCCTGTATCTCCGGTGCTTGTGCCCATTCCTCAATCTGCGCCATCGTAAAGCGCGAAAGGACAGCGGACTTTCCCGCCCTCGGAGCGGCGGCCCCGCCCCCAGGAATTTCTTTCCGGCTTTTTTGCTTCAAATACCCCACAAAATCCAGAGCCTCCGCCGCAAGATTGGGCGGGAGGGACTGGATTTCCTCTAATAAAACCGCTGGATCGCTCATATCGGCCTCTTGCTTACAGGATACTACAAATCGCATGCCGGGACGGAGAGAACGTAGAGGGTGACAGTCATAACATCAATTACTAAGGTAGGGATTAAATGTCATTAAGAAAAATTTCTTTGTTAACCGCCCTTGTCTCGGCGCTGGTCTTTTCCCTGTTGTACCTTGTCCCCTTTTTCAATGCCGCCGAAGCGCGTGTGTATGATCTGTTTCTCAGGTTAACCCCCCGCCGGGAACGGATAGACAAGGTGGTCTTGCTGGACGTAGATGATCCGGCCATCGCCAAAATCGGCGTCTTTCCCTGGCCCCGGCGGGTCGTGGCCGGCGGCCTCCTCCGGCTCAAAGAGTTTGGCGCGGAATTAGCTGTTTTCGATATTGAGTATGTCGATAAAAGCCCCACCCAGGTGGATGAAGTCTATTTAAAGGAAGGGCTTGCCCTGGATTACGACCGGCGTTTTTCGGAAATCGGCGCAACCGTGGCAGATATACTCAATGCGGTGGGTACGGGCCGTATCCCGCCGGGAAGGGCCCCCTCCTATATTGACGACCTAACGGAAATTATTGAAACGGAACGGGACGCCCTTTTCGCGGATACGCTGAAAATAACCGGCGATGACGACATCCTGCTTTCACAGGCTGCCGCCATCTTTGGTAACACCTGGGGTACACTCAATCTTCAGGAGCGGCCCCTTTCCGGCGAACAGGCCGGGCGGCGTGTGTTCGCGGAAGGGCGTTTTGCATACCCGGTCGAAAACGCAGGCGGCGTCAGCGGAGAAAAAAGCGCCGATATCCTGCCCCCTATTCCGCTGTTCGCAAACGCGATTCGCGGGGCGGGATTTACCAATATAACTGTGGACGGCGACGGCGTGCGGCGGCGTATTTTTCTGACCCGGGAAGCGGCCGGCCGCTGGTACCTGCAGCTTGTCTTTGCCCCCCTCATGGCTTCCTGGGGGAATCCGGCCATCAAACTGGAGAAGCGCCGCCTTACCATTGACCGCGGCGGCGAAAATTTCGTTATCCCCCTGGACGAAGAAGGGGCCATGCTGTTGGACTGGCCGCCTGAAACCTATGAAGAGAGTTACACCCATGTTTCCTTCGCCCACTTTTCCGTTCTCGACGAATACGAAGCCCACATTGAGGAATACCTTAATGCCCTGGTATTTTCCAACGAGGCACTGTTTCCCGAACTTTCAGCTAACGCGAAAAGTCTGCTGGCCCTTTTTGACACGGCCCGTTACGCGAAAACTGAAGCCCTGGAAAACGGTTCCGCCTCTGCCTTTGAACAGTATATCGCCCTGCGGGACAGGGCCTTTGGGTTGACCGGGGAATTTGCCGCCATCCTCTCCGCTGAACAGTATATCGAAACCCAATCAAAATGGGCGCTGGAATACGCTGCCCCGGGCGACACCGAAACCGCCGAAGCCATTCGGGAAGAAGCGGAGTATTGCCAAAACCTGCTCGACTATATTGATACCGAATTAAACGCCCGCGCCGTTCTGAGCCGAGAACTCGCGGACAGGTTAAACGGCAAATGGTGCATTATCGGGCGGATAGACACCGGAACCACCGATATCGGGGTCAATCCCTTTCATGGTAAATATGTAAATGTGGGAACCCACGCCGTGGTGCTGGATACGATTCTCTCAAATTCGTTCATTACACCCCTGCCGGTCTGGTGGAGCGTGTTATTCGCTTTTCTTTTAGTACCGCTGTTCTTAACCGGCCCCAGCGGCTTTAAAAGCAACACACGCATCATGCTGGGAATAGCAGGTATCCTGTTAGCGGTAATTTTTCCCGTTGGTTGTTTTGTTCTCAAAAAAATATTTCTTAAACCCCTGGGGTCGTTTCTCGCAATGGCGGGAGCGCTGATCATCCGGGAGTTTATCGCCTTTTTCAAGTCGGAACATGAAAAATCTTTTATCCGCAAAGCCTTCTCCACCTATGTTTCAGCCGACGTGGTAAAAGAAATTGTCGCCGATCCTTCCCGTCTGCAATTAGGCGGAACCAAGCGCCACATGACCGCCCTGTTTACCGACGTGCAGAAATTTTCCACCATATCCGAGCAGCTTGAACCGGAAGACCTGGTGAGCCTTCTCAACCGCTATCTTTCCGCCATGAGCGATGTGCTGCTCGCCGAAAAGGGAACCATCGACAAATACGAAGGGGATGCGATAATCGCCTTTTTCGGCGCTCCCCTGGAGCTTCCGGATCACCCTCTGCGGGCCTGTGTTTCCGCTATCACCATGAAGCGCCTGGAGGTGGAATTAAATAAAACCATCAGGGAACAGAACCTTTCCCCCGCTCCGCTTTTAACCCGTATCGGCATCAATACCGGAAGCATGGTCGCCGGCAACATGGGAACGGAAAACAAGATGAACTATACGATCATGGGGAATACGGTAAACCTTGCCGCCCGTCTTGAGGGGGTTAATAAACAGTACGGTACTTGGATACTCGCCTCGGAAGATACTATCCGTGAAACCGGGGGCCGCCTCCTTACCCGCAAACTTGACCGGGTGCGGGTAGTGGGGATCAACCAGCCGGTGCGTCTCTACGAACTGCTTGACACCCTGGAAAACGCCGCGCCGGAACAAAAACAGCTTGTTGAGGTTTTTCACGAAGCCCTGGACCTGTTTGAAAAACGGGATTGGAAACAGGCGGCGGAAGGTTTTCGGGAAATCCTGTCAACCGCAAAGGGTGACGCTCCTGCCCAAAAATACCTTGACCGCTGCACAGCTTTCCTCTCAAGCTCCCCGGCGGATGATTGGGACGGTGTGTATAACCTGACGGAAAAATAACCGTGAGATGCTTCGTGGGATACAGCGTTGCGGGATACGGCCGTTGCGTTGACATGGTTTTATGGGCGGTTTATATTGTATTTATGAACGCATCGGTTCAGGCGGAACTGGACAAACTCACTGAACTCATCGTCCAGGCAATCCCGGTGGAGCAAATATTCCTGTTCGGCTCATACGCCTATGGGAAGCCCCACAAGGATTCCGACCTGGACCTCTATGTGGTACTGCGGGACGACTACCCCCCAGGGCAAAAGCATTTACTATGAGAAACAAAAAAATCATATATAGCGAGTTGATTAGGAAAGAATAGTGTAAAAATATACCAATTATGGTTTAATTATACGGCGCATTTCGTGAATGATGCCA
>BNVE01000217.1 GCA_025997875.1 Spirochaetia bacterium
ATTTCCCTCACCGACTCCTGCTTTCTTATCCTTTTCTTTGTCCGTGTGGTCGACTTTTCCACTCTTTGGGTGGAAAAGTGGTTAAATTTGGAATTACTGCATATACAGGCAGGGGTACTTGGCATGTTGATATGTTTGTTCATACAATATGGGGAGCGAGGTAGCTTATGAAAACCCTGTGCGGAATCGATCTTGGAACCCAAAGTTGTAAAATAATCCTCTACGATTACGAGAAGAAGCTTATCGTTGCCAAGGCCCAGGTCCCGGTGGATTTGATAGCCGAAAATGACGGCAGCCGGGAGCAGAAGGCTGAATGGTACGATGCGGCCCTCAAAGCGGCTTTTAACAAAATTGACGGGGCCTTAAAAAAGACCGTCGTTGCCCTGGGAGTTTCCGGGCACCAGCACAGTTTTGTGCCATTGGATGCGGCGGGAAAGGCGCTTTACAACGTAAAGCTCTGGTGCGATACCTCCACCCAGAACGAGTGCGATGAACTGACCAAGGCGGCGGGGGGTGAGGCTGCGCTGATTGCGCAGACGGGGCTCCCCATGCGGCCCGGCTATACCGCGCCAAAGGTGCAATGGCTCAAAAAACATAAACCCGAAGCCTTCGCCAAACTAGCCCATATCCTCCTTCCCCACGATTACATCAACTACCTTCTTACCGGGGAATACACGGCGGAATACGGGGATGCATCGGGTACTGCGCTCTTCGATGTCCGGGAGCGGAAATGGTCCGAAAAGGTCTGCGCCTACATTGACCCCAAGGTGGCGGGTTGTCTGCCCCGGCTGGTAAAGCCCGGGGAGTCCGCCGGCGCAGTTTCCGCTGCGGCGTCTCATCTCTACGGAATCCCTGCGGGAATCCCCGTTGCCGCAGGCGGCGGAGACAACATGATGGGGGCTATCGGGACCGGTACGGTCAAGGACGGGACCCTCGCCATGAGCCTGGGAACCTCGGGAACCCTCTTTGGTTTTTCCAATGCACCGGTAATCGATCCCGCGGGGAACCTTGCGGCGTTCTGTTCTTCCACCGGGGGCTGGCTGCCCCTGCTCTGTACCATGAACTGCACGGTGGCCACCGAGGAACTGCGGGAGCTTTTCAACCTTGATGTAAAAGCCTTTGACGCCGAGGCCGCCAAGGCCCCCATCGGCGCCGATGGCCTGGTGGTGCTGCCCTTCTTCAACGGCGAGCGGACCCCAAACCTGCCCTACGGCAGGGCCAGTATCAACGGCATCACCGCCGCCAACTTCAAGAAGGAAAACATCGCCCGGGCAAGCCTGGAAGCGGCGATCTTCGGCATGAGGATCGGCCTGGAGGGCTTCCACCAGCTGGGCTTTAAGGCCCGGGAAATCCGGCTTACCGGGGGCGGGGCCAAGAGCCCCCTCTGGCAGAGTATCGCCGCCAATGTAATGAACCTGCCGGTACGGCTCCCCGCGGGGGACGAAGCCGCCGCCATGGGCGGGGCCATCCAAGGGCTCTGGTGTCTGCAAAAAAGTGAAGGGCAAAATGCCGATATTGAAGCCCTCACCGCCGAGCATGTAGGATTGGAGGGGGGCCTTACGGTGAACCCCGACCCTGCATCGGCGGCGGCCTACGATAAGGCCTATAGCGAATATTCACGATACCTGGGGGCGTTGTCCCCACTCTATAAATAAGGAGGAGATCATGGCGGATTATTTTGTGGGGAACAAAGAGTATTTCCCCGGAATTGCAAAGATCAAGTACGAGGGACCAAAGAGCGATAATCCTTTGGCGTTCAAGTATTACGATGCGGAAAAAAAGGTGGGCAAAAAAAAGATGAAGGACCACCTCCGTTTTGCGGTGGCCTACTGGCACAGTTTCTGCGCCGACGGAACCGACCCCTTTGGCTCGGCGACCATCCCCCATCCCTGGACCAGGGACGCAAAGTCCCCCCTGGAAGCGGCGGAGCACAAACAGGATGCGGCCTTTGAATTTATCAGCAAGCTGGGTGCGGAGTATTACTGTTTCCACGACCGTGACGTGGCCCCCGAAGGCGCCACCCCTGCGGAGAGCGAGAAGAACCTTGCCGCAATAGTGGCCAAGGCCAAGAAGAAGCAGAAGGCTGCGGAGGTTAAACTCCTCTGGGGCACCGCCAATGTGTTTACCAATCCCCGGTTTATGAACGGCGCCGCCACCAATCCGGAATTCGGCGTGGTGGCCCTGGCGGCGAATCAGGTGAAGGCCGCCATTGACGCCACCATTGAGCTTGGCGGACAGGGTTACACCTTCTGGGGCGGCCGGGAAGGCTACATGAGCCTCCTCAACACGGACCTCAAAAAAGAAAAGGAACACCTGGCGAAATTCCTGGGAATGGCCCGCGACTATGCCCGGAAGCAGGGCTTCAAAGGCGCCTTCTACATTGAACCCAAACCCATGGAGCCCACCAAGCATCAGTACGACTACGACACGGAAACGGTGATCGGCTTCCTCCGCCACTACGGTCTGGACAAGGACTTCCGCCTGAACATCGAAGCCAACCATGCGGAATTGGCGGGCCACGATTTTGCCCACGAGCTGGAAACAGCGGCGGCGGCGGGGCTCTTTGGCTCCGTGGACGCCAACCGCGGCGAACCCCGGAACGGCTGGGATACGGACCAGTTCCCCTCAAGCTATTACGAAACCGCCACTGCCATGTACGCCATCCTCAAGGCCGGGGGCTTTACCACCGGCGGCCTCAACTTCGACGCCAAGATCCGGCGTAATTCCGTGGACCCGGCGGATCTCTTCATCTCCCACATCGGCGGCATGGACACCTTCGCGGTAGGTCTGGAGATTGCCCAGCGGATCATCGACGACGGCAAGATCCCCGCCTTTGTGAAGAAGCGGTACTCATCATTTAATACCGGTGACGGCGCAAAATTCGACAAGGGTGAACTCAGCTTTGAAGATTTGGCAAAGATCGGTTCCGTCAAATACGGAAACGCCGGCTTTACCAGCGGCAAGCAGGAGTATCTTGAAAACGTGCTGAACCAGTATCTGCTGGGATTGTAAATATGGGTAAGGGGGATGAGAAAATCATCCCCCTTATTTTTTATTCTTGATAGAATTTTTCCAGTATGCCCACCGATATAATATTGCAGATATCCTCTACGAGCCGTATGTTTTTCTTTTTATCGCTTGCGGATCCGTTTTTCAGCAGCATTGGTGTTAGATCCAGATCCATTGCCCCGCGGTAGGTTGATAAAACACAGTATAAGGCGTTGTACCCGGTAACGATGAGGGTATCTATGCCGTTTTTGGCAGTGTATTCCGCCAGATCAGTTTTATTAAAACTATTGGCGTATTCTTTTATGATCCGCTTCTCATTGTCCAGGGGCTGCAGGGCATCTATGAATTCAAACCCAGCGCTACCGCGCAGCAAATTATCTTTCTTGTTCTCATTCTGAATCCAGATAATCGGGTAGTTCTTTTTCCTGTACAAAGCAATTGCACGGTTTATCATTTTTGCGGTACTGTCCATGGATTTTACCCCGTATCCATTATAGAATGCCTTTTGCATATCAATAACCAAAAGCGCCGGTTTCATAATGCCTCCTTTAATGC
>BNVE01000218.1 GCA_025997875.1 Spirochaetia bacterium
TGACGATTGCGAACTGAAACGGGAAGGGGTGTCCTATACCATCGGCACCATAGAGTCCCCGGTCCTCGATAATGATCCGGGTCCCGGCGGGTAGAAGGTAGCGCCAGTTTTTCCCCTCGCCGATCCGTTCCCGAACCAGGGCAGAGGAGACCTCCATCACTTCGTTTTTCAGCTGCCGGTTGGGATAGGCATAGTCCCCCTCCCCGGAGAGGAGCCGCCGGGCGATGATGATATCCGCCTGTGCGGCAATTTCATCGGCGCTTTTCCACTTGGGGAAGTCCTTTGCCAGATCATCCCCCAGGATAAGCCCCGGTTTGCCTTCGGGCCGGTAACGCCGGGTAATGTCCTCAATGGTGTCGATGGTATAGGACACCCCTTCCCGTTTCAGTTCGCAATCGTCAATACCCAGCCGGGGGTCCCCGGGGATGGCGGCGGCAAGCATGTCCAGACGGTCCCGGGAAGAGGCTGTCGCAGCACCCAGCTTGAAGGGGGACTGGAACGCGGGGACCAGGACGATCCGGTCATAACCAAAGGCTGAAAGCACCGCGTCCGCTAAAAAAAGATGGCCAATGTGCACGGGGTTAAAACTGCCCCCCAGGATTGCCAGCTTCATGTCCTTAGTCCTCCACAGAACCGGTTTCAGCCTTATCTATTTCGGCTTCCAGGGCCGCAATGTCCGCAGTTTCAGTCTCCGCTAAAGCATCTGTCGCCGCATCTGCCCCGGCCTCCGCCTCCGGGGCGGCGGCGGAAGCGGCCAGTTCCAGCAGGTCCCAGCCCAATTCGGTAATGCCCTCTCCGGAAAACACCGAAATGCCCCGGAGCTTTTCATTGGGGTATTTAGCTGCAAGCTCCTTGAGCCGTTCCCCGCTTTCCGCAAGGTCGGTCTTGGTTCCCAGGAGGAGCCGGGGCTTTTGTATCAGCTCCGGGGAAAAGGCCTCAAGCTCCCGGCAGAGGATGTCAAAGGCTTCCCGGTAATTATCATCCGATAAATCCACCAGAAAAACCAGCGCCGAGGTCCGGGAGATGTGTTTGAGGAAGCGGATACCCAGGCCATGCCCTTCGGAGGCCCCTTCGATAAGGCCGGGGATGTCCGCCAGGATCACGTCCCGGTCATCCAAGGTAAGGACCCCCAGGTTGGGAATTTTGGTGGTAAAGGGATAGGGGGCGATCTTGGGCCGGGCATTGGTAAAACGGTCCAGCAGGGAGGACTTCCCCGCGTTGGGAAAGCCCACCAAACCGATGTCGGCGATGATCTGCAGCTCCACCTTAAGCCGCGCCTGAGCGCCGCTTTTGCCCGGCAGAGCCCTGCGGGGGGCCTGGTTCACCGATGATTTGAAGTGGATGTTCCCCCAGCCGCCGTTTCCGCCCTTAAGAAAGACGAAATCCTCACGTGTTTTGCCAAAATCCCGGATAATGTCCCCGGTCCCGGCGTCTTTGAGCACCGCCCCCGGGGGCAGGGGTATGACAATATCGGTCCCGTTCTTGCCGTAGCGGCCGGAACCTTCCCCATCGTGACCATTTTCTGCTTTAAATGAATGTTTGTACCGTAAATGGGCCAGGGTCCGCAGGTTCCGGCGCATGGTAAAGACCACATCACCCCCCCTGCCCCCGTCGCCCCCGGAGGGGCCGCCCTTGGGGACGTACTTTTCCCGGCGGAAAGCTACGCAGCCGTTCCCGCCCGAGCCGGAAGAAACCTCTATCAGCGCTTCGTCGGCAAACTTATTCTGCAGCAAGGACTGACGCGAGTTTCCGCCCCCGGCGCTGGGAGAAGCTGACCGTCCCGTCCACCAGGGCAAAGAGGGTATAATCCCCGCCGCAGCCCACGTTGGTTCCGGGATGGATCCTGGTCCCCCGCTGACGGGCGATGATGGTCCCGGCCTTGACAATGGAACCGCCCGAGGCCTTTATTCCGAGATATTGGGGTTGTGAATCCCGTCCATTTTTAGCGCCACTGCCGCCGCGTTTACGTGCCATATCATTCCTCCGTAATCTTCATCGTACAATAATCCGGGTAATCTTCCGAAACCGATTTGAGCCCCTCCACAAGAAAGGCCCCCGCGGCGGCAAGGAATTCCCTGCCCTCCGCAGTATAATCCACCTCCATCCACAGGAGGCCCCGTTCCGGCGCGCCCCCCCGGATCGTGATCCCCTTCCTGCCGGAAAGGGTTCTGAGGGCGGTTCGTAACAACACGGAAACCGCAGCGCAGACAATGTCCGCCCCCGCAGGCCCCGCTTCGGCGTGCCCCCGGACCTTACAGGACCTCAAAAGCCCCGCCTCATCCAAAACCGCGCCGATCTGTATCACAGGATACATCCAAGGCTTAGGCCCTAAGGGCTATAGCCCACGGGACTACAGCCCCGCAATATCCCCGATTTTGATGACCGAATACTGCTGCCGGTGGCCGTTCTTGCGGCGGTAATCCTTCTTGGGCATGTACTTGAAGATGATAATCTTGCCGTCCTTCCCATGGGATTCCACCGTGGCGGACACCGAAACGCCCTTTACATAGGGGGCGCCCACGGTTACCGTGTCCGGGGACCCGCTTTCCGCGGGACCCTTGCTCACCAAAAGCACCGAGTCGATATTAATGCTTGATCCGGGCTCAGCATCTAGCTTGTCAACCTTGAGAACCGCGCCTTTTTCAGCCTTATACTGCTTTCCCTTAAACTCTACCAATGCGTACATAACATTCCCTTTACTTCAAAATAACATTAGTCAATATTTATACCCTGAAAGGGCCGGAAAGGTCAAGTAGCCCGATAATTCCCAATTCAACCACAAGCCGCCTGCTGGCGGTACCACACAAGACGCTTGCGCGGGGGAGCCTCACAGACTCCTGCTTTCCTATCCTTTCCTTTGTCCGTGAGGGTCTCTGAGGTCTGTGGTTAAAATGCAAATTCCTGTATGGGTATCCGAATCCTTGCGGAAAGCCCCCAAAATCGGTATATTTGAAGGGAAGATTATCTCCGGAGGGCACTATTGGCGAAGGTTCATTTTGATGATACCGATGATCTCATTGATATTTGCCTGGATAATGTATTCAAGGCGGTGTTCACCAAAGACATTCCGGAATCCCAGGGGGCGCTCTCCCGGCTTCTTTCTGCCCTTATCGGGCGGGAGTTGACCGTAACCGGCATAGCCGCCAATGAGCCGCCCATCGAAAACATCCGGGACCGCCAAATCCGTTTTGACATCAACTGCAGGGTTAATGACGGCCGGTTAGTCAATGTGGAAATGTCCCTGAACCCGGATCCTTTCGAGCCGGTCCGCCTTGAATTCCATATCGGGAAGCTCTTTATCGGTCAGGACATCAGGGGGCAGGATGAGCAGGGGAATGAAAAGACCTATGACGATTGCGAACTGAAACGGGAAGGGGTGTCCTATACCATCGGCACCATAGAGTCCCCGGTCCTCGATAATGATCCGGGTCCCGGCGGGTAGAAGGTAGCGCCAGTTTTTCCCCTCGCCGATCCG
>BNVE01000219.1 GCA_025997875.1 Spirochaetia bacterium
CAGGAATTGGGCGGGTAACATTAGGCATATTTCAAGAATAGAACTGTTTGAGACTTAGTTTTCGGACGGTCTGGGGGGGGTAAATGATGCCGGAGTACACCGCTTCTTGTCAAGTAGTCTTTTCATATAATCTCTCCTTTTTATGCATTTAAAAGGAATAAAGACAGAGACCTTTCATATTTCGTGTAAAAAAATCATAATGAGGAATTAACCACAAAAAACACCAAACACACGAAATTATATCCTCCGTGCTTTTAGCATCCTTTGTGGTTAAATTCTTCATGGTTCACGGTTTGTTTTTCACTTTATAGCTTCAAAGCCCTGTTTCAAATCATCGATGATGTCGTCGATATGCTCGGTCCCGATGGAGAGCCGCACCGTGTTGGGCTTGATGCCCTGGGTCAGCAGGTCCTTTTCTTCAACCTGGGAATGGGTGGTGGAAGCCGGGTGGATCACCAGGGACTTCACATCCGCCACATTGGCCAGCAGGGAGAAGAGGTGCAGTTCCTCGGTAAAGCGCTTGGCCTTTTCCGCGCCGCCCTTAACTTCAATCGTAAAGATGGAGCCGCCGCCCCGGGGGAAGTACCGCGTGAACAGGTTATGATCCCGGTGATCCACCAAAAGGGGGTGGTTCACCTTTTCTACCTGGGGATGGGTTTTGAGGAAGTCCAGTACCTTGTAGGTGTTGGACACATGCCGCTCCACCCGCAGGGAGAGGGTTTCCAAGCCCTGGAGGAAGAGGAATGCGTTGAAGGGGGAGAGGGCCGCGCCGGTGTCCCGGAGCAGGGTGGTCCGCGCCTTTATGATATAGGCTACGAGCCCCACCGCATCGGTAAAGACCACCCCGTGATAGCTGGGGTTGGGCTTGGAGAGGCCGGGGAACTTGTCGTTTTGGGCCCAGTCGAATTTGCCGCCGTCCACGATGACCCCGCCGATGGAGGTGCCGTGACCGCCGATAAACTTGGTGGCCGAGTGGACCACGATGTCCGCTCCGTACTCAATGGGGGTTAAGAGATAAGGCGTGGCAAAGGTGTTGTCCACGATCACCGGGATGCCGTGACCGTGGGCAATCCTGGCCACCGCTTCAATATCAACCACCGAAGAATTGGGGTTCCCCAGGGTTTCAAAGAAAATAGCCTTGGTATTGGGCTTGATGGCCTTCTCAAAATTCTCAGGCTTGCTGCCGTCCACAAAGGTGCAGTCCACCCCCAGGTCCTTAAAGGTGTTGGCGAAGAGGTTGAAGGTGCCGCCGTAGATCTGGAAATCCGAAACGATGTGATCCCCGGCCCGGGTGATATTCTGGATAGCGTAGGTGGTGGCGGCGGCCCCGGAAGCGGTGGCCAGGGCGGCAGCCCCCTTTTCCAGCGCGGCGATCCGCTGCTCAAAGACATCCCAGGTGGGGTTCATGATCCGGGTATAGATATTCCCCGGTTCGGTCAGGGCAAAACGATCCCCCGCCGACTTGGAGCTGGGGAAAACATAGGAGGATGTCTGGTAGATAGGCACCGCGCGCGCATCGGTGGCGGGATCCGGCTTCTCCTGGCCCGCATGGACCTGGAGGGTTTCAAACTTGTAATTTCTGTTAGCCATAATATATCTCCTTTTGGCTTCATAAAATTCCGTAGCGTTCCTTTCTTTGGAACCGAAATTCTGCACATGGTAAAATCCCTCTTCGGAGACGGCCTTGTCCCCGTAGAGCTTCCTGTCATTCCCCACGGGGCACACCACGGTGCAGACTCCGCAGGGATAACGCAATTCCGCTCGCAAAAACTGGTGGTACCGGGCGCACTTATACTTTTCCATATCATTGATAAGCGAATCCGGCCGGGGTGTAAAGGCGCCGATGGGGCAGCCCTTCTGACAGCGCCCGCAGCTGATGCAAAGCTCCTGCTCCTGTAAGGGGCTCCCGGTAAATTCCACATCGGTAATCACCGATACCCAGCGAACCCGGGGGCCGTACTCCGGGGTAAGCAGGCAGTGGTTGGCCCCGATGGTCCCCAGCCCCGCATACTTGGCGGCCATAACCTGGGAGAAGGCCGCCTCCGGCCGCTTTACCAGGGCTGAAATCTCCCCATAACCATCCCGGGGGAAGAAGTGGGCCCGGTGGCCCAGGGAAAAAAGCAAACTTGCCAGACGGTAGGCCGCATCGTCCAGCAAACGGTTGGCGGTATTGTAGAGCTCGGAGTACAGACTGGAAGGGGTGGTCTCCGCCATGGGTAAAAACTGCGGCAGCCCCGCCACAATCACGGTCTTACTCCAGGGCCAGATACTCCGGGGGAAATATTCCCTGTGCTGGTTCCCCGTCTCCTGCCAGCGATCCACCGGCGCAAAGCCCAAAAGGCTCAATCCCAGCTGATCCGCATAGGAGACAATCCGTCCTTTCAGTTCCTCGGTATCACTCATTCCATTTCCGCTTTATAAAGTACATAGGATTAGTATGCTTTGCAAGCCCTAATTTATACGGTATATAGGGATTTGTCAACAACTTGAGTACTCAGGGCAAAAGCATTTAACATTTGCCAAATAAAACATCATGAAGGAAATCTTGATTGAGAGCCGCTTTGAATTGTTTTCGTCTGGCACTCCGTTTCTTGTCTGTTTGGGTTGAACGTAAAAGTCTAAGCGCTATCTTTCGCAAGATATCCAGATTTTCCGGTGCGTGGTCTTTACGGACTTGCGAGGCGTCTTCGGCAAAACAAACATCAAGGGACCAGTGCAGCTGATTTTCGATTGACCAGTGTTGGCGGACAAGATACCCAAAACGCTCTGCGGTTGCCGCAAGGCTGCTCAGGTAATAACGGTCATATGCGGTCGTTTTCCAGCCGGTTTCAGCGGTTGTATCCACGGTTCGGCGGGTACAGTGATATCGGACAAAAGTTTTTAAGTCAGGCCAAAGGGAGCCGTCTTCATACCAATGTGCGCCGGTTATGGTTATTTTTCGCTGTTCGATCCTGCCATGGTCCTTCTCAGAACCGCTTTCCCATTCGGTGCACTGTTCATGTTTATGCGGGTCAGCGTCAAGACCCGTAAAACAGTCCGCAATTTCCTGATACAGTACCGGATGATTTTCCTTCACCATTAAAACGTAGTCAGCTCCTTTCTGTCGTATTTTTCGGGCAATTTCCCGCTGACACCCCATAGCGTCAATCGTGACCGTGTCGCCCTGTATGTCTATCGTGTCTAACAATTGCGGAATGGCGGTTATTTCGTTACTCTTTTTCCCGGTTGCCAGTTGCCCTAAGACCAGGCTTTCCGCTCCAACCCACGCCGAAACCACATGCACGGCATGGTTTTCGCCGTCCGTGCTCCCCCGTATTGTTTTTCCATCTCTATTGATGTTCCGGTCTCCGCATTGACTGACCAGATTCAGCCATCCGTACATGCTTTTCATCAATTCTTTAGGATTCACCCGCCGGAAAACACGCTCAAACGTGCATTCATCGGGTATCCCGTTCGG
>BNVE01000220.1 GCA_025997875.1 Spirochaetia bacterium
CAGCCCCTTCGGCTGGCGCAACGATCCTATCAGCGGGGTGCGGCGTCACCACGCGGCGCTGGACCTGGCGGCGTCCATGGGGACACCGGTTAAGGCCTCCATGGACGGCAAGGTTTCCTCCGTGGGAGGGAATGCCGTCCATGTTGGGGATACGCAGGGTTTCCCCCACCTGGAGCCGGCGGGCATTGGAGATGCCGTTGGAGGCAATAATGGCGTCCATGGAAATGGCGTGTTCCGCCGCGATCTTCGATACCGAATCCCCCTTCTTTACCTGATAGGTTTTCCAGGAAAAGCCTTCCACCAGATCCAGGGGGATGTCCTCCTCGGCTGGCGCAGGGGCGGCCATGGGGCTCAGGCCCGCATAGGCGGCCAAATCCCGCATGTCTTCATCCTCCCCGTGGAGTTCCAGGGCGGCGGGTCCCTGAAGAAGCAGGGTAAGGGCGGGGCTCTCCCAGTTGAGGATAATCAACGAAAAAATCAGGACAATAAGGGCCGTCAGAACCGGCCCAAGGGGGAAACCGGCAAACCGGGAAACCGGGCCGAAGTTCTTGTCGGGGGAGGCTGGGTCATTATCCGGGCCGTTGGGCTGCCCAAAGGCTGGACCTTTGGCCCGGGAAGAAGTTCCCGCAGAAAAGCTGAACACCAGGGGCGGCTTCTTTTCCGGGGACCTTCTTTTCCCTATTTTTACCAGCCCCTTCTCAAAAAGGGTAGAAAAGGCCCTCCCCGGGAGGGTGAAAAATTTGGGTGCGGCATGTTTTTTGCCATGGTTTTTACGTACATGGACCGGTTTCTGTTTGATCTGCCGGATTACATCGGTGCTATATGGAGATGTCTTTTGATAGACAGGGGGCCTGGATAAAAAGGCAGGCATCTTCCGGCGGGAGAAATCGGCCTGCGGGTTCGGCGGCAGGTAGCGGCGGCTGACATGCTGTTCCATAATGATATTCTGCATAATACTGGTTTATCGACATAAACGGTTCTAATGATTATACTTCCTCTGTATGGCAAAGGCGGTGGCGGGGGCCTTTATCGCGGCTCTGATCATGAAATTCTTTTTGTTTGATTTTATGATCGCCGAGGGCAGTTCCATGAGTCCCGCCATAAAACCGGGGACCGTACTGGTGGTAAACCGGCTGATCTACGGTTTCCGTCTTCCCTGGTCGGAGGATTACCTTCTGCGATGGTCCTTTCCGAAACCGGGGGATGTGGTGGTTTTTTATACCCCCCAGGGGATGACCGCGGTAAAACGCTGCGGCGAGGTTTTGGAAACCGGGGAATTTATTGCCCTGGGGGATAACAGCCTCCAGTCCTTCGATTCCCGTTCCTACGGACCGGTTCGGAGTGATAACATTATAGGAAAGGTGCTGGGTATTAATGTCAGAAAACAGAAAGCCCCTTAACCGGCGGTTTCTCCTTTTTATACTCCTCTTTTCCATCGCCGCCCTTACGGTACTTGTCCGTTACGGCATACTCATGCTGGGGGGCGGGGAAGTCCCCGAACCGCTGCGCTCTGAACGCTTCGCCGAGCGGGGCTCCATTGTGGACCGGAACGGCCGAATCCTGGCCCTCCAGACCCGGCTTGCCAATATCAGCGCCTGGCGGCCGGAGATAAGCGATATCAACCAGGTAAGCGAAGAGCTTGCCCCCATTCTGGAAATTCCCGCCAATGAAATCCGGGAACGGATCATCCTCTCTTCAAGTGATTTTGTTTACCTTAAAAAGCAGGTTGATGAATCCACCATCAAGATGATCGACGCCGGCCGGGCGGGGGGCCGGCTGCGGGGCATAGGGATAGAGCCTATCCTGGGGCGGATTTACCCGGAGCGGAACCTGGCGGCCCAGATCATCGGCTTTGTGGGGGATGAAAACAACGGCCTTGCGGGGGTCGAGTACGCGTTTAACGAGGTCCTGAGTCCCCAGGAGGGCAACAGCGCCGGGAACCAGGTGGTACTCACAATTGATACCAATGTGCAGTATATCCTGGAGCAGATTGCCCTTAATATCATGACCGAAAGCCGGGCCGAGGCGGTGATGTTCATGGCCATGGACCCCCGCACCGGGGATATCCTGGGCTCCGCTTCCCTTCCCGGCTTTGACCCCAACGACATCCGCCTTTCCGACGAAAATACCCGGATGGACCGGCCCGCGATCTGGTCCTACGAGCCCGGTTCGGTGTTCAAGGTCTTTTCCCTGGCCGCCCTGATGGACGGCGGGGCAATCAGCGGGAACAGTTTCTTTACCTGCAACGGCCACTACGAACGAACCACCAGCCGGGGGGAACGGGTGGTCATCAACTGCCTGGCCGCCCACGGCCGGGTGAGCCCCCGGGAGATCATCATCTATTCCTGCAACGCCGGGGCGGCCTATGCGGCGGATCAAATGGCGGCGGACCCCTTCTTTGAGGAGCTTACAGACTTCGGCTTCGGCGCCCGTACCGGGGCGGGGAACCCCGGTGAAACCCAGGGCATATTGTATTCCACTGAAAGCTGGTCGGACAGGTCCAAGCCAACTATTGCCATGGGTCAGGAAATCGCCGTTTCCGCCCTGCAGATGATCCAGGCCGCCTCTGCCATTGCCAACGATGGCATCCTGGTACCCCCCCGGGTGGTCTCCCGGATCATTTCCCCGGATGGCAAAAACGTCCGTGAATGGGACTCCGGCCCCGGCCGGCAGATTATCAGTGCGGAGACCGCACAGGCCATGCGGTCCTACATGGTGGACGTAACCAGGGACATCGGTACAGGCTGGCGGGCCCGTGTGGAAGATCTTTCCCTGGCGGTTAAAACCGGTACCGCCCAGATGATCAACTCTGTCACCCGGGCCTATTCGGACACGGATTTTATCGCCAGCTGCATCGCCCTGCTCCCCGCGGAAAACCCATCCCTGGTGCTGTACCTTGCCATCGTCAAACCCAGGGGTGAAATCCTGGGGGGCCGCATCGCCGCCCCGCCCATCCGGGAAGCCGCGGAAGCTCTGGTGGACTATCTGGGCATCCCCCGGGGCCGCAACCCCCAGCTGAGCCACCCCCCCTCGGTGGCCATCCCCAACAACCGCACCCCGGTGATCACCGATCAGGTCCCGGACTTTACCGGCCTTGCCAAACGGACCATACTCCCCCTGCTCCTCCGTGAGGATCTCCACATCGAAATTGAAGGGGACGGCTGGGTAAGGCGCCAAGACCCGGCTCCGGGAACACCCCTTACGCCGGACACGGTGATTATCCTGGAACTGGAATGACAAAAAGAGTCAACAACCCCCACCAAAGGTGCAGGGCAAAAGCATTTACTATGAGAAACAAAAAAATCATATATAGCGAGTTGATTAGGAAAGAATAGTGTAAAAATATACCAATTATGGTTTAATTAT
>BNVE01000221.1 GCA_025997875.1 Spirochaetia bacterium
CCATCTTGAACATTAACCACTGTAGTCGCATCACCCGGACCGCGCATCTCGATTTGTTTATCAGTAAACGTTATTCCAAATTCCTCAAGCGTATCTTTGCCCATTTGTATGAGCCAATCTTTTCCCTCGGCTATCTTTTGACCGGCAAATAGTTTAAAATCTTCCCAATCGTCACGGGTTATATTCGTGGAAAAATCGTATGTGGATTTAGCAAGCCCTATAGCATCAATCCCGCCAGTGCCAAGTTGTCCGCTCACGCCGTTGCTGCTAAAATTCATCTCAAACAACCCGGTGTTTGAAAAATCTTTTGCCCAATCATTTTTCCCCGTACCGTCAAATAAATCAATGAGACTTTCAAGATTAGCCAGATTAAATGTTACTCCATTATCTGCATAGGCCCCTGCGCCGTTTTTAAGCGCATCCCCAAGCTGGCTCTTGTTTGCAATCATCTCATAAGCGGTATACGTTGCAAATTTTGCCACTTCCCCGGATGCAATAGTTGCGAGTTTCGTAATGCCGAGTGTTTTAAATCGTTCTGCGGCATGGTCACTCAATATACCACCTGTTTCCAGCGATTCGGCAGAGAGCGCACCGCCGGTAAAGGTCTTCGCCGCTTCCGCCATCGTGCTTGTCCAGGTCCCCGCGCTGCCCATCGCCCCGGTAAAGCTTTTACTATTAAACGACAATCCCCCGTCCTTTATCTCAAACGAATTGATCGCACTGTTTGCTACCGTGGTTAGCGCCGCCTGCGCCCCGGCGCTCGCCGTCTTCAGCGCCAATTGGGTAAAGGCGCTTGTCCCACTTGCCGCGATAAGCCCGTTTATCCCGCCATTCTCAAGGAACCCGGTGGGCACTGCCCCCTTGGCGGCCACGCCGCTGAACAGCGCTCCGGCTGCCGCACTTGCCGCGTTCATCGCTACCTTCTTCCCCAGTTCAAGACTCACTTCCTGGAGACTCTTATATCCACCGCCGAAATCCAGGCCCGCGAACAGCAGGTCGTCCGCCGTGTTTATCGCCGTATTCAGCAGCGCTCCTAGGGCTGACCCCCCAACACCGGTAAATATATTAAGGCTCTTCGCAGCCGTCTGCACCACCGTCGCCACCATCGACACCGCCATGTCCGTTACCGCACGCACCGTCGGCGCTTTGAACTCGCTCCCCGTGTCGTCCCATATCCGCTTGTCGTACATCGACTGGGACAGTTCCCCCATCCCCTTCCCCGCTATTATGCTGTTCCACTGGAAGTCCAGCAGAATCCGCCCCATCTCCCCGATCCCCGCGCTCGCCACATTGCTCTCTCGGCTCTTTCCCGGATCAAGGGCATCCCCCTGCTTGAACACCGGCGCGTACCCGATATGCCGCCCAAGCGCCCCGTCCCTCATCGTGGCGTATTTCACACTCAGCCCGTTGTATTCTTCCTGCTCCCCATCGCTCATCTTCTCTTTTTCCCTTAATTCCTTCATCCGCTTTACCGCGGCGTTTTCTGTTGACAGCGCCGCCGCCGCGTATTCCTTTTCCCCCGCCTCTCCCAGATTCCGCGGGATGTCCAGGTCCAGCGCGGAGCCCTTCTCGTCCGTCCTCCCGAATATATCATCGCTCCACGCCTGCATGTCCCGCTGCGCCTGCGCCACCAGCATCATGATCCCGTAGTCGTCTATCCCTTCCAGTCCCGCCTCATCCAGCCTTACCGATATCACCGCGTCCGCGCTCTGGAAGTCCTCGTACATATGTACCGTCTGCTTATCCTTGATGTTCTTTACCACCGTAGACCCCACGATCATCTCACGGCTGATATCCTTCCCCTCCACCGTGTACCCGTTGTTCTGCACCATGCTGATTTCCCAGTCCTTCATCCCCTGGTTTTCCGCTATCAGCCGCTCACGGTAGCTTTTCCTCATCTCCACAAGCTGCTTCTGCGCCTGCGCCGCCGCTAGCCGGCTCGCCGCCGCCCGCCGGTCCCCGCTTATCCCTTCCAGCGCCTTCTGCGCCCCCAGCAGGGTGCTGCTGTCCCCGTTCCGCCTGATGCCACGCTGTACCACCCCAGCGCTTCCCTCTATGCGCCCGTTCAGGTTCCCCGCATAGTCCATCAGCCCCGACAGGTTGGTATCCGCCAGCATCCGGTCGATATACCCATCCGCCTCAAAGCCCTGGTCCGCAAGCGAGAGCCGCGACCGGTCCTGCGCCGCGGCAAGGCTTCGCGCCAGCACCGTTTGTACGTCCGCTCCCGATTCCTTCAGTATCCCGTAGTTCGCATAGTTCGCCGCGTACAGATATTGCTCGGTCATCCACTCATCCTTGTCTTCCAAAAACGCCACGTAGCTTTCCCGCCACGCTTCATCCCGCTCCCCGTAGGTCTTCCGGAAGTTCTCCCGCCACGCGAAGTATTCGCTGTTTATCCGCCCTTCCGCCTCGCTCCATTCCTCCCCCGACTTCCCGATGATTATCCCCATCTGCGCCGCCCATTCGGCCATCTGCGTTTCAAAGTCCCTCATCACCAGGGCCCACTCGCCCTGCTTCACCTGCCGCTGCGCTTCCTGCGCGTGGCTAAGCGCGGCAAGCACCGCTTCTCTCAGGCTTTGCAGCGATTCTACCAGGTAGTCCTCCCCTTCACGGCTGTAATCGGTCAACGCTGATACCGTGTTCTCAAACCGTTCCGCGTAGAGTCCCTGTATGTTCCGGTCATGCCGCCTTTGGTACCACGATCCCGCTCCGTAGGCCGTCTCTGCGTAGGCCCGCAGTTCCGTTTTCAGCGCCGCAACGCTCCCGGCTCCCGTGTACCGGGTAACCAGCGCGTCGTAGGCGTCTCCTGCCGCTTTCCGCTCCGCTACCGACAAGTTAACATTTCCCGCCGCACCCCGCTTGCCAGCGATTATGGCTAGTGCTTTTCCAGATAACCAATTAATCCAAATCTATCATCATTAAATAAAAACCTTTTCTTGTATTTATTTAAATAAACCATATAATAAGCCGCATATTCCCGGTTTCCTTCAGCAAGAGTATATAAAACATTTAGAAACCTCAAGCGTTCTTGTGTTAAAATCATAATCTTGTCAGAGATTAGAATATTCGCATATTTGTATGCGGTATAGCGGGTTTTTTTAACCACGTTTTTACTTACATCATACAGCATAAGCTTGTATCTGGAATAAGCCAGGAGATTGTACTTTCTGTTATAAGAAAATACTATTCCTATATCGCTATCAATTTT
>BNVE01000222.1 GCA_025997875.1 Spirochaetia bacterium
CTCCTTTTTATGCATTTAAAAGGAATAAAGACAGGGACCTTTAAGTACACACCTAAATATTACCACATTAATAATTAATTGTCCAGAATTTTTTGCATAAAAGTCATATTTCGTGTAAAAAAATCATTTGAGGCAGTTCCAAAATCATGGTCCTTTCGGACCATGATTTTGGAACTGCCTCAAATGAAAGAATTTTACCTGGCTAAAAAACGGCCCCCGTCGCCGGTGTTTTTACGGCTCCGGCGGCGTATTGCAGAAAGAGTCTTGCCGTGTTATAGCTTTCTTATGAGGTACGCCGCTGTATAGCGGCCGTAAATCTTACTTATACGAAAGCGGAGTGAAACAACGCATGAGATTTTTTGCCAAAGGGAACCTCCGGTTCTCAGGAACGGTAGTTCCCCTTATGTTTGCCGCGGTTCTTTTTGTCACCCTTATCTGCGCCGGCTGCGCCACAGGTCCGGTGAATATCCCCAGCGGGATGACCCCTGCGGAGCTTATCCAGCGCGCACAGGAAGCCTCCGACCGGAACCGGTACAATGTGGCCCTGCAGTACTACCAGGCCCTGCTGGAACGGAACCTTAGCAACATCGACCTGATCTGCGCGGCGGAATACGAAATCGCCTTTATCCATTACAAACAGAACAGGTACACCGATGCCAGAAGGGAATTCAACGCCCTCCTTGAGCGGTACAATACCCCCGACGAGGAACTCCTGCCCCAGCAGTTTAAAAAGCTCTCCAACATCGTGCTTGAACGCATGACGGAAAAAGAAAAACAGCTGGACAATCCTCTCTTCTTCTGGCGAAAGAAAATCAGTTAGGACTTACTGCGGCAGAATTATCGCGTTTACCTTCAGACCCCGTTCCGCCACCGCCTTGTCAACCATGTCCTTTGAAACAGCCCCCCGCTGACGGGGATGGGGGGGCGCGTCCCCGATAAGGATGATAAGCCGGCTTTCGGCTTCCCAGGGGAATTTGATCGCCGCCTCATGGAGGGCCTCGTAGACCGCCTCGGGGATGTCCCGGCCGCCGCCGACCCGGATGGCGTTCAGGGTCCGCTGAAACTGGGTAAAGTCTCTGGTAAAGGGGATAACCTTGTTGAGGTACTCATCAAAATAATCCTTGTACAGGACCATGCCGATCCGGAAGGAAGCAAATTCGGAAATGATATCGGAGATCATGGGGATAAGGGCCTTACGGACCTCATCAATATCGTCCTTCATACTGCTGGTGGTATCCAGGCAAAGCACCAGGTCCACCTGTTTTCCCTTTTCCCCTTCCAGGATTTCCTGAATTTTTTCTACCAGGTCTTTGGGGCCCGTGGACCAGGTAAGGTCCCCCTTACCGGAGCTGACAATCTCCGTAAAAGCCTCCACCGTATCCTTCATGTAATTCCCCTCCGGGGGGCCTTCCAGGGGTTTCTGGGTTACCTGCAGCAGATAGGGATTGTCCAGAAAACTTCCCCGGTAATCCCCGTAGGGCAGGGCAAAGGCCCGGAGGTTAAAGTAGGTACCGTCCACAACATAGACTTCCCCGTGCCGGGTATTTTCGTAACCGTAATAGAGGATGTAGGGAATATAGAGATGAAAAGCCTGCCCCAGCTCGGGATGGGGCTCGGGGGTGGAATCGATAATGGACCAGACACGGCTGTCCCGGGAGAGGGGGACCCCGTCAATAAGACGGGTTTCGTTGCCGTTTATGGTGTTCCACTCCGCCACACGGTAGGCGTAATTGTTCTCCTGCAGGCTGGGGTCCCGGGTAGATTCGGTGAGCAGCACCGAGCCGATCCCCGGTTTTTTCCGGATAAAAAGATGAAAGCCCCCGTCCACCCGCTGTTCAATCCGCAGATCATCCGCGGTGATGGTCAAATCCTGAGCGGAAAGTTCAGCGGCAAAAAACAAAGCCGCCCCCAGGGCAAGAAAAAAACTTTTACGCGTCATGTTTCATTATCGGAAAGAAGAAAGAGAAAATAACCACGGACCTCACAGACCCTCACAGACTCGTTCTTTCCTGTCTTTTCCTTTTGTCCGTGTAGTCCGTGTGGTCTGTGGTTGAATTTGGAATTGTTGCCTCTTCCCCTATGATTTTTGAGGTATTTTGGGTATTATTATGGTATGAGATCACCAAAAGAAATTGCCCTTGACAGCAAGATAATCGAAAAAATCAACGAACTGAGTGCACTGGGCGCGGTGGCGCCGGGAAAAGCAGGAGCGGGAAAGGCGGCGGAGACCGCAAAGCTCCTGCTGGGGGACGAGGAAGTTCAGGCCCTGCAGGAATACGGCAACACGGTTTCCATAAAGCGGCTTTTTTATAACGATCACGGCCCGGTGCACATGCGGACCGTGGCGCTCAACGCCCTGATCATGATGGGACTTTTACGGGAAGCGAAGATACCCACCAGCCTGGAAAAGGAAGAATGCGGCAGCTTCGATGACAGCCTTACGGCGGTGATCCTGGCAGCGGGGCTCCACGATGTGGGCATGTCCGTGGGCCGGCAGGACCACGAACTCCACAGCGCCTACCTTTCCTACCCCATCATGGACCGGATACTGGCCAAGGTATACGCCGGTAACATGCAGCAGCGGGTTACCGTCCGTTCACTTGCCATCGAGGGGATCAGCGGCCACATGGGCGGCAGGGCGATTTATTCCCTGGAAGCAGGGGTTATTCTCGTGGCGGACGGCTGCGACATGCAGAAGGGCCGCGCCCGGATCCCCATCGCCCTGGCGGATCATCCCAAGGTGGGGGATATCCACAAATATTCCGCCAATTCCATTGAGGAGGTGCGGATACTGCGGGGACAGGAAAAGCCCATCCGCATTGAGGTTTCCATGTCCAGCGAGGTAGGGCTTTTCCAGGTTGAGGAAGTGCTTTTGGGGAAGATCGCCGCCAGCACCGCCAAGAGCTACATCGAACTCTATGCCCAGGTAAACAAGGGGGCGCCAAAAAGGTATCTGTAGGCGCCGCTCTTATTTCGTCACCACCCGGCAATACCGCTTCTTCCCCGCCCGCAGCACCAGTTCCCCTTCGCCGTCGAGTTTGTCAGCGCCGATAAGGGCCGTCACGTCGGCTACCGCAGCAAGGTCGCCGCCGCTGCCATCGGAACCTGCGCCCCCTGAAACAAAGGCCCCGCCCTGCTGCACCAGCCGGCGGGCCTCGCTCTTGGTGGGGGCCAGCCCTGCGTCGGTAAAGAGGTCTA
>BNVE01000223.1 GCA_025997875.1 Spirochaetia bacterium
GTAGCTTTTTTTGAAGCCATGCGATTTTGCCTGCGTTTCGCTTACCACAATTCTTGGTCTGCTTTCCTCGTCTTTCTCTATACCGATGGCGGTCTTGCCGATTCAGGCTAAATTTAGAATTGCTGACGTGGGATCATTGGCATTTGACATAAGAAGGCCGGCCCGTTACAGTCGTATCATGAGCGAGTACCTGATTGAGGGGGGAAGCCCCATAAAGGGGACCATCCGGGCCAGCGGGAACAAAAACGCCGCATTGCCCTGCCTTGCGGCCGCCCTTCTGACCGATGAACCGGTGGTCCTGCGGAATGTCCCCGACATTGAGGATGTTCAGGTGATGATGGAGATATACACCGCCTTTGGCGGGACAGCGGAATCCATCGGCCCCAACGCCTGGCGGCTCTGCCTGCATGATGTTAAAAGCTCGGAGATTCCCCTGGAACAGGCCCGAAAAATACGGGCTTCCATTCTGTTCGCGGGGCCCCTGCTTGCCCGGACCGGCAAGGCGGTGCTGCCCCCCCCCGGCGGGGATGTAATAGGCCGCCGCCGGCTGGACACCCACTTTCTTGCACTTACCGAACTGGGGGCCAAAGTTAAAAGCAATAAGGCCTTTGTTTTTACCGCCAGGACCCTTAAGGGTGCGGATATCTTCCTGGACGAAGCTTCGGTTACCGCCACGGAAAACGCCGTCATGGCGGCGGTCCTGGCCAGGGGCGACACCGTCCTGACCAACGCCGCCAGCGAGCCCCATGTGCAGGACCTCTGTAACATGCTGGTCTCCATGGGGGCCCGCATTAACGGCATAGGCTCCAACATCCTGAGTATTACCGGGGTAACGAAACTTTCGGGCTGCGATTTTGAGATTGGGGCGGACTTTATGGAAGTGGGCTCCTTTATCGGCCTTGCGGCGGCCACCCGGGGCGAGCTTACCATTGAGGGGGCCCGGCCCCAGGACCTGCGCCCGGCGAAGCTGGCCTTTGGCAAACTGGGGATCAAGTGGGAGCACCAGGGGACTACCATCTACGTACCGGCGAAGCAGGCCATGGAAGTCAACTGCGACCTGGGGGGCATGATCCCCAAAATCGACGATGCCCCCTGGCCGGGCTTTCCCCCGGATTTAACCAGCATCATCACCGTGGTTGCCACCCAGGTAAGCGGCACGGTTCTGATACACGAAAAAATGTTTGAATCCCGGATGTTCTTTGTGGATAAACTCATCGCCATGGGCGCCCGTATCGTCCTCTGCGATCCCCACCGCGCCGTAGTTTCCGGCCCCTCCCGCCTCACTGGCTCCGAACTCCACAGCCCCGACGTGCGCGCCGGCATGGCCATGATCATCGCCGCCATGTGCGCCGAAGGCAAAAGCGTCATCCGCAATATCTACCAGATTGAACGGGGGTACGAACATATTGTTGCGCGGCTGTCCATGTTGGGGGCGAAGATCATCTCCCGGTAGGATAAAAATAATAATCCTTGACATACTTAAGTGGTAGATAAATATCTCTGCATTTCATTGCATGAAACACGTTGAAGGGAATGAGGGGTTATATGGAGAACATGCTAAAACAGGTCGGAATGGGTGCCGGTGCGGTAAAAAGTTACCGTTCCCTCGCCAAAGCGGTAAATCAATACCAAATCGCCCTGGATATGGCAGTCGATATAACCTTCATAGTTGCCGGAAAGGCCTGAGGGTGGCAATGTTCGGGTAATGGCGCTTCATTAGCCAGCAGGGTCATAATTTCTTTAATCTTGGCTATGTCCTTATGGCGTCTTTTCATTAACTTATAGTCTTTTTTGAAGAGGTTAGTGTATATCGGTTCAAGCATACATCAGCTATCCAAATCGGCAAGCAGTTCTTCAATGGAATGGAACCGGTTTGCGGGGATTTCGCCCCGCATCATGGCGTCCCCTTCCTCAAGAGCCGCAATCGTTACGGCGTTGGGAGTATGCGCTGTTTTACCGCATTCGGGACAGACATATTCCTCGGCCGGCGCCGGGGTAAAGGTAAGAATGGTTCTCCCCATCGGAAGTTCCCTCGGTATGTCCAGGGTCAGCCGGTAGCTGGCCGGGATTTCAATAGTTTTTTGTATAGGCATGGGACCCTCCAATCTTTTAATCATAGAGGAAATAGCGGCATGAAACAAGTCGGGGGAATACCGAGTCACCATTGCGCTCACGAAATAAAGGCCGCCCCCGGTTTCCCGGAAGCGGCCTGCTCATTAGGATAATAGTAAACCCCATTCTGTTCCTCCGGCTTATGCCGGTAGTAGTGTATCCGAATGGTTAGATTTTTACGTGGCGCATTCGTTTCTCCATGGTTAGTTTTAACGTGGCGCAATTCGATTCCTTGTTTTGCTTCCTTTTTCATGCTATACATACCCCATGACCATAGAGCAAGCGGGCGGAAGAGCCCCCCCTGCCGTTCCTGTCACTTTTTGGTAGACATGCGGAAGCGGGCGCCGTGGAAAGGTTTCTTGAACGCCATTGTGCGGAAGCCGACCGGGAGCGGGTGGAGGAACAGGAGCGATATCCTTGGGCGTTTAAAGACAAGCCATGACGTATGTCCTTGATTCCAGCGCCGTGATCGCGTTTATTAACAGAGAATCGGGGGGTGATATTGTCAAACGCCTGATCGCCGAGGCCGGTCAGGGTGATTGTTCGCTTTCCATAAGCATTGTCCAACTGCTTGAGATCTTTTACGACCATGTGTACCATAACGAGCTTGAAGCGGTTGAAAAGGGCGAAAATCTTTCTGTTCTTTGGTTGCCTGCCCGTCCTAAAAAATAACGCGGTCTTTGCCATCTATACACACCCGGCTTCGCCGGCAATTACCCGTGCTGCGACGCAAGCATAATCAGCGACAGGATAAACAGCGCCCCTATTCCTGCGGCAAAAATCGCCATGGCGTTTGAAAAGCCAAGGGCGAGGATGGTCCAGGTTCCCAGGGAGTTGAGGATGTGGCGGTAAAAAAGGACGGCGCCGTTAAAGACCAGGGGTAATACGAAAAGCATGGGGACGGCGATGTAACGGGGGCGTTTTTTTGCACGGAAGCGCCAGCCGATAACGATGACCAGGATCGCCACGGGCAGGAAAATAAGGGGTTCGCAGAGACGGTATATAGCTTCGGATTCAAAAACCTGGGGAATATAGCCATAGGGGCCC
>BNVE01000224.1 GCA_025997875.1 Spirochaetia bacterium
AAAATTGATAGCGATATAGGAATAGTATTTTCTTATAACAGAAAGTACAATCTCCTGGCTTATTCCAGATACAAGCTTATGCTGTATGATGTAAGTAAAAACGTGGTTAAAAAAACCCGCTATACCGTATACAAATATGCGAATGTATTAATCTCTGACAAGATTATGATTTTAACACAAGAACGATTGAGGTTTCTAAATTTTTTATATGCTCTTGCTGAAAGATACCGGGGATATGCGGCTTATTATGCGGTTTATTTAGACAAATACAAGAAAAGGTTTTTATTTAATGATGATAGATTTGGATTAATTGGTTATCTGGAAAAGCACTAGCCATAATCGCTGGCAAGCGGGGTGCGGTCATGGGGCCGCTTGCTGCGCCCGCTTATTGGCCAGGCTCCCAGCGTATCCTTTGCCGTCATCAGACGGCGGCTTTCAGTTCCTTGCGCACCAGTTCACCGACAATCTGGGCGGGGGTCTTATGGGTGGCTTCGGCGGCAGCCTTAAGGTAATCCGCAGAGAAGCCAATTTTTGGCACAGTTTGAGGAGGATTAAACCGTATGACAAATACGCTGCTGTTAAAAAACGTGGATCGGGACGTTATAGAATACCTGCGTTCCCAGGCGGCGGTGATGCACAAGAGTCAAACGGCTATAATTAACGATCCTGTCTATGAAAAACCCGCCGTAGGTGGGTAAACGTGCAAAAGCGCCTGGCGCAACATAGTCAAAAACTTAGCAACATAAAGATGAAGAAATTGAACCACGAAAAAGACAAGAAACACACGAAATTTAAGAGAAAACTTGAGACAAGACATAAAATTTCATTGGGTTTTTTCGTGTTTTTAGTGCCTTTAGTGGTTAATTCCTATTGGCTCACCCCCGCCACGCCCATGATGACGCCCCCCAGGGCAAGACCCGCGGCGGTAAAAAAGGCAATACGGTAGATGCTGCGGGACCGTTCAAGGCCGGCTATCCGCAGTTCCGCGGTCTGTCGGTAGGCTGCGAAGGATTGTTCCAAGTTCCTCAAGGAGCTGTTGGCCTTCGTCAAGGATTCCCGCAGCCCGGTCAATTCCGTCTGTGACCCCTCCGCTCTGCTCAACAGCCCGGTCGAGGTCCTCCGCAATTCTTCCAATTCCGCCCTCAAGCCGTCGAGTTCGCTCTTCGATTTCCCGAGCATAAGACGCAATTCTTCCGAGCTCTTCCTGGAGTCGTCCAGCTCGCTCCTGAGCGTCCTGTTGAGCTCGCCGAGCCGCTCCGAGAGCCCTATCAACCTTTCCAGCTCGTTCCCGGAGCTGCTCCCGTTCCCGTCCGCTTCGCCATCCAAAGAATAAACCGGCAAGGGCAAGACCCAGGACAAGACCGAGCACAAAAGGAATAAGCCGGTAAGCCGCGCCGGCGCTATGGCCGGCGGCGTTGTTTTTGACCCTGATACGTTCCACCGCACGGTTCCTCCTTAGGGGTATAAACCGCAAAGTCGCAGAAGTCGAAAAAGGTAATAAGAAATCAGATTCTCTTTATTTCCTTCCTTATTCGACTTATTCGACTTGGCGGTTACTTATTCTCCCCCCCAAAAAAAGGCGGCCCCCGATGAGGCCGCCTTTTATCTTTCCTTTAAGTTGGCAGTGAGGAAGAAGCGGCTTTTCCCCGCTTCTTCCGCCGGCAACTATCCGAAACTCTTTCTGGCCCGGCCGTGGAACTACTTGCGCACCAGCCGTAAACCTCCAAGCCAGCTGTACGGGTATACTGGCATCCGCCTCGCCGACTGCATCGTACTAACAAAGTAGTAGCGTATTATGCGGTGGGTGCCGGGCGCCGCTCCCGTAGGATCAGTCTGCGCACCGGTACCGTATGGGCCATACCAGTCCCAACAATGCTCAGGCCCGCCCCAATTTATAACAGACAGCCCAAAGGCGTTCGTCGGTTGCAGCGGGTCCCTCTCCTCCCCGGTGTAATAATTCGTCGCCGTCCCCGCGCGGCACGCGTATTCCCATTCCGCCTCAGTCGGCAGCCGGTACCCGCTCTTGTTCCTGTCCATCGTGGCGGCATTCCAGTCAGCATTTTGGCCTAATGCCTGGTGAGGGGCACGTATAGGGTCGTAAAACGTTGCCCAGTCTACTTCAACGCCGCCTACTTTTACGCTGTACACCGGCTCCAGCCCGGCCGCCAGGCTCAGCCTGTTGCAGAACGCTATCGCCTCATACCAGTTTATAAGTTGTAGCGGGTATGTAGGGTCTACTCCAGTTTTGTCTACCAACCTATCATCGCCGTTGTACCCCATCACCGTCTCAAACTGCGCCTGCGTTACCTGGTATTTCATTATTTTGAACGCCGCGCTCAGGCTCACGCTGTGCGGGGTTGCACCAGAAATAGCGGGGTCGCCCATCGGGTAGGGGGTTACCGTCGCGGGAATGGAGACCATTTCTATTGCCCCTACGCCGGTAACGGTGTCTGTTGTTTCAGCTATTTCAACTACGTCAATGATAAAGTCCTGGGTGTAGTTCGATCCCGGCGCTAATCCGTCGGCAATTGTCGCCCTTACGGTTACCGTACCTACCGCATTGCCCGTAAGGGTAGCGCCGGCAGCGCCACTGCTGCTTGCCCCGCTGCCGCCGGTGACGGCCCAGGTTATGGCCTTGTTGGTGGCGTTCGCGGGATCTACCCTGCCGTACAAGGTGAGGCTTTTGCCCTTAACTACCCTGAATTGTACCCTGCTGATGCCGGTTACCGGCTCGAATGGCGCTGTCGGGGTTGCCGTTACGGAAACCCCGGCGCTGCTGTTAACGGAGTCATCCACCGTTTTTACGGTAAAGGTGTAGAGCGTGTCGTTGGTCAGGCCGGTAATCGTGGCGGTTTGGATTCCCTTGACCACATCTACCGGTTGGGTAACGCCGTCCGCCGGCGTCCAGGTGATTACCGCTCTTGCAAAGTCGCTGTCCGTGGGGTCAGTCCAGGTAAGGACTACCTCTGCGTTTCCGGCGGCTGCCTGTAAGCTGCTTACCTCCGCCGGAGCGGTGGTGTCGGGCAGGATGCCCGCTGTCGGGGTTACCGTTACGGAAACCCCCTCGCTCTGGTTACCAAAGGTATCCACCGTTTTTGCGGTAAAGGTGTAGGCCGTGTCGTTGGTTAAGCCGCTTA
>BNVE01000225.1 GCA_025997875.1 Spirochaetia bacterium
CGGCCTACAAAAAAACGCAGTCGGCCTTGCGGCCTTTGTGCGTTTTTTCTCCGGCACATTTTGGGCAGGGGTCAATGCTTCGCATTGCCCTATTACCTGCCCAAAACGTCGTAAACTTTTCACGTTAAGCGCAATTGGGGCTAAGTTTTGTGTAAATATATATATAAAAAACACTTGACAAAATTATGTCAAAGTGTTATATTTCATTATGTATAGGTTATTTTGGCTAATAATAATGGTATTATTGTTTATGGGTTGTAAAAGTCAACCGAATAATAATGCAAAAGGAAATGGCATAATGAATATAGATATAAATAAAAACGCTCCTGTAATTGGAAATAATGAAATTATAATAAATGTCCCAATGGAAAAAATAATAAAAATATTAAGTGATATTAATAATTGGGTAAATTGGCGTAAGGCTGTTACAAAAAGTGAATTGTTAGATCCATCGGCTGAAAATGCAAATTTTAAATGGACTGCCGATGGATTAAGTTATAAATCAAAAATACATACATATAAAAATAATGCCTTTGGTTGGACTGGAAAGACAACGGGAGCTTATGCGGTTCATAATTGGTATTTTACTGAAAATAATGGAATAACTACTGTAAAAGTAGAAGAAAGCCTGGAAGGATTTTTTATAAAATTAACAAAAAAATCAATGCAAAACAAATTAAATAATATAATAATAAATGATCTAAAAGACTTAAAAGAAGAATGTGAAAAAGAATAAATGTAGTACGCCCCAACTGCGCTTAACAGGATTGTATACGCTGCGCCCGCAGTAGCGGGCTTGGCTTCCATAAAAACGCAGTCGGGCTGCGCCCTTTGTGCGATTTTATTCCAGCACATTTTTGCGGTTGCTGGAAACCTACGGTTTCCTTTATCGCAACCGCAAAAACGTCGTATACAACCGGAACGTTAAACGCCATTTTTTTACCCAAAATTTGTTGTTGTAGGCATCTTTACTGTCTTTAGTTCTAGAACAATTAAACCAAGCTTGACTTTATAAGGGGGATAAATATCATTCAACACCTTGAAAGCTTCATTTTTTGACTGTAAATGAGGAGCAATTTTTTTATAATCTTCATTTTCTAATAAGCATTCATGGTTATTATATGTACGTATATCTAAAACTTCAACAAGCTGGGAATCATTTTGCGATGCCATAATTATCTTTTCACCTTTAGTGATTCTTTTTATTCCCGCATACCCAACCCTTACTTCCAAGGTTTTTCTTCCTGCTCTTATATTATCAAGAAAAATCTGTTTGACACGCATCATTCTCATAGTCTTATCACCTTCCATATCAAGACTCCATTGTTGAGTAACTACATCATCATGATAAGCTGCTGGTAGGGCGGCATCAAGATGCCATCCCCGCTGCTGTAAAGCAATAGTTTCTTCAACTGTCGGCGATATATGCATATATAATTTGTGCCCAAATAATTTCAATTCATAGGAAACATCATTGATTAAGGCAACAAAGGCTGATAAATTTAAACTTACACAAGGCATTAGTTTTATTGGTTCACCTTTTTTAGGTGTAGCTGCTACGACTCCTAATACTTTTTCTGAACGATCAACCGCAACAAAAATCAGTTTGTATTTTTTATTAATATCTTGACTATCTTTCCTTTTATACCCATCAAATAGTGCATCCATCCATATTTCGTCAATACCAGAAAATGTTTGTGGTAAATAATCAAAAAGGATTTCTCTTGCTTGATCTTCATATTTCTCCTCACAGGGGAGAATAGAAATGTGCGGTCTATCAAAACTATCTAGGGAATCCTTTGAAAAAAACACTTTATAAAACATCATTTCAGTAATGCCAATTTTATAATGGCTTTCAGATTTTCCAGCATTAATATATTTATGTTTTCTAAAAAAATTAACAGCTGAATTATTTTCAAAAGCTACGGTACAATATATTTGCCGTGCATTTTTACTTTTTGCATAACTTTCAGCATAATCAAGTAACTTTGAACCAAGTCCCCTTATTTTTCTGTATTTTTCAACTATAATGATAGGACTAATTTTATAGTTTCCTTGACGTTTCCCAACCAAATGCACCATACCAGCTCGTTCTGAGTCAACTAATAAAATAAACATTTTTTGTTCAAATGAAAAATGACCAACCATGTCTCTTGAGCCAGCTATGTGTGTGTTAAATATGCGTTCAGCATGGGCAACATGATCGCCCCCATAATAAGGTGCCAGTGCAGTAACCATAAGATTAACAACAAAATCAAAATCATCTCTAATCGCTTCCCTAATTTCAATTCCTTGATTATCCATATATGCTCCTATATGGTATTAGTATACTACCAAAGGAGCGAGTTGTCAAGTAACTTCAGCCCATTTTAGTCATCTAAACACCAGTAATGCACACAATATATAGCGGTATATATAAATAAGTGCGCTTTATATAGTGTGTTTTACTAGAAATTGATGAGTTTTTATGAGGATGTTGCGTAAGAGGGGTTAAAAAAACGGCGTTTAACATACGGTTTGCGGTTCGGGGCTAAAGCCCCTCCGGGTTCCGTTCGCCTAGGTCAGTCGCTACACTCCTTCCCACGGCTCACTCCACCCACATTTTTGTTGCCCTGGTCTTTGCTTCGCAAAGCCCTTATTCGGGCAACAAAAACGTCGCAAACCTTTCACGTTAGGCGAAATAAAATCTGAACATTCCGAAGAATCTCCCCGCGTCCATGCGGGGAGAAGAAAAACATATCCAAGAATATAGGATAAAAGCTTTTTGAAGAATAAGAGGAAATATGGGATAAAAAATTATGAAGAATAATATAAACGTATTGTTAAAGAATATAAGACAAAGCATTTTTGAAGAATATAAGACAAAGCATTTTTGAAGAATATAAGATAAAGCATTTTTGAAGAATATAAGGTAAAGCATTTTTGAAGAATATAAGGTAAAAGTTTTTTTGGAATAATATGAGGAGGAATGGAACAT
>BNVE01000226.1 GCA_025997875.1 Spirochaetia bacterium
ACCAATTATGGTTTAATTATACGGCGCATTTCGTGAATGATGCCAGCATAAATGCAGTGAAGCCCGAATTTCTTTCATATAAAGTTACCAAATATAGTCTAAGAAAGTAAATGCTTTTGCCCTGGACCGGGACCCACGACAAACGCATGAAAACTTCAGAACCTGATAAAGTGCCGATTTTAAGATAAACTTTAGCTGAAGTCCCCAGGAAACGCAGAGCAGGATCGCTTGAAAGCATAGTTTTCAGCTTTTTTTCGCGTTTTTTGCGATTTGGTAATTACAAAATCTTACCGATTTCCTGAAAAATCACGTAAATCCACGGTTGAAATTCTTCATGCGTTTGTCGTGGTTTGTCGTGAACATAGTCTTTATTTTTTCTCAATTTTGCGTATACTATAACAAGGATGAGCAAACGAAATATTCGCTTTTTCAACACCACCGGCCCCTGTAATCCGGACGATCACTATATGCTGCCCCCGAAAGAACGGCTTGTGGGCGCTCAATTGGATCGGTATATCGGCGACAAGCTCTATTGGGTGCTTCATGCCCCCCGGCAGACCGGAAAGACCACTTTCTTACAGAGCTGGATGCGGGAAATAAATTCAGCCTGCGTTTCTGATGGCGCCGAGCCTGTCTCTTGCTATGTGAGTGTAGAAAGCTGTCAGGGTATAAGCGACCCGGAAAGGGCAATGCGCAATATTTACCGTTCTATATGTGATTTTGCTACATTATTTGAGGTTCCTGTTCCCCAGGTTGAAGAAGCGGATATTGAAAGCCTGATGCGAACAACACTTATAAAGTGGTCAGAACTGGTTGCTCCCAGACCGTTAGTTGTCCTTTTTGACGAGGTGGATGTATTGCAGGGGGAGCCCTTAATTAGCTTCCTCCGTCAGCTCCGGGGAGGTTTTGCCGGCCGGGGAGTGGGAAAATTCCCCATCTCCATTGTATTAGTGGGTATGCGGGACTTGAAAGACTATATTACCGCTTCTAAAGGCGGTATCCCGCCAAATCCCGGTTCCCCTTTTAATATCAAATCAGATTCAGCATCCTTATCAAATTTTCACAAAGATGATATAGCCCGGCTTTTTGCCCAAAGAACCGCCGAAAATGGCCAGCAGATTACCGCAGAAGCCTTGGATTATATTTATGAACAGTCCATAGGCCAGCCTTGGATCGTTAATTCACTGTTGCAACGGGCTACCATGCGGATACTGGATCGGAACAGTACCGAAACGGTAACCATCGACCATATTCAGGAAGCCCGCAAGCAGATGATCCAGGCCCGGGAAACTCACCTGGACGCCCTTGGCGAACGCCTGCGGGACCAGCGTATCCGGCGGGTAATACAGACCATCATTACCGGGGAAACAAACCTGGCCATGTCCCAAACCAGCCCGGATGTAGAACTGGCCATGGATCTCGGACTGGTCCGCTGGGATACCCAAACCGGATTTACCATTTCCAATCCCATCTACGAAGAAATCATGACCCGGTATCTGGATGCTCCCTACCATGATAATTTACCGCCCCCTTCAACCTGGCATTGGGCAAAGCCCGACGGGACCCTGGATATGGACGCGCTCTTAAAGGAGTTCCAGGGATTTTGGCAGAGCAATTCCGAAGTATGGGAGCAGTCGTCGGACTATCCCGAAGCCTTTCCCCATTTGCTGCTGATGGCCTTTCTCCAGCGGGTTACCAATGGTTCCGGCCGGATAGAGCGGGAATATGCCGCCGGTAGGGGCCGTATGGATCTGGCGGTAGAATACCAGGGGTCCTGGAATATCATAGAAATCAAACTTCTGCGGCAGGGTAAGAGTTTTGAAAATCTTATGGCAGAAGGGATCAGGCAAACCCTGGGGTATCGGGATAGTTTTTCCCCGGCGCTGCGGTCCCGGAATGGCGCTCCGGTAGGGTGTTATTTGATTATCTTTGACCGCCGGGCTGAAAAGCCGGCCTGGGGTGAACGGCTCAAGTGGATAGATGGAGCTGATGTGACGGTAGTGGGGTGTTAGAAAAAATTGCGCAAAAAAAAGCCCTGTTCCCGAAGGAGACAGGGCTCAATTGATTTGCTTGTGTTTATAATTAAAACACTATTGCCATAAACCGGTAGTAGCTCTTATGGTTAAAAAAGTTGTAATAATGCTCAGGGTAGTCAGGATAACCGGGGAGTACTGGTTAAAGTAATACAGAAAGTCGTTGGTCTTGGCCGTAATGATTGTCTCCGGAACAATCACATCGGTCTTCTTTAGCTTCTTCCCCCCCATATCGGTAATCGTTATCGCATCCCAGGCATTCATCCCCTTTACAAACCCGCCGGCCGCCGCGATGTAATAGTCCCATTCACGGTCAGGGATATACGCATACCTTCCCGGCGCCCGTACCGCCCCGGCCACCGTGATAAAGTACTGCCTAAAGGGGATAATCAGGGTATCGTTCTCCTCTATGGTTACTTCACTGCGGTAGGTGGCATCGTAGAGCAGGGGATTCAGGTTGATGGAAATATGCCTGCCACCCCGGATGATATAGGCGTTCTGAGTGTCAGACACCGCGGAGAACCAGGCTGCGTTCCGGCGTACCAGGGAGGCCAGGTTCTCCCCCTTGCTGAAGGGAACCACTAAACGGGTAGAGACCGTAGGAGTCGCAGATACACTACCGGCTGTCCCGGTCCCGGTCCCCGCTGTTTCCGCAGCGGTAACTATCGTGGTAACCGCGCCTTCCACAAACATGACCGGCTGCAGGCTGGTTATCTGGGGAACCGTTATCACATCATAATTCTGCAGTTCATAGGTCCCGGCCAAATCCGCTTCGCTCAGGAAGATCTTGTCCCCCGATACGGACTGACTGTTCACCAGGCGCGTCAGTTCAAGCCGGGTCGGGTCCGCCACCGGGGTAAATCCGCTGCCATAGAGCTCCACCAGTTCCTTCAAATGCTCCCCATCTTTCAGCTGGTACTTCCCCGGCCGCTCCAC
>BNVE01000227.1 GCA_025997875.1 Spirochaetia bacterium
CGATAATATGACCGATGTTCATAATGATTTCCTGGAAGATGAGGATTTTGATACCATCCTCTCGCCGGACATCGATTTTTCAGGAAATCTGAATTTTGAAAAGTCCTTTCTTATCCGGGGGAAGCTGTCCGGGGAGATACATGCCCGGGGGCTTTTGGTGATCGATGAGGAGGCGGTGGTGGAAGCCAATATTAACGCCTCCAGGGTGGTCATTCGCGGCTCGGTAAAGGGAAATGTGACTGCCGCCGAAAAGGTGGAGGTTACCATTACGGGAAGGCTGATAGGAAACGCAACCGCCCCGGAAATTTCTATGGAGCCCGGCTGTGTGTTTAACGGACGATGCACCATGCCCGAAAAAAGTCCCGGAGTATGAAGAACCATAGCTATCGGCATCCGTACTGCCGCCGGTTCGCCGGATTGTTGTTTTTGCTGATCCTGCCCCTTTGGGGGGTCTCTGCCCAGGTCAGGCCCGATGCCCTGCAGGAATACCGGAACGGCAACTACGAACGGGCGGTGGGTATTTGCCGGAGCGAGATTGCGTCGAATCCCAATAACCTTGATTCCCATGTGGTGATTTGCTGGAGCCTGCTGCGTTTAAGCCGTTACGAAGAAGCCATGACCTATGCCCGGCTGGGGAGGAACCTGAGCCGCTACGATCCACGGATCATCGAAATTCTGGGTGAAATCAGTTATTACGAGGGCCGGAACAACGAAGCCCTGCAATATTTTCAGGAATACATCAACCTGGCCCCCGAGGGCCAGCGGATCGATATGGTGTACTACCTTTTGGGGGAAATTTACATCCGCCTGGGCCGCTTCCGCCATGCGGATATAGCCCTTTCCACGGCGGTACACTGGGCGCCGGAGAACGCGGTCTGGTGGACCCGGCTGGCCTATGCCCGGGAAAACGTGGACGGGAGAAATGTAGGGGAACTGCAGGAAGCGATTCGCGCATATGAACGGGCGCTTTCCCTGAACGCCCAGTATTCCGATGCCCGCCGGGGCCTGGAACGAACCCGCCAGGCCCTGGCAGCCATACCTGTCCGTTAGAAACCATGCTGTCCGCTTCTATTCATACCCTGGGCTGTAAGCTGAACCAGCTTGAAAGCGAAGCTTTGGCGGACGCCTTCCGCCGGGAAGGTTTCGATCTTCTCCCCTGGGGAACCGGCGGACAGGCTTCCGGTGTAACCGGGGCTTGCCGGGCAGGTTCAGCCTGTCTTTTGCTGATCAATACCTGCACGGTCACCTCTATGGCGGAGCAGAAGGCCCGCCGGATGATCCGCAAAAGCCTCCGCGAGAATCCCGAAGCCTGCCTTATCGTGACCGGCTGCTATGCCCAGCTGGAAAAAGCCGCCATCGAAGAGCTGGACCCGGTTTCCTGCAACTGCCCGGATGGAGGCGGCCCAGGCAAACGCAATCCATCCTCCTCGCAATTCATACCCCTTGCGCCGCGCCGGCTCTTTGTGGTTCCTGGGGACGTTAAAAGCGCCCTCCTTGACCTGCCCCGTTTTCTGGCAGAATCCGGCGCCGGTTCTGTTCCGGGCGCCGCTTCCCTTTCTTCCCTGATTGCAGCCTGGGTCCGTTCCCGGGACGCCGCCGGGACCTGGGACGCCCCTGTCGCCGGGGCACGGGACATTGCCGGCAAGCCGGCTGCCGAAACCGTCGAAGCCGCCGGGGATGGGTCTGCGGCAGAAGGGGCCTTTCGTTTTATTCCCGGGGATTTTTCCTCCCATTCCCGGGGTTTCCTTAAAATACAGGATGGCTGCGACAAGCGCTGCACCTATTGCCGGGTGACCCTGGCCCGGGGGCCCAGCCTAAGCCTTTCGGCGGAAAAGGTCCTGGCCGGCCTTAAGGGGCTGGAAGAAAAGGGCTATGGCGAAGCGGTGCTTACCGGGGTGAATATCACCCAGTACCGGGATAGGGATGCCCAGCCGGGCCAAAAAAGAGAAGCTTCCCTTCATGATGGCCGGGACCTGGGGGGGCTGCTGGAATACCTTCTTTCCGGCAGCGGGGAAATTCGCATCCGGCTTTCTTCCCTTGAACCTGAGGGGCTTACGGGGACTCTGGTTCAGGCCCTGGCCCATAGGCGGATACGGCCCCATTTTCACCTTTCGGTCCAATCGGGGAGTCCCTTTATTTTGGAGCGGATGGGCCGTTCATACAGCCCCGATGAGGTAGAACAGGGGGCGGCGCTTCTCCGGGGCGTCAAGGCTGACCCCTTTCTGGCCTGCGACATTATCACGGGCTTTCCCGGGGAGACGACGGCCGAATTTGAAAAAACCTATGAACTCTGCCGGCGGATCGGCTTTGCCTGGATACACGCCTTCCCCTATTCCCGGCGCCCCGGCACGGCGGCCTGGTCCTTCAAAAACCCGGTGAGCGAGCGGGAGGCCGCCCGCCGGGTGACAGCCCTGCTGAATCTGGCCAAACAGGGCCGGCAGGAATACATCGGCCGCTGGATTGGCAAAGAGGTGGAGGCCATTGCAGAGGGGGGGAATGAAAAAAACGCCCCCCTTGTTCAGGCAACCTCGGAAAATTACCTCAAACTGCTGATTGTTGGCTCCCCCGGGAAAGCCCCTCCGCCGGGCGCCCCCATACACTGCCGAATCAAGGGCCCGGCGGACCCTTCGGGGGCCGTTTTGATGGAAACAGGCCATTTTGACGCAACAGCGGAAATTGTGGGATAAGGGGGCTGCGGCGGGCTTGAAAATCAGCTTGAAAATTCGAGCCCTTGACTTTAGCCCGTAAAACCGGTAGATTAACAAAACCCGGGCCGCTAGCTCAGTAGGTAGAGCAACGCCCTTTTAAGGCGTGGGTCACGTGTTCGAATCCCGTGCGGCTCAATAGGTAATTCCTTATACCATAAAGAAATATGATATAAGGACGCGGTTAAAAATGACGAATCGCATGGCTTTTCCCCTGGTCGAGAATAATAACTGCACAATAACTG
>BNVE01000228.1 GCA_025997875.1 Spirochaetia bacterium
ATATTTTTTAGGGAGGTTCTTTAATGAAGAACTACAAAGTGATTTTTATGGGAATGCTGGCATTGGCGCTGGTATTCGGCTTGGCTGGCTGCCAGAACGGCACCCAGGAAGTGAACGGTACTGTGGGTGACTATAGAGTTGGTGCAGGGCCCGCCCCCACTGGTCAAACGGCGGTGGGTGCTGGATTGACAGCCGGTCCTACCAACGGTGTTGGGGTACTTGTTTCCTGGAAAGGGGTTGAGTATGCACAACAATACATTATTGTTGCCCAGCAGAATAATAAAACGGTCGTTATCAACGTAGGGGGACAATCTACTAATGAGTTTCTGTATGTGAGCGGTGGTTCCACTGTAAATAACACAGATCCGGATTCATGGAATATTATCATACCTACTTACGCTAGTACTGCCGCTAATGCTATGAACCTAAATGCTGGTTCCAGTTATCGCATTGGCATTATAGCCAAAGATCGGTACGATAATCTATCTGCTATCGCCTGGACTGATTACGCAACTCGCTAAGCTGTTCCCACAGCTTTAGCCGGGTACTTCCCCTGTTCGGGGGTTCCGGCAAACACCCCCTGGTTTCCGGGGGGTGTTTTTTTCACCATTCCGCTTTTGGTTATACCCTTACAGGAATTTTACTTTTACCTACAAATAAGAAAAATAACCACGAATCGCACAAATAAATCAGACAAATCAAAGGATTTTTACCGCGAAGCCTATAAGTCGAAGAATTTTTTAAGGATTTTAACTATGTTTTCCTCTTCTTTTTCGACTTTTTCGACTTTGCGGTGGACTATTCCTCACCTTGTAATCATGATAGCCTGTTCCAAAGATCATGCAAGTTTTTATCGTCTATGCCCATCCCTCGGAAGATTCCTTTACCCGTCATGTGCGGGACCGTTTTATCGCGGGCCTTGAAAGCGCGGGACATCGGTATATCCTTTCCGATTTGTACAGGATGAATTTCAAAACCGATATGAGCGGGGCCGAATATCAACGGGAAGCTTATTACCGGCTTGACGCGCCCGTCCCTGATGATGTGCTTGCGGAGCAGGAAAAGATCAACGCCAGTGACGCCATTGTGTTTATCTATCCGGTGTTTTGGAGTGAAGCGCCGGCGAAGCTGGTGGGCTGGTTTGACCGGGTATGGACCTACGGCTTCGCTTACGGCGCTAACCGTACCATGAAGCAGCTTGAGAAGGGCTTGATGCTGTGCATTGCCGGGAACACCCTGGAGTACTTTCATGAAACGGGGCTGCTGGATGCCATGCAAAAGGTGATGCTTCGGGACCGGCTCTTTGACCGGGTAAAACAAAAGGAGATGATCATCCTGGATAACACCAGCCGGGAATTGCCCGCCCGCGGGGAAAACTGGGAAAAACACCTGAAACGGGCCTTTGCCGCTGGACAAAATATGGGCGCTTAGGGTATAGTTGTTACGGGAGCTTGGACAAACCAGGCTGAGATATTTCCTTGCCCTGCAGGGCTGTGGAAATGACCGTTGAACCTGATCCGGATAATGCCGGCGGAGGGAGTTGTGCCTATGCGTAAACCACCCTTGCCGGGCGGTTTTTTTGTTTTTGGAGGTACAGATGATTAGCGCACAATCGGTTTGGAAGGATGTGGTAAAAATTCGGGAGCAATCGCCCCTGGTGCACAATATCACTAATTTTGTGGTGATGAACAATACCGCCAACGCTCTGTTGGCTATCGGGGCTTCCCCGGTGATGGCCCATGCGGAGGAAGAGGTAGAGGATATGGCGGGTATCGCCGGCGCTTTGGTGATCAACATCGGTACCCTGAGCCCCCTCTGGGTACGGGCCATGAAGAAGGCCATGGCGAAGGCCGCAAGCCGGGGTATCCCCCTGGTTTTCGATCCCGTGGGCGCCGGGGCTACCCCCTACCGAACCCAAACGGTGACGGAACTTTTTGCCGCAGCGTCACCGGGAATTATCCGGGGCAACGCGTCGGAGATCAGCGCCCTGGTGAGCGCTGCGGGTAAGGACGGCGCCGCTGCGGGAAGTACCAAAGGTGTGGACAGCACCCAGTCTTCCGCCTCCGCCCTCAGCGCCGCAGAAACACTGAGCGCTTTGTATAACACCGTAGTATCCCTGAGCGGGGAAACAGACTATATTGTCAAGGGCAAGGAACGGATCATTATCCGCAACGGTCATGCGCTGATGCCAAAGGTGACCGGTCTGGGCTGCACCGCCACCGCCCTTACCGGGGCCTTTGCGGCGGTAAACGGCGATTACCATGCCGCCGCTGCCCACGCCATGGCGGTGATGGGCATAGCCGGGGAAATCGCCGCCCGGACCGCCAAAGGGCCGGGGAGTTTCCAGGCGGATTTTCTTGACGCCCTCTACAGGCTTAAAGAAGCGGATATCGCAGAATTGCTGCGTACAGGGGAATAAGGGTGAAACACTATTACCGGGTCCTGACCATCGCCGGCTCCGATTCCGGCGGCGGCGCAGGGATACAGGCGGACCTTAAAACCTTTTCCGCCCTGGGCTGTTACGGCATGTCGGTGATCACCGCCCTTACCGCACAGAATACCTGCGCGGTGACCGGAATATTCCCCGTAAGCGCAGCATTTGTAAGCGCCCAGATCGACGCGGTGATGGATGACATCGGCGCCGATGCGGTAAAGATAGGCATGCTCCATTCCGCGGAACTGATCGCCGCAGTCGCCGGGGGGCTTAAACGCCACGGGATACAGAAGATTGTGGTGGACCCGGTGATGGTTTCCAAAAGCGGGGATCACCTGCTGCAAACTGAAGCGGTGGAGGCCCTGAGGACCATCCTGCTCCCCCTGGCAACGGTGCTCACCCCCAACCTGCCTGAAGCTTCGGCGCTCCTCGGCCATGGGGTGGAAAAGGCGGAAGACATGGAGGCCGCCGCCCGGGAGCTCGCCGCATTGGGCCCCA
>BNVE01000229.1 GCA_025997875.1 Spirochaetia bacterium
GAAACTATTTCCGGATTTACCCCCAAAAAGCAGGGGGTTCATAGCCAAAACAAGCAAAAATAGTCTGTTTTCTTGAGATGGGGGAAAACTTATGGTCCGATAGATAGTTTTCCTACAGCCTCGTTATGTGCAGTTGTATTTTGTTTTTAACTTATTTTCCTGAAAATTGAAAACATACAATATCTCTTTTTAATGCTTTTTCGGAATCCCAATAAAGAGAAGTCGTATATACTTTATGGTTTGCCTTGTTAATCTCAATGTTTTCGTGTAATACCTTATTGTTGGCGATTGCAGCTATATTCAGTTGCAGTGATATTATTTCTTTTTGTACAAAATAATCGACTCCTTTTCCTGAATGCGAATGAGCTGGAAGACATAACATTATAATTCCATTATTGGAAAGTATTTCAACGAGCTTAGGTAATATTTCTAAATATAATTGCGAAAATTTCATTTTATCTTCATCTGTATTAAAACCATATGGTGGATCAGTTAAAATAATATCGAATTTTTTGCCTTCAGAAATTAGCTCATTAAGTCTATCAGATATATCACATTCTGGTTCAATAGTGTCTTCAGACAACTTCATGGATTTTTTGAATACATATAAAGGATTCAAAGAAACTGCTTTTGAAAACGGTGCACTGTAAATAATCAAAGCATCATTGCTATTCAAATGACGGCCATTGCTGTTCATTCTATAATATTGTTTTTTGAATGCAATGGTTCTGGAATACAGCTCCTTTAATTCATAATAAAAAGCCTCTTTCCATTCTTTTCTAGCCCTTAATATTGCATAAGCATTTCGTTTATGCGCTTTAATCATCGTATATATTAAAATACGTGTAGCAAATAATAGTTTATCTCGTTTAATTGTTATTTTTTCTTGATGGGATTCTTTTAATATATTATCTGCATACATTTTCGTCCATGATATAAAATCTTGTTCTTTTATATCATTAAAGTCTTTGTCAGAGACAAAATCATACATTATTTGTAAATTATTATCTAAAGCAATTATAATAGTATCCAAAACATCGTTCTGTACATATTCAATATGTACAGAATCAGGAATGAAAATATTTTTATCTTTTTTCTCTAATATTTGAACTAAAAACAATATCAATTTTTTTAAATCATACTGCATAATACAAAAAAATCTTAAATTATCTTTAGTAGCTATCCTACTAAGACCACTAATATCGCTTCCAGAAAAATCTAAATCATTATGCCTTAAAGCCTCCAGATAGGTTGTTCCAGTACCTACAAATGGATCAATAGCTGTCAATGGCCTTTTATTTCCACATAATAAAATTGCAATATTTAGCATGGCTCCAGAGAGAGTATGTGGGATTGTGACATGATCTATCCATCCGGGTTTATTCTCATCAAATAGATGAAAAGGATTCTCATTTTTGTGTGATTGATGATAACATATATAATATTTATCGTCACCAGGGAATTGTAATGAATCCCCAACAGAATAATCAATAATTAACCAGACACTTGTCTCTGTAAAATATTCTTCAGTTCTACGATAATCGCCGGATGGCATAACATTATAGAATGTACCAAGGTTACTATCATTTTTTATAAATTCAAATACATCCCAAAGGGGTTCTTTTTGCATATAATACTTTTCCATATAAAACTTGATATTATCAAGACCATTCTTTAGAAAGTCATCAGGATCACCAATAGAACGATCATAAGGTGTGAAATCTTCATGTGTATAAAGCATCAGTCTCATGTTTTCATATTTTTCTTCTTTTTCAATATCTTCTTTAAATCGCTCCAAATTGTTACAGAATTGTTCTTTTGACGCTTTTAACATATTTCTAGTATATATATTTTCGCCACAAGAATGTATGTATCCAGAAAAATAACAAATTTTTTCTATGTCAATAGTAAGATTATGAGGCAAAAATACTGCACTTGTACAATAATACGGATCAACAACAATTAAATGTTCGAATAAGTCATTATATAATGTGCTAATATGCAAAAGCTTATTTTCTAAAACTGGGGATAATAATCTATCTTTACGAGCTTGGTCAATTTCATCCTTTTCGACAAAATTAAACAGTATTTTCTCTATTCTATTAAGAAAATCCCTTGATGAAATGAAAGATAAGGCATCGTTGTTTACACTATTACAAAACTTTTTTAATAGCATTAATAATTCTACATGCTGTATATTTGTTACATGAAGATTTTGTTTGTATACGAATGTATATGCTTCCCCATAACATCTAAACCATAAATTAAAGATTGTTTTATCATTATCTCTATCACTTGTTCCATTTAAACAATATTCTTTTAGACACTCAAGGAAAACATCCATAGAAAACCTCTCCAAATATTCAATATGTCCGATAATGGCACAAGGATAATCCTAGCGCATTTCTAAGAATATCTCATTAGACATCTCATAGTTAAAAATCCTTTGGATATCCATAAACACCAATAGTAACCGTTCACGGGTATTTTTTTAAAGCAGAAGACGGCATAGGAGATAATGAGCAGTGACTGGAGTTCAGCAGTGTGCACTTCCTATATGATATCCATAAACACCAATAGTAACCGTTCACGGGTATACTTGCATAAAACACTCGTTTCAAGCGATTTAGAGGCATTTTTAAGGAAAAATCACGAAAAAACCTCTAAATTCTTGTAAAAGAGTCTTTCGTAATTCTTTATCCCATAAGGAATTACGACCCCATGAACAATTATCACAAATATTTTATAACTATTTTCCTTTTTTGTCAAGTTTATTTCTCTATATTTTAGCCAATAATGTCAGTATGTCAGGGGTATCGGTATGGCGAACGCTCAAGGTACTGGGATTATCAGCGCAACGTCCAAAGCATGTAGCATATCAGCAAAATACAGAAGCGGTTGAGCAATTCTTAAAGAACGAA
>BNVE01000230.1 GCA_025997875.1 Spirochaetia bacterium
GATCAGTTTTTTAAAGTGGTTAAGGAAGCATTATATGCATTAATGCATCGTCCATCTATTATTTCAGCTTTCTTTCGTAAACCTTCTTTGCAATATATATGAGGTATTATTTATGAAAAGTTTAGTAAAAGGCTGTCCTTTGCCAGAACCATGAGCTTTTCCAGACGGCGATAAAAATCAGCTTCATCCTTTGCAAGGTAGCCGATCCGGGGCAGGTTGATGGTCACCACCCCCACGGAACCGGTAAGCTCGTCGGAACCGAAAAGACCGCCGCTCCGCTTGCGGAGTTCCCGCTTGTCCAGTTGGAGACGGCAGCACATGGACCGCACATCTTCGGGGTTCAAATCGGAGTTGACAAAATTTTGGAAGTAGGGGGTACCGTAGCGGGCGGTCATTTCAAAGAGGAGCTTCGCGTTATCGCTGTCCCAGTCGAAATCCGCAGTAATGTTGTAGGTGGGGATGGGGTACTGGAAACCCCGGCCGTCGGCGTCGCCTTCCAGCATGAGCTCAATGAAGATGCGGTTTACCCGGTCCATTTCCGGTTTGCAGTCCCCGTAGGGTCAGTAAAATTCTTAAAAAAATATTGACAAAAAGGGAATTCCTTTATAAAATTATTTATAATAAAGGGGTTGAATATGGAAACTGAACAAAAAATTAAGATCTGTTACACAAATTATAGAGGTGAAACAAACATCAGAGAAATTATTCCTCAGAAAATTTGGTTTGGTTCTACCGAAAGGCATCCAGAGAATGGTTGGTTATTAGATGCTTTTGACATCGAAAAAAATGCAGATCGTTCTTTTGCACTAAAAGATATTAGGGCATGGCTTGATAGATAATGTATCTTATTGATAGAGAAATTATATCAAGGCTTGATGCAATTAATTTTGAGTGCAGCAGGCCATTTGATATAAGTACACAAATTCAACCTTGCTCAGTTGATTTAAATCTGGATTCAATATTTTGGGAGCCTCGATCAAATATAAAATCTATTGATCTTCGTAAATCAAGATTACTTGAATTAGATTCAAGAAATTATTGGCGATCAATAAACTTAAAGGATAATGAATGTATTGATATAAAACCCGGAAAATTTTTATTAGGCAGAACGTATGAAAAGTTCTCGATTCCACATGATTGTGCTGGAAAACTTGAGGGTAAAAGTAGTATGTCAAGATTTGGCCTCGCTGTACAAATAGGTTCAGATTTTATAAATCCTGGCTGGCGCGGTCATATGCCAATACAACTTGTAAATCATAGTAAAACAACAATTAAAATTTTTCCATATATACCAATTTGTCAGTTAATGTTTATAAAATTGTCTGATGTTCCAGATAGACTTTATGGAGTTGAAGAATTACAGAGCAAATATAAAGATGATGATGGCGGTCCGTCGCATTGGTGGCGCGATAAAAGAATTAAAAGCATGCAAAAGGTTTTTTCAGATTTGGATATTACATTTGATATTCAAGAAAATATATTATCGACATTAGGTGTTAATGAACCGGATACAATAAAAAAATTTGAAATTTTTGTAAAGAAGTTACCTAATGATGATATTTCAAATCATGATGTAATATTGAAAAAATTTGCAAAGCATGAGGACAAATTGAAATTATTTGAAAAAATATTTAAGATAGGAAGTCCAGCTATTTTTACACTACTTTTAAGCCTATCTATACCAATAGCCTTGGTAGATTATCCAAAATTTCCAAATCTAAATTTATTTAATATATCTATTTGGGCACTTAACTTAATCTTTCTTGGTTTATCTATATATACTTTTCTTTTTTATAATAGCAAAGACTGGTTCACAAGCAAAAAATTAAATACATAATAAGTAAATACACAAAATTTGCACCTCAAATGACTTTTATTTATTTATGTACAATAATGTTTTCCGTAATATATTGAACATAGTTAATGGCAAGTCATTTTTATATATTAATTGTTAATAATAGGCAAGAAAAATAAATATTCTCCAGAATAATTTATGCATCTCTTCCTCCCATGGCTCCTGTAAGCAGAATATGGGGAGCAGCATCATAGAGCCGCCACTCCCCATATTTCCTCCCACTTTCAGTTTCGTACTGGATGGCAATAGCCAATGGTACGGCTGTACACCTCCGCAAGCGCCCCTTTCACGGATGAAAGGGTCTCCCTCGCCGCAGTCAAATCTTTTTCAATATCCTCAAGGGTAGTATTATTCTGATCACGATTTTTTCCCTTTGCGGGAGGGTTTCCCCCCCATTTTTTGTATCTCGTTCACAAATTCATCCAAATTTTCAAAATGCCGGTACACCGAGGCAAAACGGATATAGGCCACCTTGTCCAATGCGGCAAGCTTTTCCAGTACCAGGTCCCCGATGGCGGCGGCGTCGATCTCGTGGTTGCCCTTGCCCAGAATGGCGGCGGCGTCCTCAATCCCGTTGATAAGGCTTTCGATGTTCATCTGGGACACGGGCCGCTTCTCCAGGGCCCGCTGAACCCCCCGCTCGATCTTTTCCCGGTCAAAGGGCTCCCGGCGATTGTCCTTTTTAACCACCATGAACTGCGTGTCTTCGATCCGCTCGTAACTGGTGAAGCGGTATCCGCAGCCGTTGCATTCCCGCCTGCGCCGTATTGCCTCCCCATCTGCCAATGTCCGTGATTCAATCACCTTATCGTCAAAATTACCGCAATGGGGACATCGCAATCTGGGGCCGCCTCTTTATTTTATATCGGTATATAGCGCCGTATATATAGCGTTTATTATGGGACATTCCGATCCTATCACGCTATACCTTGTGTATCAATAGGACCGGGAGGGAAAATGAAAAAATTCGATAAAAAAATGTATTATTTAGCAAGAATTTTAATTGATGATA
>BNVE01000231.1 GCA_025997875.1 Spirochaetia bacterium
ACTATTCCCGGATTTACCCCCAAAAAGCAGGGGGTTCATAGCCAAAACAAACAAAAATAGACTGTTTTCTTGAGATGGGGGAAAACTTATGGTCCGATAGATAGTTTTCCTACAGCCTCGTTATGTGCCGTGCCAAGTCCCCCACAATGTTTTTATTCTTTTATTATTGAAACAATTAAACTCGCTACCGATATTAAAATAGCGATAATCACACCATAAATTTCAAAACGTTTATCCTTTAATTCTTTTAATTCATTTTCAATTTTTTCTAATTCATCATCACCTGGTTCTACATTAGCCAGATGTTGTATATATTCTTTTAAATAGGAAAATTTTTCTAGCTTTTTTTTCTTTCCATATAATTTCCATATTTGATATTCGTTTTTAAAATAATCAATAAAACCACCAAAAACAAATTGTAATAAACCAAGAAAAACCACATTAAGAAGAAAATTAACTGGTTTAGATACAAATTTTAACAAGGCTTTAAAAAATATTCGCTTTTTTGAATTTTTACCACCAATGTACAATAATACCTCATTCCGATAATTCAAATTCTTATTGATAAAATCGGTTTTTAAATAATTGATGAATTTTCCCCATTTCTTCCTATTTTTTTCAGAATGTTCAAACATGAATTTAGTACGTACCGTCTGTATAGTACCAATTTCAGTGAATACTCTTTCGTCAATTGGCTCTTCAGTATTATTTAAAATACGTTCTTTCACATGAATATCTGTTGTTACACTCCAGAATTGACCAGGGTCTTGGAAAAACATTGGCTGTAATAACCAACCTTCGTATATAATTTCGTCAGATAAGTCAGTAATAAATAAAACATGAGTTCCTGCTTTAAAATCCATTTATTCCTCCAAAATATTAGTTATATTTTACAAGCATATGCTCTTTTTGTCAATAGTTTATCCAGTTTTTTTTTACAATAATTTGACTTGGCATGGCACATAACGTGAAAGCTATACGACGTTTTTGCGGTTGCGATAAAGGAAACCGTAGGTTTCCTATTAAAATCACCCGTTTGGGCGATTTACAAAAAGCAAAAGCTGTGTATTTCATTGTCTTATAAAGAATTAGCGTTGCTGATTCGGTGTGCCGAATTTGGGGTGTTTTTGGGCGTGTAGCTGTTGTGACAGCAGAATCCTGAAAATGCTCAAGAGCGGGGTTTTTTATGAGGGTGAAGGACAGGTTTACGGTTTATCCACGGAAATTAAAGACGGGGACGGTGTATTATTACCAGTGTTATGATGCTGACGGTAAACGGATTAACGGTCATTCCACGGGGCAGCGAACACGGACGATGGCAAGGAACTGGTGTATGGAGTTGTTACAGCGGGGGGAACTGTTGCCGCAGGAGGTGTGTCCGACTATGACGATGTTTGCAGATGGATTCTTTATCGAGGGCCGGTGCGAATATATCAAACTGAAACAAATGATGAAGGAGCCGCTCAAGGAATCGTCCCTTGATGTACACCGGAGTAATCTTGATACACACCTTATCCCCTACTTTGGAGATACGAAACTGAATGAGATTGACAGCGGGACTGTTATGACATGGCTTCTTGAATACGCTGAACGGGGATATAAAAACACCTACATCAATAACCTGATGATGACCCTGCGGGTTATGATGGGTGAAGCGGTGCGGCGGAAGATCATAAAAGAAAACCCTTTGAAGGATATTGAGAAGCTGCCGAATGACTCGAAAGAGATACAAATTCTTTCTCCTGCGGAAGTACAGGCATTGTTCCCGCCCAGGTGGAATACCATGTGGGACACTTATCAAATCTATGTGGTTAATAAACTGGCGGCCTTTACGGGTATGCGGATTGGTGAGCTGGTGGGTATGCGGGGGGAATTCGTATTCAGGGACTATATTTCTATTTGCGGGCAGTGGCATACGAAGTATGGCTATACCGATACCAAGACCGGGAAGAACCGGGACATTCCCATTATCAAGGAACTGCGGGACGAATTGGACGTACTGAAAGCAGAAAATGGGGAGGGGTTTCTGTTCTCCACTGATGGGGGGAAAACTCCTATTTCCCGAAGTTCGATATACCGGGAGCTTTATAAGGCCCTGGGCAGGATTGGGATAGACCATGACGCCCGGCTTAAGCGGGCTTTATCGGTGCATGGGTGGCGGCATTACCTGAACACCTCATTGCGGATGGCGAATGTACCGGATGCGAAGATCCGGGAGATTACCGGGCATGAGAGCCGGGAACAGACGGACCATTACACTCATTTTGACACCAAGCGGTTTACCGAAGTACTTGCGGTACAGAAAACCATTACCCAAAAACCGAATCTGAAAATGGCCGAGACGGTAAAGGCGGCGGCGCCCAAGAAGAGTAAACCTGCGCTTAAACTGGTGAAGCCTGCCGCGAAAAAGAAAAAGGCAACGGCGGGGAAGAAACAAAGGGCGGCAAGAAAGGGAGCTTAGGGGATTTTATACCGTAACGGTATTACATTCATTTGCTAATGGGCTTTGGATCAAAGGCTGCTTTGGGGTTTCCCCGGGGCGGCCTTTTTGTTTTTGTGAAAAAAATGAAAATTTTCTTGAAATTTCCCCTCAAAATCACCCCTTTGGGCGATTTACAAATTTGAGGTTCGGTATTTGAATTGCGGTATCTGGCGGGGGGGGGGGGGGGTACCCCGGGGGGGAAGGGGGATACGCGAATTTGAAAAGTGTAGCCCGGTTATGGATGTGGGGGAAATTCCCGCGTTTGGGGGGGGGCTTATAAATCATTGGGTGCGGGAGGGGGGGGTCCCGGGAGATCGGAGAGCCCCTGGTGCGAACTCACTTACCCGCCCATTTCCTCCTTTCCCTCCTTCCGTTTTAAAAAA
>BNVE01000232.1 GCA_025997875.1 Spirochaetia bacterium
TGAAGGTGTACAATATCAACACCGGCCATAACGAGGGGATACTGAAAAAGAGCGAAGAACTCAACGGGTACAGCGTTTTTGTTGATAAAGTCCGGGAATACACAAAAACCATTTCCGACAGCAAACACGCCTTTAGGGAAGCAATCAACGATTGTATAGAACACAACATACTGCGTAAATTTTTAGAATCACATGCCGCGGAGGTAATTAACATGTTATTAACCGAATGGAGCACCGAGGAATGGGGCGAGGTCCAGAGGGAAGAAGGCCGGGAAGAGGGATGGGAAAAGGGTCGAGTAAAGGGCCGGGAAGAGGGCCGGGAAAAAACTCTTCATGAGGTTTTGGAGCTTTTGAAACAAGGATACAAGGCAGAACAGATTGAAGCAAAATTGTCCGCTAAAACAAAGGGTACGGAAACCGGGGGTAAATAATTGATCGGGTTCTGAAGTTTTCACGCGTTTGTCGTGTGTACCAGTTTTATATTTCGTACTAAAATAAAACCATGACCGAAGAAGAAGCGGAAGCACTGGATACGTTTTTTACCGAGCATACCGTCATGCCTAAGCCCGGCAAACCCGGCGTGCTTACCCGCATGGGACTACATCATAAACTCAAGAATTTTTAACCGCCAAGTCGAAGAAGTCGAAGAAGTTTTTAAGGAAAAACACCCTCTTTTCTCCTTCCTTCTTCGACTTGGCGGTTCAATTTCTTCATCTTTATGTTGCTAAGTTTATGATGTTGTCTCGGGCGCCAAAAACACGGTTTACCTCTTTTCTTTAACCTTTTCTTTCTCCTTGCTTATCTTTGCTTCCAGCCGGTCCATCAGTTTATCGATAGCGGGGTTCAATTCAAATTCATTTTCCTTGACGTGTATCGAAACACCCCAGCGGAAATTCACCGTGGCTTCTGCGGTAAAATCCTTGTCCTTGGTAATGGTAATGAGGAGATCGATGATCATGTTCTCCGCATTGTGAATACGGGCGATTTTGCGATCCAGATACTCCTTCGCATCATCCCTCATGGTAAAATGAACTGCCTTGATATCAATATTCATAATGGCCTCCTGCAATTGATAAAATAAAATATGCCTTAACGGGCATACGAAGAACCTAAATCAAGCTCGCCCCGGTATTTTGCCACAGTACGGCGGGCAAGGGGAATGCCCTGTTTTGCCAGAAGTTCTACGATCTTCTGATCCGAAAGATTCTGATCTTCCCCGGAAATGATCTCCCGGATAATTTCCTTTACCCCTTCCTTGGAATATTTGGACCCCCCGGAACCGGCGCCGCTGATGGAATTGGTAAAGAAATGGCGGATTTCAAAGATGCCCCATTCGGTCTGTATGTACTTGCCATTGGCGGTGCGGGAAACCGTGGTTTCGTGGACCTCCAGTTCCCGGGCAATGTCGTGCAGGGTAAGGGGGGCCAAGTACTTGGGACCGTTGGCAAAAAAGGAACGCTGAAATTCCACTACCGCCCGGGATACCCGCAGCAGGGTGTGGTTCCGGTGGTTCACCGACTGGATAAACCAGCGGGCATCCCGTATCTTTTCCCTGACGAAATCCCGGGCAGGTTTTTCTCCGGCCTGCAGGGCCGCGGAGTTGGGGGGATCATTGGCTGCGCCGGAATGGGGCGATGCAAGCTTCCTGAAAAAAGGATTGATCCCAAGAACCGGAATTTCCTCATCATTAAGAACGATGACGAATTCCCCTTCCTTGCGGATCACCTGTACATCGGGGATCACATACCGGGTGTCGTCGGAGGAAAACTGCCTGCCGGGGAAGGGGGAGAGCTCCTTGATCCGTTCAAAAAAAAGGCGGACATCCTCCTCGGTGCGGTTGAGTTTTTTCGCCGTCTCCGCAAACTTTCCCCGCTCAAGGGGTTCCAGGTAATCGAGAATTTCTTCGATGCCCGCGGGAGGGTCCGGCATAAGCCCTATCTGTACCCGCAGGGATTCCTGGTAGTCCGCCGTACAGGCGCCCTGGGGTTCCAGGGTTCGGACCAGGTTTATTGCCTCCGTAAGCCGGGCAGGGGCTTCCTTAAAGAGGAGTTCCACCGGCTCCTTGTGGAAGCCGTCGGCGTTGAGGTTCCGGATCAGGGTTTCGCAGACCAGGCGGAGTTCTTCGTCAATGGGTTCAAGCTGAAGCTGCCAGAGCAAATGTTCCTGAAGGGTTTCGGGCCGGGCAAGGGCCCCCTCGATAAAGCGCCGCCGCTCGTCCGCCGCTTCCTCACCGCCCTTGCGCACAAAGCCCGAATCGGAGGTAGTTTCAAAGTAGTCGTCTTCTTCCTTCCTGGGGACAACCGATTCGTCCAGGGAAACCGTGGAAGGGTCCTCCACCAGTTCCAAGGCGGGATTCTGTTCAATTTCTTCTTCTATTTTTTCCCGCAGCTCCATAATGGGCAGCTCCATCAGCCTGATAGACTGAATGAGCTGGGGGTTCATTTTGAGCCCCTGTTCCTGGATGATAATCGGACGCTGCAACTGCACTAGTAAGACTCCTAAGTAAACTATCATTCCATTGGGGAGCTTTGTCAATGAGAAAATTCAGATCATAATGGGGTTATCGTGTCCCGGGACAATAATGTCAAAACTCTCCCTGATATTGTCGATGGTTTCCGCCGCGGTCTTCCGCAGATCATCGCTGGGGGAAAATTCCGTAACCCGGTCCTTAAAGTGCCCGCGGGTCATCACCGCATCGGCGGCAAGGAGGATTTTTTTTCCCTCGGAGACAAAGGCCACCCCGTGGAGGACGGCGGTATGGCCCGGCAGATGCAGCGCATAAACGCCGGGGAGAAATTCCCCTGAAACTTCTTCTATACGT
>BNVE01000233.1 GCA_025997875.1 Spirochaetia bacterium
TAATCAACAATACGGACAGGATCCCCATCGGTAAGGAAATTCTGCCCCGCGGAAACCACCTTTTCACCCACTTCCAGGCCGCTTAACACCTCAATAAAATTTTCGTTCTCAATACCCAGGGTGATGACCTTCCGTTCCGCAAGGCTGCGGTCGTTCACCGTAAAGACAATCCAGGAGCCGTAGGTGTTGATCACCGCCGCCCGGGGTATCAACGGCACATTGCTCCGGGTATTGGTCACCAGGCTCACGGTGGCGAACATCCCCGCCTTGATCCGGGGGTCCATTTGCCCCTCAAAACGCAGCCTGATCCGCAGGGTGCGGCTTGCGGGGTCCAGCACGGGGCTGACCTCGTCCACCACGGCCGCAAAGGTTTCCCCGGGCAGGCTTTCCAGGGACACCAGGGCTCCCAGGCCCCGCCTGGCCGCAGCGGCAAACCGCTCAGGCACAAAGGTTTCTATTATGAGGGAAGAAAGGTCCCCCACCACATAGACCGCCGTTTGGGCGCTAAGGGTATCCCCCGGATGCAGGGGGGCCGACAAAATGGTGCCGCTGATGGTACTGATGACCGGGCTGTGGGAATACACTTCCCCGGGCTTGGAGGGGTCCACCATTGCCACGGTTTGTCCCACCCGTACCGCATCCCCCACCTGGAACCGGGCCTCCGCCAGCTTCCCCGCCACCGTGGGGTAGATAGACACCTGGCTGCGGGCCAGCACATCCCCGTTGATCATCACACTGTTTTCGATGGTCCCCAGCTCAACCGTTGTCGCCCGGATAGCCGTGGCGTTCCGGGCCCCCGCCCCCGGCTGGCCTCCGGCAACGCCCGTCTGGCCGCCGGCTCCTGTTTGTCCGCCCTGTGCGGGCCGATTCTGTCCGCCCGCCGCCTGTCCGCCGGCTTGCTGCCCACCGGAGCCGCCCTCTGCGGGCCGGGCCTGTCCGCCTGCCTGCTGTCCGCCGCTGCCCTGGGATGCGCCCTGGGCCGGCGGGGCTCCCGCCTGCTGCCCCTTCGCCGGGGCGGGCAGGTACCGGACCAAAAGGGTCCGGCCGATAAGAAGGGCGAATATCACAATCAGGATAACAATTACCACGGTTACTACCCGGGATGATTTTGTATTGCTCACCTGTCACTCCTCGTAAAGGTTTTCCAGTCCACATTCAGGGCGGCGGCCAGATCCAGCGCTGTGGTCTGGTAGGCCAGTTCCCCCCGCAGCAGCTGGTACCGGGCGCTTTCAAGATCGTTGCGGGCTTCCTCCAGGGTCAGGGACTCCACGGTCCCGCTCCGGAAACCCTGTTCGGTAAGTTCATAGGTCCGTTCGGCAATTTTAACCCGTAGGCGGGCAATTTCAAGACTGTCCCAGGAATTCCGCAGAGTCGCGGTCAGGGAACGGATCTGGGAGGCCGCCGCATCCTCCCGGTCTTTCAGATCCAGCCGGGCCTTATCGACCTCTGTCCCCGCCGTACGGATCGACTGGGACTTGGCGGTTCCGGGAATCCAGGGATCGATGGGGATTCTCACGGTCACACTGCCCCGGATAGTATCGACAGGATCGTCCTTTACACGACCCGCAGACGGCGGCCCAAGGCTCCAGGTAGCGCCAAGGCCCACCGAAGGCGCCCGGGATGAGAGGACGGTCTGCTTTTTAGTATTTTCAAGCCTTTCGATGGTTTGCCGCTGTTCAATAATATCCGGCCGCTTGGGGAGGTATTCCCTAATCAGGGCATCCGGGTCTTCCTCAATGCGGGTAACGGTAAGATGCCCTTCCAGTTTAACACCCCCATTGGCATCCGCAGACCCATCCTGCCCAAACCCCAGGGAAGTGAGGAATACCCCCATCCGGTTGGCATAATTGGCCCGGGCGGTACTCAGGTTGTACTTGGCGGTCTCAACCCCAAGCTGGCTTTGCAGATAGACCCGTTCCGCAATAAGACCATTACCAAAGGCAAGGCGGTTCCGTTCAAGCTGCTGTTCCGCCAGCTTAAGCATCTCCTCAAGAAGCGAAAGGTCTTCCATGTCCGCAATAAGGCCGTAGAAACTCTTGGCCACCGAAATCTCAAGCTGCTTTTGGGCGTCCTCATACTTTAAGAGCTGGGCCTGCCAGGCAAGACGGATGTTTTTCATCACCGCCGGAAGCCCGGCGTTCAGGGAAAGTTCAAGGCCCGCCGACACGCTGTAGCTCAGATTCCTGTCATCCGCCTTGAAGCCGTCCCCGGTAAAAAGGTTGGTCCCGTAATTCAGTCCCCCGCTAGCGTTAATAGTGGGAAAAATTTCCGACCAGAGGCGCTGCGCAGAATATTCCCTGGTTGAAAGATCGATAAGGTTCTTCTGTAAACTTATACTGTTGTCCAGAGCCCGCTTAACCGCTTCATCCAGGGTGAGGGTAAGGACTTCCCCGGGATCAGCAGGGGCGGCCCCCAGGGTTAAGGAGCAGTATGACGCGGACAGAAAAAGAAAAAGCCCCCATGACAGGAAGCGCCTCATATAACTCCTCCAATTAATTGTAAAGCAGGCAGCCAAGCTTAGCAAGCGGGCGGGCCGCCGTAGCGGCCTACACTTTTACTCTATAAAAGCCGCAAAAACATCCCCCGGTTACAAAGAACGGGAAGAATCCGCCTCCGGGGCCCTAAGCCGAAGCTCCCCGGCTGCAAGTTCCGGCAGGTATTTCCAGTACCGCTCGGGCATAAACTGCCGCTGAAGCCGGGGGTTCTTCCGGCTCTCGTTGTTGATGG
>BNVE01000234.1 GCA_025997875.1 Spirochaetia bacterium
TCAAGGAATGTTTACGGGCCGGAGTAATACCTGCGGTATACTCAGAAGTTATTACCAAAGCAGAGGTGGTCGAAAAGAAGCTATATGCCAGGGACGATACCGCCGAAAGGGAAGCCGCCGTGCAGGGCGATGCGCAAACCCCGGAGGAAGATGGGCAGGAGGAGCGGCAGGCATGCCGTTTCCGGGAAGGCCCACCCCTGGCATTATTGGCATAGCAAACAGGCTTTAACCCGCGGAAAGGGTATGCCTGTTCGTTGAACCGGCCCGCCCCGTGGATTTCCCCGGAAAAGTCAAGAAATAGGAGTGATTTTATGATTAATAAAAGGATCGCAATGATTCTGGGGCTGATCGCCCTTGCAGCATTGCCGCTCGCCGCCCAGGATATCCAGGCGCCGCCGTCCATAGGGGCGCCGAAGTCGACTACCAAGACCGCCACGGCGGATCGAATTGGTACCGATGTGGACAATTTCCTGGATTACACCGGACATACCGGTGTCAAATTTGACAACTGGTTCGGCTATGCGGGTTATGAAAGCCTCGCGTCCGTGGGCTATGCCCGCAAGCTGGGCTCCATCTACCTGGGCGCATGGTATAAGGGCAATGTGGCCAGGACTCAGGCAGTCTCGGGGCTTAGCTGGTCTGGTCCCGGTAGTACTAGTATTATCGGTAATGGTATTAATATCAATCTGAACGATCTCATCAACCCCGTCTATGACGCTTTTGGTGAATTGCAGTCGACCACGAAGAGTACCGGTCAGGATAACGCTGACGGCATTGTAACCGACAACCAGCTCCAGGCTCTTATCGGCTTTGGCAATATGGCGGTTAAGGTGGGCTTTCGGGAATTTCTCTATTCCCAGCCGGATTATACCAACATCTACGGCGCCAACCAAAACCAGACAATGACGACCCCGGGGAGCGGCACGGTGGCCTATGCCAATGCGCTTGAATCCTTCTCCGACCTCCACGGGAACCTGCAGCCCAATGTGGGCTGGGGCGCAGCCTTTGCGCTGGGCAAGTTTACCCTAAAGCCCAAGGCTGAAGTTGCGATTGCCATTGTCCAGGATGCGCGGGAAACGGTGGTCAAGGACGGTACCAGCGTTTACGGCAACGGAGCCGTCACCTCCAAGAAATCCGGATACGCGAACAATTTTGTCCGGCCCTCAATTACGGTGGGCGCCGATATCGCCCTGCAAGGGAAGAACGGGGGAACCTGGACGCCGGGTATCGCCTACAACATCTTCTTTGATGTCTACAGCAACGATTACGATGCCTACGGCTCAAGCGGTACGGTCAAAGGTACGGTGAATTATACCGCCTCCGACACCATCAGTGGTAATGAGTCCACCCATGTTGTTACTGTAAGCCCCATCAGCACAGTGGTAACTGATACGGCAAAGATCCGCGTCGTTGAAAAGTCCGCGGTGTACAATGTAATTACCCCCGGCATTTCCTATTCGGACAACTTCGGCGACCGGGTCAAGTTCGGCTTTAAGGCCCAGGTTCCCGTCCACTTTGGTTCCAGAACTGAGTCTTCCTATTCCGAAACTACCGCAAAGACCGACACGAAGTACACAAGCGGAACTTCGACCCATCAAACACAGGTCACCAGGCAAAACCAGCAGGAAACAGTTACTTCCCAGTTCCGCATAAGCCCCAAAATCGACGTGGGAACCAGCTATCAGGTTATCCCCGGAAAGCTGGCCCTGAACGCCGGTGTAAGCGGTACCTTCGGCTACCGGTCCACCGAGGCACGCCAGACCCCCAATGGGTATTATGTACAAACCACCTACACAACCGATGAGAATGGTAATGTCACTACAAACAACAAAACTGTCAACGTTGATTCCACTGTGAATGACCAAGTGACCAAGGTCTATGCCTGGGACGCCTTTACCCCCACCTTCGGGGCGGGCCTGACAATCAACTTTACCGAGACTTTTGCCCTGGATACATCGTTTCAAACTGGCGCCACTGTAAATCTCGGCTCGGTTCAGCTTTTGCTGAGCCTCAAGAAATAAGGAGTGTATGATAGATGAAAAACAAGTTTTTATTGATCCTTGCCGCTGCCGCCGCTTTTGCGGTCCTCAGCTGCACCCCGGCGCTGGAAGTTACCGCCCCGGACCTGGGGAATTTTAACGATTCCAAGAGCGCGGTGTATGGCACCGGCAGTGTGACTTGGGCCGACTTATTCACCATTGATACGCCGACGGCTTTAGACACCGCTGCCGGGGATTCTACCGGAGCCAACAAGACCGTAATAATTACCTTGAATACGCCCGCCAGTGGTTATTACCTCGACCTGCTCCGCAAGACCGGCGCCGATTTCGAGGCGGGCGTGAAGGAAGGCTTTCAGTTCATCAGCTTTACTACCGCCGGTACGAGCGCGGCCAGTGTGGCCGGTGAGGCCGCGATAACGGTAGAATCCGTTACCCGGAACGGCAATGATGCCTATGTCAAGCTGTTCCTTCCCACCACTATTTCCGGGAATATCCAGATTCGGGCACTAGCCGACAAGCTGACCTATAACAACGGTAATAAGGTGGACGGGGACGGCAACAAGATCCCCGGCGAAGAGTTCTATGACGATTATTACCACCCCCTCATTTCAGTAGCTAATGCGGCCAACGCTTATCCTTCGGTCAGTAAGCAAAAGTACTCCGTCAGCTTTGGTACTCCCACTCCTGACGCGGTTGACTATACTGCCCGTACGGTTAAGGTTAG
>BNVE01000235.1 GCA_025997875.1 Spirochaetia bacterium
TCCGTACTGGTCTTACATATTGTTAAGGCTCAGCCTTGCCTCTTTATGGGCCGGATCGATCCGTATTGCACGCCGCCATTCGGCCCGGGCCTCGGGGATTTTATCCCGGGCGGCATATAATTTACCCAATTGATAACGGGCTTCGGCATTTTCACCGGTTTCCTTCAGGACGATCATATACTGGGCTTCCGCTTCTTCACTGTTTCCCCCGGCGGCCAGAACGCCCCCCAGCAGCAACCGGGCGGCAACAATGGCCCGGGAATCCCGGGATGTTTCAATGCACCGCAGCAAATAGGCCTTTGCCATATCCTGTTCCTCAAGGGAAAGGTAGGAATGGGCAATTGCCAAAAGCAATCTGTCCGAAGCTTCGTCTCCATCGCCGGCCGGGTCCAAAGCCAGGGTAAAGGCCGCAACACTGTTCCGGTAATCATGGACAGCGGCATAGACCAAACCCAGATACTCGCTTATGTCCCGGGCAACATAGGAAGCTGCCCTGGCCTCTTCCAGATATTTTACCGCAAGGTCCGCAAAACCATCCCCTTTATGATAATACGCTTTGCCCAGGAAATAATAGACCTGTCCGTTATTACCGTTGTTTTTTGCCAGCAGGGCCTTCCGTAAGGACCAGATACATTGGTCAATGTAGGTAAGCTTGTCAAAGTTATTGATCTGGGCAATGCCCAGATGAAAGGCGGAATAACCGTGGATGGTCAATAAAAAGTAGTCCAGTGGTTTGGCTTCAAGGCCGGCCTTGCTGACAGTAAAGACCTTTTCGTAGTCCCCTTCATCCCAAAGCCGGAGCAGGCTCTGCCGTTCGTTTCCGGGCTGTTTCCCCCACCCCGCAACAGCCGGCACAAGAACCGTCACCAGCATAACCGCAATCACCCCAAACGCCGCCCACCGGATAATGTTATTCCTTCTGAGATGTGTCTTGTAATCAGACCGGGGCCTTGCTTTTAACATAAATCTTATTAGTTATATATAAATTTGTGGATAAAGTCAATTAGACTGCACAGTAAAATACATTGGACTTGTTCAGAAACTGAAGTTTCTAAACAACTCTATTACCCCGGTTTTGGGTTTCCTTCAGTTTCACGGGTTCCGGTCGAAAACCCTTCGATAAATTGGCTCCTATGGAAGCGCCCCACAAGAACTGCACACCAGGCAGTCGCCTGGTGTGCAGCGGAGTTTCAGATTGTCCGTATCAAATACCGCTTACGCGCTATCTGACACAGAAAGCGGGGACGACGCCTACCGTATAACTCGAGTAATAGCTGTAACTCGAATCCCCGCCGCCGCCGCCGAGAGCAATGTAACAACGGGCGTCACCTACCTGGGGTGAAGCTAAAAAGTATCCCCCAAGTATCATATCAGCTCCGTAAACTACGCGTCTGTAGTAGAGTGGCGAATTCCATCCTACTGGATAGTATTCCAGCCGCGCCTGACCCGCATTGACTTCATTCTCCGACGTATATGGATGCAGCGACGCAACACCACCGTAATACATCCAATCGGTGTGATCCCCTGTCATCTCAAAATCGGTGGGGAGCCAAAGCATATCCTCAACCGAGCCTATCCCGATTTCAGGATTACCTCCCAGAGACATCATGCGCTTGGGAGCCCAGAGCATCGTATCGTCAAGACCCGTAGCGGTTTTCAGGCCCGTCAGGAAGGGGCCATTAATATAAGTCCTCATCTCGCTTGCCGGATAGCCGCCTACGTTGGTAGGACCAGGTTTCATTATATGCTTAACCGGAACATTATCGAACTGGAACACCACATGGTCGGGGGCGAGCGGGTTATTGGCAGCCGCGCCATCGCGCTGAAATGAATTGATGCCCACCACCATAAGGCGCAGGAGGCGGCCCGGATCGTACGGCCGCGGATTTATATTAATAGGGACATCATATATCGTAGGGGACCCTGCAATGGTCAATGAAACCAGGTCAATATAGTCGCCAAGCTCGACTGTATAGGTAAAGTCCTCGCCCGGCTGCGGGTTGGAAATCAGATTGTGCAGATCGGTAAAGGTTTCACTTACCATGGCTTGGGTAAGCGCTACGCTTGCCGATGCGCGTTTGCCGAACTTTATGGTGAGGTCCTGGATTACTATCGGGGTTGCCGTTTCGGAAGTCCCGGCGCTGGTGTTACCGGTGGTATCCACCGCCTTTACGGTAAAGGTGTAGGGCGTGCCGTTGGTTAAGTGGCTTATGGTTAGTTGTTCCGTGCCCTTGGGCACGAGCCCCACCGGTGTTCCGTCCGCCGGCGTCCAGGTGATTTCCACTCCGGCAAACCCGCTGTCCCCCGGTTCCGTCCAGGTGAGGTCAACCGACTTGAAGCCGGGGTCTGCCAACAGGTTCATTATTGGGGCGGGAGGCTGGAATTGTCCGGGGGGTGTCACGGGAGGTTCCGGTGAAGGCGCCCCGAGGATTGCCCCGGCGCCGGGGTCACCGGTGGTGTTTTTACCCTTGATACCCAAGGTATAGGCGGGCTCAAAGACAGAGCTGAAGCAGCCTGCAAGGACCAGCGCCGCAATAAAGGCGATAAGGAACCTTAGTTTAAGCCCTGAACGGGTAAATTATATGCCGCCCGGGATAAAATCCCCGAGGCCCGGGCCGAATGGCGGCGTGCAATACGGATCGATCCGGCCCATAAAGAGGCAAGGCTGAGCCTTAACAATATGTAAGACCAGTACGGA
>BNVE01000236.1 GCA_025997875.1 Spirochaetia bacterium
GCAGCCGTTACGATTATATCCTGATTGACTGCCCTCCCAGCCTGGGGGTGCTTACCCTGAACGGCATGGCCGCCGCCGATGCGGTGCTCATCCCCATGCAGTGCGAATATTTTGCCATGGAGGGCAGTCAATCAGGATATAATCGTAACGGCTGCGGACCGGCGCCAGGGCTTTTTTCAGGAAAAAGTCCCGCTCTTCCTGCTCAATAAGCTCCACCGCCGCCCCGGAAAGGTCGATACTGGCGGGGATAACCTGCATCTTGGGGACAGCGGTTTGGCGGATACACTGGTCTATGGGAACCGTCCCGGAGATGAGTTCATACACCCCGGGCTTGGGGGGCTTGGCGCCGACGCCGCTGGAAAGGTTGGCCTGGGAATCAAAATCTACCAGGAGTACCGATTTTCCCTCCCCCGCAAGATAGGCGCCGATGTTTACCGCAGAGGTGGTTTTGCCAACCCCCCCCTTTTGGTTCACAAAAACGTAAACTTTACCCATGATGCCTATTATACATAATCTGTTTGAAAATTACTATTGAATTGTGGGGATTATAGGGTTATTCTATACCTATCGTGGAACCTATACGCATGACCCTTGGCGCAATAGCGCCCACTAGATCCTTCTCACCGGAAAGCGGACCGAAGGTACGTATGCTTGCCCTGGATTTGGATGATACCCTGCTCCGGTCGGACCTGTCCATCTCGTACCGTACCCGGAATGTCATTAAGCGGGCGGAAGCTCAGGGGGTGGTGGTGGTGCTGGCCTCGGGCAGAATCCCGGCGGCCATGGAACAGTTTGCCCGGCTTTTGGGGATGCATAAGCGGCCCGGTTATCTGGTCTGCAATAACGGCACCATGATCCAGGAAAGCCATACGGGGAAACTGGTTTTTGAAAGCCTGCTGGATATTGATGCGGCCCTTACCGCCTATGATCTGGCCTATGCCGAGGGCTTTGCCGTTCAGATCTACGAAGATGATATCATGTACGTGTCCCGTTCCAATGAATTTGCCGAATATGACCAGAAATTGACCGGCCTGCGGCAGGTGGTGGTGGAAAATTTCCGGGCCATGGTGGCCGAAGGCTGCTCCAAGCTGCTGATCCCCGGGGATCCCATGCTGCTTGCCCCCCTGGAAAGCTTAATCAGGACTTATTTGGGGAATGATATTACCCTTTTTACCAGCAAACCCTATTTCCTGGAGATATTGCCCGCCGAAACCGACAAGGGTACGGCCCTGGCGAAGGTGGCGGAGCTCCTGGGGATCAAGCGGGAATCGGTGCTGGCCATTGGGGATTCCATGAACGATGAGGTGATGATCCGCTGGGCCGGAATGGGGGTTGCCATGGTAAACGGGGACGAGCGGATCAAGGACATTGCTTCTTTGGTAACCGAAAAATCCAACGATGATGATGGGGTTGCCGAGGTGATCGAAAAGTACATTTTGGGGAAGGATCTATGAGCGATCAGATCTCTCCCGAAGAATCCGCAGCCCCTGGTCCCGCCCCGATAAAGGAAGATATTCCCATCAGTACCGTCGATTCACCTTCGGCGGTGCTGGAGCTTATCTATCAGCTTAAGATCAAGGACGTGATGTCCCGGGCGGTGATAACCGCGAAAAAAAACGATTCCATGCGGCGACTCCAGGCCCTTATGCGGGAAAATTACATCACCGGGGTGCCCATAGTGGAGGATGATCAGACTCTGGCGGGGATCGTTTCCATGGATGACATCGTTATCGCCCTGGACAAGGGCTTTATCGAAAGCCCCGCGGAGGAGCGGATGACCAGGAATGTCATCGTTCTGGAAGATGATATGCCCCTGTCCTTTGCCATTTCATACCTCAACAAGTACCGGTACGGCCGTTTTCCGGTGGTAAATAAAAAGAAAGAATTGGTGGGGATCATCACCTCCAAGGATGTGATTGGCACCTTGCTGGTGGAGATGAACCGGGAGGTTCTGCGTTTGGAAAAGATACATCAAAGTGAAGCGCGGGGGCCTTCGGCGTATTCGGAGATGGAATTTACCACCGTGCGCTACGATTTTGAGGTGGCCGGGCGGGCCTCTACGGAAATAAAAAAGGCCCTTAAGCAGCGCAACATCGATCCCAAGATTATCCGCCGGGTGGCCATTGCCAGTTACGAGCTGGAAATCAACCAGGTGGTCCATTCCGAAGGGGGGACCATCCGGTGTTCCATCCAGCCCGACAAGGTGACCATTATAGCCGCCGACACCGGGCCCGGCATCGCCGATGTAAACCAGGCCCTGCAGGAAGGCTGGTCCACCGCCAACGAATGGATCCGTTCCCTGGGCTTTGGCGCGGGGATGGGCCTGGCCAATACCAAACGGGTTTCGGATGAATTTACCATCAATTCCGCAGTGGGGACCGGCACCACGGTCCGTTCGGTGGTGTTCCTCAACTCCCCCACCATAAAGGAAGAAACATGACCATCCGGGAAGCCGCCGCCAGCTTGGGGGCCGAAATTGTCCAGGCCGAATTTGACGATACCGATCTTGAGGGGGCCTACACTTCGGACCTGCTCTCGGACGTAATGGCCAACGCCAAGGACGGCGGCGCCCTGATCACCATCCAGGCCCACAAAAACACCGTGGCGGTGGCCACCCTGGTAAACATCACCGCAATCATCATCTGCAACAACCGGCCCC
>BNVE01000237.1 GCA_025997875.1 Spirochaetia bacterium
ATTTTGATGTCCTTTTGGGTTGCTCGTATGGCTCCTGATAAAAGTCTGTCCTTTATGTCCGGGTTGATTTCACCTATGGTATCCACTTCCTTAACAAAATCGGCCGCCCGCTGGACGGTTCTTTCGCTGATAGAATATTGCTCTGCTAAAAGGGTCGAGGTATTAGCGGACATTATATTTTGTTGAGTCTGCTTCGTGTATTGGTTTGCGCCGGTTCCGCCGTGCTTCTTTTTAGTCAATTCATAGAGCTTACCGATGTTGTATAGTTGCTCCAACTTGGTGAGGTTCCGCTTCCCCTTCTGGTTGCTCCGCATCCAGATTTCGGCTTCGGTCTTGTCCTTAAACTCTATCTTAACGGTCTTGAACTTCAATTTATGTTTTTTGGCTATGTTGTATCGGTTATGGCCGTCAATAAGGACATCACCCCATAAGACCAGCGGGTCCCTGATACCTTCCTTTAAGATGTTTGCTTCCAGTTGTTGATATTCTTCATCTGTTAGGGGACGGAAGAGGTTTTTGAACTGCTTATTGATGATAATTTCCATACAAGAGATTATAGTGGATTATACCAGATTAATTAAATACCCTTGGTAGATAAGAAAGGTTAAAATTGAGGATAAGGCTTTGTTTTATAGAGATATTGGAATATAGCGCACTTGACAGGAAGGCTTAAAAATTGGATACTTTAAGTATAGATGCATTTTCTTACAATAAGCAAATGTCCTAAAGGCCAAAGGCCGACTGCGTTTTTTCGTAGGCCAAGCCGCTACTGCGGCGCAGCGTATAGCGTATGTTATGCGAAGTCCCAGTCCACTAACACTAACTACTTTTATTAATATATTCCACTATTCTTTTGTTTCTTTTATCAATAAAATTCGTAGAATTATTTTTATATATATAATATTCATCAACAGACGAAGGACACGAATCACCTAAGAAATTATCAAAGGGAAGAAAAAAGTTTATTTCCGAATAACCATTTTTTGTTAAATCTTGCAGAAAGAAAAAATCACAATAACCATTGAAATTATTAAATAATTTAAAATAATTATTATATCTATTAATTACATTAAATAATGGACTGTTTTCTCCATTATAATACAACCTAATACATTCCAATGTAATATCAAATCTATCCTTTATATAACTACACCATCCTCTTTCTTGATTTATAGTGTTATTATCATCAATTTTGTCACTAGGAAAAATTATATAATTACCTATTGAAAAAAGACTTTTATAAAATGTTTCTATTTCATTATTAGGAATATTATTAATAATATTTTTCATTTGACGCCAGCCCTTTCTTGTATAACAATTTATCATTGTATCGCTTGAAACATTAATATCATAAAATCTTAATTTTCTGTATGTGCCGATTAATTTTTCACTAAATGAAGAGTCTTCTCCATTTGGTAATTTTTTATTCCATAATATTTGATGGTAATTTCTTAATGTATAGCTATCACGGTCTGCATCAAATTCATCTACGTCAAATTTTCTGTTCATTAAATCCCTTCTAAAATCATAACAAATATCTATACTCATAATTTTACCACCTTTTTATATTTTAGTCCATTTTTATTATTTTGTCAATATTTAACAAAAAATTTGGACTGGGATTTCGCATAACGTGAAAAGTTTACGCACAAAGGCCAAAGGCCGACTGCGTTTTTTTGTAGGCCGAGCCCCGAAGGGGCGATGCGTAAACTGTATGTTAGGCGAAGTAATTTTTGTTTATATTATATTATTGCTATAATGGTAACGAAAGCACCAATTATTATAACGACTTTTGTTATTATTACCAATTTAATTGTAAAAACCTTTGTTTTATTTGTAATTACTTCTATCAAACCTCGTATTAAATATTTTCTAGTAATAAAAAAATAAATATCCAATATATTATCATAAATTATCATGATTGCTAAGAATATTATACCACCTGTAAGTAATATGTGGAATAAATTTTCTTCGATATTTAGTTTTTTATTTATAATTATTAATATTAATGCATATACAATATATACAGGACCAAATATTAAATATAACCATCTATGTTTTAAGCCTTTAGGTAATTTGTTAATGTATATTTTTTCTGTATTCTTATTTTTATATATTTGGCTATTACAACATTTACAGGTTGTGATTATTGTTTCAGTTTCATCTTTATTTTCAATGTCTTCATAACCACAAAATATACACGCCATAGTTAATTTATAACATATATTCATATTTGTTACAATACAAAAAATTAATTATTCTTCAAAAAACGTCAAAAATTATTTCGCCTAACGTGAAAGCTATACGACGTTTTTGCGGTTGCGATAAAGGAAACCGTAGGTTTCCAGCAACCGCAAAAATGTGCCGGAATAAAACCCCACAAAGGGCGAAGCCCGACTGGGGTTTTATGGAGGCCAAGCCGCTACTGCGGCGCAGCGTATAGCGTATGTTATGTGCAGTTTTTTTGCTTTTATGATTTTTTATTCTTTTCTTTTGTTTCTATTTTTATTTCGTCCCCTTTTACCGTTATTACTTGTGAATTACTAATACTTATTAGTTTTAATGTTGAATTATATTTTTCAATTATTTTTTCTCCGGCCTTTTTAAATGGAACATTACCAA
>BNVE01000238.1 GCA_025997875.1 Spirochaetia bacterium
GGCGGGCGAATGATGTAGGTAATACTATCCTATTCAGATGGTTTATTGATCATTTTACCCGGTGAACAGTAAAAGTGAGCGTGTATGGAATGGATGGCCTCTAAAACCTGGTTTTTAGAGATGCCCTAAAGTTGAAATGGCATATTAATTCGGTATAATATCACAAGTTAGTGAATTAAAAAAAAGTGGTGAACTATCCCTAAAAAGTAATTTTTTTGGAGATTAAAATAGAGAAAAATATTGTAGGCGGGAGCACTATCATATTTTTCCCGGTCCGTCATCCGGTGACAGACCTCCTTGGCTACAATAGGGAAGTATCTTAATATCAGCAGAGGGGGAAAAGGTAGTATGACCAACAGCTTTTATCCCAAACAGGGTGACTTTATCTACGCGGATCGCGGGCTTTACCGGCATTACGGCATTTACGTTGACAAAGACCATGTGATCCACTTCTCGCCAAAGCGCGGCTTTGAACTTTCCTCAGAGGATGCCATCATTCAGGAAACCAGCCTGGAGGCTTTTCTGAAAGGCGATGCCGGGTATATTGACGTGTCACCGGTTCCGGCCTATCCGCCCGATGAGACGGTTCGCCGGGCGCGTTCCCTTGTCGGCAGGCAAAAGGGCGAATACAATCTGATTTTCTTTAACTGCGAACATTTTGCCCGGTGGTGCAAGACCGGGGAATTGAAGTCCCGGCAGGTTGAGACGGGGCTGAAGGTGGCGGGTGGAATCGCCGCCACTGCGGCGGCAATAGCCATTGCGGTGGGGATTAAAAGAAGGAAGAAAGATGGAACAGCCTGAATTTACACCGGTCTATCACCCAATGACAGACCAATATGGTTATAGATAAAGGAGCCAACCATGCAGCATATTGTCTTAATTACTCGGGAAAACAGCGAGCAGGTAACCCATGCCTCGGTCTATCTCTGCAACACCCTGGATGAGGCGGCGCTTTTTTGCCGCTTCATAAACAAGTTGGAGCTAAAAGACAACGACAAGCTCTCTGCCAGGCGGATACTCATGAATAAGGAATATCACCTGGAAAAAACAGAGCCCTTTAGTTATGAAGACCTGGTAAAAATAGATGACCGGTCAATTCAAAGAATCATGCGGGATGTCGATTCATTCGCTCTGGCTGCCGCGTTAAGCGGATCAAGCGAGGAGATTAAGAATAAAATTTTCAGAAACATGTCAAGGCGTGCCGGGGCTATGCTAAAAGAAGATATAGAACTTGGCGGTCTGCGGGATGAAGATGATGTTGCTCTTGCAAAACAAATGGTTGTAGAAGCCTATTTATCCGAAAAGGCGCTGTCTGAAAAAGAATACAACTATGGCTCCACGGTTACGGAATATGGCAACCGTGAAAAAGATGCGGAAGGCGATTTATTGTGGAAAGACTATGATAGAAAAAAATTATCAATCGTGTTTGTGCTGTCAGGCAAGGAGGATAAACCGGAGAATATTCTGGTTACCCTTTTTGATTCCGAAGAAGAGGCGTATAATTACCGTGAGTATATAAACAACATGAAAACTCAGGATGACAGCTTTTATTATGCCCGGCTTATCGAACAAATGGTCGAATACGAGATCGAAAAACCGATCCTTGTACGCTTTGAAAAGATATTTGATTTTAATGAATCCGTATTAGCCAAGGCTCTTATTAAAGTTAACGATGGGACCGTTGTAAAAGTATTACAAGGCGCTGATGCCCATGCACGGGAACGGATCATGAATAATCTGCCACCAAAGTTGGCCGATGCTGTTCGGGAAACTTTTGATATGCAAAACAAATATCCAGGAGAGGTACATTTTGGCGGAACATGGTCAATAAAACGCGCTCAGGATGCAATAATCAACGTCATGAATTCGGTTTACAAAAAAATGAAAAAAAATGGGGATTTTGGCTTAGGCGTTGTTGTAATTGTAAAGGATTGAAAATACCCTACTTTTCTTCATCTATATCCTGCCTTGTTTTTTTTCAGTAACAAGACGCAATATTTTCTTTAACAACCCTATCTTCCCCAAAAAGATCCAATAAAGTAACACTAATAGTAATAGACTTGGCACGCCATACACAATTATACCAAGCAGTACCATCGAAATTGCAGATACATATTCACCAAAGTTTTGGAATAAGTCAGACGCCCTTTTGCCTAATGTTGGTTTAGTATTATCAGCGGTAATTACAATATCGGGGGTTGGAACTGAAATACTCAAATTTATTGTCGCAAAAGTAATAATACTACTTAAGGTACGAAGTTGTGTGCCGGTACGGTCTATTTCACCCTGGATATTTGAGATTTGCTTTTCGACAGACAGAATTTCCTCAATATTTTTTGCCTTATCCAAATATGCCTGATATGTTTTAATTAATTGGCGTTGAGTATTCAGCCGGCTTTCAAGATCATAGTACTTTATGGTAACGAGGCTGTCGGAAAAGTCAACTACATTAGGCCCACAATTTTACTGTGGCTCGAATTTCAGTATTCTTCGCAGCTGTTTGATGAAAGCGCCCCTGAAAAGCCGCTTTACGGCGGGCTTATTGGG
>BNVE01000239.1 GCA_025997875.1 Spirochaetia bacterium
CGAAAAACTGGTAGTACTGGACGCGGACGTATCGAGCAGCAGCAAATCCAGCTACTTTGCCGCCGCCTTTCCCAAACGGTTTTTTAACTGTGGGGTTGCGGAGGGAAACATGGCGGGGGTCGCCGCCGGGCTGGCCGCCGCGGGGTATCACCCGGTGATCAACGCCTTTGCGATCTTCCTTGCCCTTAAGGGGGCGGATCAGATCCGCAACGACATGTGCTACAACAAACTGCCGGTGGTCATCGCCGGGGCCTATGGCGGCTTAAGCGATTCCTTTGACGGGGCCAGCCATCAGTCCATTACGGACATCGCCATTTTCCGCTCCATGCCGAATCTGGAAGTGATTGTCCCCGCCGACAACCGCCAGGCCGCCCTGGCCCTGGAATACGCCCTCTCCCGAAAGGGCCCAGTCTACATCAGACTTAACCGGAATGAAATGCCCGAACTGCCGGAACCCAAGGACTTTGCCTCCGGGGAACCAATCCTGCTCAAAAGCGGCGCCGGGGCAGGCTCCGCCGGCCGGGTAACCATCGCCGCCAACGGGATCACCGCCGCCATGTCCCTGGAAGCGGCGGAGATCCTTGCCAAAGAGGGGATCGACGCGGAGCTGCTCTCCGTGCCCTTCGTAAAACCCGTCCCCGGGAAGGGGCTTGCGGCGTCGGTACAGAAGACCGGCAAGCTGGTCACCGTGGAGGAACACAATATTGTGGGGGGCTTCGGCAGCGCCTGTCTGGAACAGCTTGCCAAAGGGGGCCTCCGTTTCGACTGGCTGCCCATCGGCATCGAAGACACCTTTACCGAAACCGGCCCCTACACGGAACTCCTCGCCAAATACGGCCTGAGCCCCCGGGGCATCGCGGAAAAGGTGCGGCAATTCGTTAAGTAGGAAAGAGGAACACGAAAGAGAAAAAACCGCAAAGAAGTCGAATAAGGGAAGGAAAAGATACTGATTTGTAATAGATTTTTACTTTTTCGACTTCTGCGACTTTGCGGTTTATACCCGTAAAGAGGAACCGTGCGGTGGAACGTATCAGGGTCAAAAACAACGTTGCCGGCTATATCGCCGGCGCGGCTTAGGGGCTTATTCCTTTTGTGCTCGGTCTTGTCCTGGGTCTTGCCCTTGCCGATTTATTCTTTGGATGGCGAAGCGGACGGGAACGGGAGCAGCTCCGGGAACGAGCTGGAAAGGTTGATCGGGATCTCGGAGAGGCTCGGCGAGCTCAACAGGACGCTCAGGAGCGAGTTGGACGACTCCAGGAAGAGCTCGGCCGGCTTTGCCCTGGGGGGCGTCATCATGGGAGTGGTGGGGATGAGCCAATAGGAATTAACCACTAAAGACATTAAAAACACAAAATTTGCTTTGAAATTCCTGTAAAAAAGCCGCCAGAGCTTTTACCCGGCGGCCCTTTTTTATGTTAACTATGGCTGGAGTTTGCTCTGCAAACTCCAAGACAAAAAAACCTACGGTTTTTTTGTCAAGCCTGCCCCGCGGAGCCCAGCACGTCCTGGTTCTTGTGGGCGTAGAGCTTCTTGAGCTCGTCACGGGCGGGGCCCAGGTACTTGCGGGGGTCAAACTCGTCCGGTTTTTCCACAAAGACCTTGCGGATAGCCGCCGTCATGGCAAGACGGCCGTCGGAATCGATGTTGATCTTGCAGACCGCGCTTTTGGCGGCCCTGCGGAGCTGTTCTTCCGGAATACCCACCGAATCGGAGAGCTTGCCGCCGTATTTTTCGATCTCCTTGACATACTCCTGAGGCACCGATGAAGAACCGTGGAGCACAATCGGGAAGCCCGGGAGCTTCTTTTCGATTTCTTCCAGCACTTCAAAGGCCAGGGGGGGTGGAATAAGGATGCCTTCGGCATTGCGGGTGCACTGTTCGGGCTTGAATTTCTGCCTCCCGTGGCTGGTGCCGATAGAAATGGCAAGGGAATCGACCTTGGTTTTGCTGACAAAGTCCTGTACTTCTTCCGGCCTGGTATAGTGGGATTCTTCGGCTGCCACATCGTCTTCCACACCGGCAAGGACGCCGAGTTCGCCTTCCACGGTGACATAATCCTTCTGGGAATGGGCAAATTCGCAGACCTTTTTGGTAAGGGCGACGTTTTCGTCGTAGGGAAGGCTTGAACCGTCAATCATGACGCTGGAAAAGCCGCTTTCGATACAGTCCTTGCAGAGCTCAAAACTGTCGCCGTGGTCCAGGTGCAGCACAATCGGAATGTCGCAGCCCAGCTCATGGGCATATTCCACCGCGCCCCGGGCCATATTCTTAAGCAGGTTCTTGTTGGCATATTTCCGGGCCCCCGAAGAAACCTGGAGAATTACCGGCGACTTGGTCTCCACACAGGCCTGGATAATGGCCTGCATCTGTTCCATATTGTTAAAATTGTACGCCGGAATGGCATATCCCCCGCTTACCGCCTTCTTAAACAGGTCCTTGGTATTCACCAGGCCCAATTCTTTATAACTGGTCATTTGCTGCTCCTTGAATGGATATACCCTTAATTCTA
>BNVE01000240.1 GCA_025997875.1 Spirochaetia bacterium
GCTGTAGCGTGTCTCAATACAGGAGCCCAGTTCGGGTACGAGCGAGAGAGGTGAAAGCGGCAGGAAGGGGTGGATTGATTAGAGGAGGGGGGGGAATAGGAGAAGGGAGTTGGGGACTGGAGGTGAGAAGTGTAAATGATGCTGTAGAACACAGTTTCTTGTCAAGTAGTCTTTTCATACAATTTCTCCTTTTTATGCATTTAAAAGGAATAAAGACAGGGACCTTTAAGTACACACTTTTACTTTATCACATTAATAATTTATTATCAAGGATTTTTTGCATAAAAGTCATATTTCGTGTAAAAAAATCCTAATTTGGGATTCCTGGGGGTGTGTTTTTCCGGTAAACGGCTATGGCCAGTTCCACCTCGTAGAGGCTTACCCCCAGCCGGGCGGCGATGAGTCCCGGGGCAAAGCCCGCCCGGGAAAGCTCCGTAACCCGCTCGGCAAAGGACAGCTCCTTTGGCGCGGCTGGGGCCGCATCCCCCGCCGGGGCCGGGTTTGCCGCCGGAGCCGGGGGCGCTTCCCCCCGGGAACCGGCTCCTTTCCTGTCCGCGGGGGCCTTTTCCCCGGAAAGAACCGGGCTTGCGGGGGGCTCCGGAGCGGAGACCGGGGCAGGTTCCTGTACGGTGACCTTCATCTGCCGGCCAAGCCTGGTGTAGACGGCCTCGCCGCCCCGTTTGCGGTCCTGTTCACGGTTTAAGAGGGCGATACGTTTGTCCACATCCTCCAGCAGTTTCTTGAGGGCGGCGATGCGGGCCTCCACCAGGGTAAGGTCCCGGTCGGTGGCGGAGTCGATGTCGGCGATGAGTTTGTTCACCTCATCCTGGTAATCCCCCAGGATATTGGCCCGTTTGGTGCGGTGTTTGATGTAAAGGGTAAAATAAATAAAGAAAAAACCGCAGAGGATCAGGCTGGCGCCGGAAAAAATAATCGAAAGGGTCAATGTGCGCCCCCGTACGGGACCCTACCCGCTAAAATCAACGTTTTTGCCAAGGGCGGGGTCCCGAAAGACCCTGGTTTTTCCGCCGGCAACAGGGGTTTCCGCTTCGGCGCCGGGTTCTTCCTCCCCTTCATCGGAGGCGGCCCCTTCTTCATTCTGTCTTTTATGGGCATTTCTGTCATTTATCTGCTCCGTGCCTTGCCCGGTGTCCTGGGCTTCGTTAACCGACCGGATATGCTCATCGGTACGCTTCTGCATCTGCAGGGACTGGATGGACTGCTGTATGGCAAGCCCTTCCTTTTGCGCGGACTGGGCCTTGCCCACCTTGTCCATCTGGGTAAAAAGGGTCTGTAGATCAATCGGCTGTATGGCCATCGCTGCCCTGCTTTATATCTTCCCCGGTTTCTTCGTACTTGGTCACCCGGACAAGGCCGTCCTCCAGAATAAAGGTAACCGCCTTGTACTCGTTCCGCACATCGTCTCTGGCGTCCCGGATAAGGATACGTACCCCCGGGTACACCTTGGAGGAAGCGGAAATCCGCCCCCGTACTTTAAGGCTGTCAAGAAACGCCTGCACCTGCTCTATGGTTTCGCCGGCCTTTTTAAAGTCCCCCATAAGGATCTGCCGCCGTTCCATCAGCTCCTGCAGGTGGGCTTCCTTGTCTTCCGGCAGGGACTTCCGCTGCTTCTTTATGTTGATAAGGGTCTGCAAATCCAGGTGTATGTCCTCAAGTTCCTTCTGAATGGCGTCTTTCTTTTCGTTTAACCGGTCAAGTTTCTCTTTGCTTTTCGGATCGAAGCCCACTTCGCAGATGGTTTCGGTGCCGCCGGTGGGGCTGCCCAGGATTTTGGCGTTGATCTCCTCGGAGGCCCGCAGCCGGCCCCCCACAATATGGGCCCGCTTGCCCTGGCAGATGATCCGCTTGGAGGCGTCCACCTGGGAATTGATGATGCCGTCGGAAACCACCACCATATTCCCCGCTTCGATTACGGCATTTTCAATGAACCGGGCCCAGATGGACTTTCCCGCACGGACCAGGCCGTTGGCCTTGCCGGCGATCCCCTGGTGGACGATAATGTCCCCTTCGGCGTCCAGTTCCGCCTTTTCAACCAAACCATACACCTCGATATTGCCTGCGGCCTTGACGGAAAAGCCTTCTTCCACATTGCCGGTAATGATAACGGTGCCCAGGAAGATGATATTCCCGGTTTTAAGGTTCACGTCCCCGTTTACGGTATAAACCGGCTCCACGTTGATCTTCCCCCCTACCTCCACCACCTGGCCGTTGATGTCGGCCATAATGGTTTCTCCGTCCTCCCCCAGGCGGACATTTTCCCCCAGGGGCATGGTGATGTCTTTGCCGGTTTTCGCCGGAAGAGATTGGCCGGTAACTGTCCGGCCCATGACGCCCGTCTCGGGGGGCATTTTTTTTGCCAGGGGCTGATTTTCCACCACATTCTGAATGATGTTGAGTTCCTTAAAGTCAATCTTGCCGCTTGAGTTTTCCCGGAGTCTGACCTTGGTCTGATCGGTGTCAAAGTTG
>BNVE01000241.1 GCA_025997875.1 Spirochaetia bacterium
TTTTTATATTATGAAGACGCACACACCTAAGCATACAATTAATCTTACCCTCCTTCCCCCACCCGCGCTCTTCCCGTTTTTGACGGGGGGAACGAACGGGCTTGGGGGGGTTTTCCCGGGGGGGGGGGCGGGGGGGGGGGGGGGGGGGGAGGGGGGGGGGGGGGGGGGGGCGGGGGAGGAGGGGGAGGGGGGGGGGGGGGGTGGGGGGGGGGGGGGGGGGGGGGGGGGCGGGGGGGGGTAAACAGGCGATAAGCAGTTACACAAACTGCCGCTTATGAGCATGTTATATGATGCCCCGTGTAGATATACCCTGCCAGTCCCATTCATAAAAGTAAGGATGATGATATTCGGCCTGCTTGTCAAGTATTTCCAGAAAAAGTTGTTCAAAATTTGAACAACTTTTTAGCTATAATTAAGTTACAACGGTATACTTCTATATCTTCTCTGGGAGGGGAAGAAGGAATAGAAGTAACGCAAGCCGACATTACCAAAACGACCGATTTTTTGGGGGAAATTCACGATCCGAGGCGGCGCAACAAGGCAACTTTCGGCATAGGGAGAGCTGGTTCAAAACATTCCAGGAATTAAGCAATCGTCTAAAGTGGCCCCCGCCTTCCCCCTGAACCCCCATACCACCCCTACCGTCCAATACCCGGCTAACACCCACCGCCCACCTCTGCGGGGCAAGCGGCGCATGAGTCGGCAAGTGAAGCATGATCCGAAGATTGTAAGTGTAAGCCATTACCCCCGTTATGCTAAATTTATTCGCAATATTCCAAAGCCGAGGCATAAAACCGGCGGCCCCCCGTCTTTTTCGCCTCATCCCTTCGCCAACCGAGACCCTTATTCCCATACTGCCACATATTGGCTGTATAAAGACCGTGGGGAGATAGTCGTACTAAGCCCACCCAGCTTTTCGGGTTCCCCAATAAGCTGCGCGTACTTTGCCCCACGGCTGACGTGAAATAAAGAATCCCCGGAGCAGAGCTCTAAACTTGACCCACAATTTTAGTTAACCATGTTATAATTCTTACAAAAGCCAAAGCTCTGGGAGGGGATATGGCAGCAGGCAGGAATTTAGCATGGGTGAAGAATTTGCCGGACTGGATTTCCATTCGATCCGGCTGGAAAAACGGTTCATCAGGACCATGGAAACCCTGATAAAACAGCCGGACAAATAAATCTGGTATTGCAGCGAGGACCGGGCGGAGGCCAAAGCCATTTACCGGATGCTGGGGAATGAAGCATTTGACCGGGATGAAATAGCCCAGGCACATAGAACGGCAACAATACGGCGCATGACCGAATACGGCGGGACGATCCTGGCGGTACAGGATACTACCGAAGTAAATTACGACAATCACCTTAAAACGGAAGGAATCGGATATATCAGTGACAAGACGCTTGGTGTTAATGTTCATACCTGTCTGGCCTTAACCGCCGATGGATTGGTTCTGGGGGTATTGGACCAATCAAGCTATAACCGGAGTGAAGCAAAGGACGATTCGGCAACCCACGACAGTAAGAAAATACGGCCCATAGAGGAAAAGGAAAGTTTCAGGTGGCTGGAAACTCTTGAACGGAGCACGGCGGATATTCCCGAAGGTATCAAGGTGATTACCGTCTGTGACCGGGAAGGGGACATGTACGAATTGTTTGCCAAGGCAGCGTCTTTGAATGAACCATTACTCATACGGATTGTTCAGAACCGGATGACGGTGGAGAACAAACGTATACTGGATGAAATACATCGGACTAAAAGTCCGCAGAAGAAGTGTCAGGGCCGGGTTGGGGTGACTATTCCAAGAGACAGCCGAAACAGCATTCCGGAACGGGATGCGGTATTACAGCTTCGATAGGCCCAATTTGCGCTAAAAAGGCCGCATATACTGAATCCGGTTAAATCATTACCGGATACGGTTGATATGAACATCATCTATGTCAAAGAGGAACATCCCCCTAAAGGAAACAAGCCGATAGAGTGGTTTCTGGTGACAACAGAACCGGTAAGTACTCCCGAAGAAGCCTATGAGAAAGTCGGGTATTATATGCAACGGTGGAAAATCGAACAGTTTCATTACGTGCTGAAAAGCGGGTGTGCCATTGAAAAGATACAGGAGCGGAGCGTTGAGCGGACAACAACGCTTATCTTAATGTATTCGGTCATAGCGGTAATGATTCTTAACATGACCTACGCCGGGCGGCTCACGCCTGAGCTGCCTTGTTCAATACTCCTGGAAAAAGAAGAATGGCAATTATTATATTGTGTTACAAATAAGACAAAGATGCCGCCTAAAAGTCCGTATTCCGTGGCAGAAGCTATAACCTAGTACCCAGTCATGAAGTGAATTGTGGATAGAGGCGTTTGAGTTTTATCCGTGCGTCGGCAGCGGTAAACTGCCAATCAATTTTGCAAGCGTCTTTATTCCGCCGTAGATTCCACGCGTCCGTT
>BNVE01000242.1 GCA_025997875.1 Spirochaetia bacterium
AACGGACGCGTGGAATCTACGGCGGAATAAAGACGCTTGCAAAATTGATTGGCAGTTTACCGCTGCCGACGCACGGATAAAACTCAAACGCCTCTATCCACAATTCACTTCATGACTGGGTACTAGGGCGTTACGCCCCCGATAACCGTCAAGCGTCCGTCCGTTTCGGGGCTTACCGGCCCATCCAAGGACTTGATCGCTTCAACCACAACATAGGACAGAAGCAGCGAGGTGTTGAAGGGGTTCTCCGACTTGGTCAGGGCCACATAACCGTCGCCGCCTCCCAGGAGGTAGTCGTTGGTACAGAAGCGGTAGGTCTTGTTGGGGTCTACCGGCGCGCCGCCGATGGTCAGGTTCTTGACCACCCCATTCCCCTCGGTCTTGTCGATGGTGTACCGCACTTCGCCGGAGAACTGGGGGAAACCACCGGCGCCCTGGGCGATGGTACCGATAAATTTGAAGAGTTCCAGAATATCCGATCCCTTAAGGGATACGATATAGAGGTAGTTCTCGAAGGGCAGCACCGTAAGTATCTGCTCCTGGGTTACCGGACCTTTGGGGATACCGGTACGGATATTGCCGCCGTTATGGAAGGCAAAGTCGATGTCCTGGTTATACACGGTTCTGAAGTACCATACATTGGCATCACAGATACCATTGCCGATGGCGGTCTCCTGGTAGCGGGTAAGCCGGTTACCAAAGACAAATTCCTCGGCGGCCTCCCCCACCACTTCCTTAAGGCTTTCGTTGGCCTTTTTGATGTAAGGCGCCAGCATCTTGACCACTTCCTGATCCGGTTCAATGGCGATGGGCGTCCAGGCGAAGTTCAGGAGCTTTCCGTTCTGAACGGTAAGTTTTCCGTGGCCCACATATTTTCCCCATTCATTGGCGGAAACGATCCAGGTGGAACCCACTTTAATGGGCGCTTCCATGTAGGTATGGGAATGGCCGTCCACGATGATGTCGATGCCGGGAACCGCCGCAGCCAGTTCCGGGGATATGACATGATCCGGCGCCTCCTTTACATTCCCGATGTGGGAAACCCCGATCACAATATCAACCTTTTCCCGGTTCCGCAGAATATTCACCACTTCCCGGGCAGCCTGAATTTCGTCGATAAAGGTCAGGCTCTTGTCGGGGCTGGCAATGATCTTGGTCCGCAGGGTGGTAATGCCGAAGATCCCCACGGTAAAGCCATCGTATTTTTTGATCAGGTACTGGTTGCCCCCCAGGTACTTTCCGTCGGGGGTTTTGATATTGGATGAAACAAAGGGGAATTTGGCCAGCCCTATCTGCTTGAGCAGCTTTTCCTGATTGCCGTCGAATTCATGGTTGCCGAAGATTCCCGCATCGTAGCCCATGATGTTATAGCCCAGGATATCCGGCTCGGCGGCGAACATGTTGGAAAGGGCGCTGCCCGTATTGAAATCCCCGGCGTCCACCAGCAGAACCTGTGCATTGGTTGCCTTTACCGCCTTGACATAGGCCGCCACTTCCGCAAGCCCCCCCTTCCCCCCATTGGGAAGGATGGAACCGTGGTGATCGTTGGTATGGAGCAGCACCAGTTCATAGGTTTTTCCGGCAACATTCCCACCGGATGTCAGCCGCTTCCCGGTCATATCCGCCACCGGTTCGGCAAACAACGGAAAAACCGCCAAAGACAACAAAACCGCAATAGTTAAAAATTTCGCCATGGACTTCATAATAGATTCCTCCGTTAAAGGGCTGTATGGGTTAAGTATATGCATTTGAGGGAAGTTTGTCTCTACCTCATCCTCACCTGTTGGCGGAACTAACAAGGGGCTATACGGTCAGGTCCGCCAAAACCGCCCCGGTGAATTTGACAAGCTCCGCCGGGGCAAGGATAAGCTGCATGCCCCGCATCCCGGCGCTGACGCCGATGGTTTCAAAGAGTTCTGCGGTCTCGTCGATAAAGGTGGGGAACTGTTTCTTCATGCCCATGGGGGAACAGCCTCCCCGGATATAACCGGTCAGGGGCTGGAGGTCTTTGACGGGGATGAGGTCGATACTTTTTTCGCCCGCAGCGCGGGCTGTTTTTTTAAGGTCCAGTTCCTCCGCACAGGGGATGCAGCAGACCGCATAGGCGCCGGAAGCGCCCCGGAGTACCAGGGTTTTGAAGATACGCTCTGCGGGCATCCCCAAAAGTTCCGCCGCATGGACCCCGGAGAGGTCCGATTCATCCACGGGGTATTCTTTTACTTCATAGGCAATACCGACGGCGTCGAGTAAACGGAGAACGTTGGTCTTTGTCATATTACACCTATTTTGTATTATCCCGCTTATACCATCAAGGGCGTCTGCTTCTTCTTCGGTCATTTCAGCCATGTTTTCTCCTAGTCAATAATGCCTCATACGCAGGGCGTAACGGCATTGCATGAAACACATTAATCCTATCTCCGTCAATCCGGTTAT
>BNVE01000243.1 GCA_025997875.1 Spirochaetia bacterium
CCTCAAAATGCTGGAATCCCGGGAACTGCGGTATAATAAAGCGGAGACAACACTGATTTCGGGCGTGATTATCCGTCATTTAGTCCTCCCCGGCCACCTTGAGTCCACCCGGGAGCTGATCCGCTGGTTTGCGGAACATTGCCGGGGAAAAGCCCTATTGTCCCTGATGACCCAATATACCCCTGTCGGCGGCAAAAACACCCCGGGACGGTATGTAAATCAGGGTGAGTACGAACAAATTCTGTCCTGGCTGGAAGATTTCGACATCGAAGACGGTTTCTGCCAGGAACTGGTAACCGGAAACGACTGGCTGCCAAACTTTGAGCGCCCCAACCCCTTCTCCTCGGATCTTTCCGTGCCGGTCTGGCACTGGAAAGCCGGCTTTATCCAATAGGTTAACCAAAGTCCGCCCCACCCCATAGATAAGGCAAAACAAGCGCCCTGCCCACCGGGAAACGACCGTGAGGTCACTTGAATGAGCTGCGAAGCAGCGAGCGTGACCGAATGGGTGTTTTCCGGTGGGCAGGGCGCTTGTTTTGGGTTATACTTAAACCAATGTATACAAGGGAAATAGCCGCCCGTCAGGGCGCTCCAATTGAAAACGGCATACCCATTCAGGGAACCTGGGACGGCGCCTTTACCGAGGTGGATCTGCTGGATATTCAGCGGCCCTACCGCTGCCCCCTGCCCCGGTGGGCCCGGGACAGCCGGATCAAAGAATGGGAGACCTTCGCCGTACAGGACGATCGTTTTTATCTTGAGGCGATCCTTGCCAGTGTCAAATTCTACCGCATTGCCCAGGTTTTGCTGTACGATAAGGAAACCAAGGAACAGCTCCGGTTCCAGAAGATGATCCCCTTTAGCGGCTGGCGGATTCCCCGCACCCTTGCTAACGCCTCCATCGAAAGCCGGTCCTATGGCTTCTTTTTCCGTATCCACGACTGGCTGGACGCGAATACCATAAAAGTGGACCTTGATATCGAAGCGACCCGGTCCCGGCCCTCCTTTACGGCCCATCTGACCTACGATATGAATAAAAACAAGGCCGGCCCCCTGGTGGTGAACCTGGGTTTTGCTGAACGGCGCTGCCTCTATGCCTATAAGGTAATGGCGCCGGTACGGGGGGATATGGTCTTTGGGGGAAAGCACATTTCCCTTAACCCCGCAAAAACCTCGGGTATTTTTTCCGACTTTAAGGGTTTCTATCCCTACCGGATGCAGTCGGTCTGGTGCAGCGGGTTTGGCTTTGACGGGGAAGGCCGCCGGTATGGGTTCAGTATGGCGGAGAACCAGACCCGGGAGACCCATAAAAACAACGAAAACGCCCTCTGGATCGATGGTGAACTTACCCCCCTGCCGCCGGTACGGATTACCATGCCCAAGGGGGTCAAATCGGACTGGATCATTCAGGATGTGGAGGGTATGGTAGATCTGGTGTTTTGTCCCCAGGAACAGATACGGAGCGGGTTTGACCTGATCGTGACCAAGGCGGAATTTGAAACCCCCCTGGGGAATTATAACGGTACGCTGATAAACGCAAAGGGAGAGCAGATTCATGTGCATAACCTCTGGGGAACAGGGGAGAAACTTTATCTTCGGGTATAGAAATGGCAAAGAAAGAAAAAGCAATATATAACCCCGGTGAACTGGACCGGATCAGGGGAAAACTGGGTGTTACCGACGCCATAGAGGCCAACCGCCTGGCAAAAATGCTGGGCGGGGAAGTGGGGGTAGAAAAGTCCCCGGAGCCCCCCAAAGCCCCGCCCCGCCGCCGATCCGAGACCGTGGAAGTGGTGGTAGGCAAGGGAAGCGGCCGCAGCAGGTCCCAGCCGAAACACCGGATAGAACTGGCCCCTGAGGAAAATGAGTATCTGGAAAAATCAATAAAAAGGGCGGCCTTTACCGATCCCGCAGACGATCCCATGAACCCGGTACAAGCGTCTTATTTTGAACGGGTTAAAATGGACCGCTTCTGCGCCCTGCCGGATTTTATCATTAAATCCCAAACCCAGGCTTTGGTATCGATGTTTTCATTTATTGGCGAAGCTCCGGATTATGTGAATCCCCAATTTATCACCAACCGGCTTGACGAATACTATAAACGGGTTGAGCTTTTGGTAAGCTCCGCCCGGAGCCTTTTCCCCCGGAATAACCTGAAACGGAATGAAAAGCTGAAACGGACATCCCCCTTTGTGTACTCCATCCTTGATACGATCCGCCAATGGGACCTTGAAAAAATAACCACCGAGGTTGCAAAGCTCCAGGCCCATCCCCGGAATGTAAAGGTGGTTGAATGTTCGGAGTTCCTTAAGGCGATATACCGGCCCCTGTATATTCTTGAACAGTTGGAGACGGAGGCCCATATCAAGGGGCCCTTCAAGCTTCTGTACAAAATACTCTATATCGAAAATCCCATAGAAG
>BNVE01000244.1 GCA_025997875.1 Spirochaetia bacterium
TTTTCCCCGTGGGGGAGGCCGCGGCAACCCATGGAATCTACCGTCCCGGGGGCAGCGCCCTGAACGCCGGTCAGGCAGGTTCCCTGCGGGCCGCGAATTTTATCGCCCATAACCGGCTTATCCGCGAAGCCGCAGAAACCCGGTCTGCCGCAGAAATACTCTCATGTCTGGAAACTCAAATTGCGGAGATCACCGCCCTTGCGAATTTGACCACAAACAATGGCAAGGGCAACGCGGTTCCTTCGGCCAATGTAACAAAGCTGATACATGAAGCCGCAGAGCGGATGAGCCGGAGCGGGGCGGCCTTTCGGGATGCGGTAAAAATAGACGAAGCATTACAAGAGACTAAATCGCTTTTGGATCATTTTAGTAAAACTGTGGAAGGCTTTTCTGCCGCGGAGCTTTCCCTGGTGTACCGTTTACGGGATATCCTGTTTTGCCAGTATGTGTACCTTTCCGCCATGGACGACCATATCAAACGGAACGGCGGAAGCAGGGGCAGCGCCCTCTATCACCGGGATGAGGGGATATTGCCCCATCCTGCTCTGCCCGAACAGTTCCGCTATATACCCGGCGATGGCGGGGAGCCTCCCCTTATTCAGGAAGCGGTGTACCACAAGGGCGGCTGCGTTTTTTCCTACCGCCCGCCCCGGCCCATTCCCCAAACCGATGACTTTTTTGAAAAAGTGTGGGATGCGTATCGCAGCCATAAAAATGTGTATTAGCCTTACGAAACCGCCGTCTCCAAAGCCACTTCCATCATCCGGGTAAAACCGGTCTGCCGATCCCCGGCGGAGGTCGCCTCCCCGGTGATCAGGTTGTCGGAGATGGTTAACAGGCAGAGGGCTTCCCGGTGGTATTTGGCGGCCAGGGTGTAGAGTTCGGCGCATTCCATTTCTACCGCAATACAGCCGAATTTGGCCCACATCTTCCAGTCGTCGGGGTTTTCCGTGTAGAACATGTCCGAAGAAAGGATGGAGCCGACCGCAGGGTTCCAGCCCCTGGCGACGGCGATATCATAGGCGGTTTTAAGGATGCCAAAGGCGGCGGTGGGGGCGAAACTCCGTCCCCCAAAGCGGATTTTGTTGGCCCCCGAGTCGGTACAGGCGGACATGGCGATAACCATGTCCCGGATCTTCACCTGTTCCTGGAGGGAACCGCCGGTGCCGATACGGATCGCCCGCTGTACCCCATAATCCCGAAACAGCTCGTTCACATAGATTGAAATTGAGGGAATTCCCATACCCGTGCCCTGGACCGACACCGGTTTGCCCTTATAGGTGCCGGTAAAGCCCAGGATATTCCGCACATCGGTGTACTGGCGGGGTTTTTCCAAAAAAGTCTCGGCGATGAATTTGGCCCGCAGGGAACCTGCCTGACCGGCGTTCAGGGCGCTGCCCCCGGGACGGTAGATTCCATGGGTTGCCGCGGCCTCCCCCACGGGGAAAAAACCTTTGATGTTGGACTGCCACCAGCAATCCACCGCAAGGCCGCCGTTGTTGTGCTGGGCGCAGAGCCTGATCTCCAGCGGCTCCTGTTTCAGATCCACCCCCCGCTCACGGAAAAATTCCAGGGCGGGCTTATTCATAATCTCAAGCCGTTCCGCCGGAATACCGCGACACGCGCCCGCTGCCTCAAGATAATCACGGGCCTCCGGTATAAGGGAATCAAAATTCAGCTTTTCTGTTTTTTGGGGATTGTGCCGGAAATCCAGAAAAACCCGGCGGCCCTTGGAACTTTCAATAAAGACCAGCACGTCAATAATGGAGGAGCCCTCAAGTTTGCGCACATCAAAGGGCCATTGATAGCCCTTAAGAAAAATCATGGAGAGCATCCCGGAAACATCTTTAAAAAAGTCCGCGAGAAATTCCCGCTCGTCCCCGCCGTCCGCATCGGTGGAAATGAAACGGGGAAGGGCCTGCATATAGGTGCCGCTCACGTTCCACTTAGGCTGTACCGATGCCAGGCCGTACTGCCACTCGCAGAGGTTCCGGCCCATAACCCCCGCTTCCAGGGCAACGCCGCTTGCGCCGTGTTGGCTCGCGGGATACACACTGGCGCCGTAAATAGCTGCGGGGCCGCCGACGGCCCAAATAATATTTGAACAGAGGAACACCACAAAACGTTTTTGAGGATCGGTTTGATGTTCCAGATCAAGGCAGACCAGGCCCGCAACACTCCCCTTCTCTGTCAAAACTCTGATAATTTGCATCTTATCAAATATGCGGATACCCTTGGCTTTTACCTGGGCCTCAAGGGCCTCGGTCATATATTTTGAGGTATAGGGCCCCGCGCTGGCGGCCCGCCTGCAGGGATCGTGATCGGTCTTGTACCCCGAATATTCGCCGTAACGGTTTTTGGGGAAGGCACCCCCAGCAGGGCCAGCTTTATAAAAGAAGGAACC
>BNVE01000245.1 GCA_025997875.1 Spirochaetia bacterium
GATTACCTTTTTGTGCGACACGAGGTCGCCTGACTAGCTGACTAAGATATGGGAAGGATGCCAAGATCCCATATCCTTCGGTCTGCCCCTTCCATTTGGGGTAATGCTACCCGCAGGTGCGCAGCTGGTAACGGCTGGGTGCCAAGCTGCGGGGACAAAGCGGTATTGGAAACAGTGTTTCCGCCGGATACCCCTATTCCGGTAACGCAAGCATAAATGATGTACCAGGAGCAGAAGAAACGAACTGTCGTAAGGCTCGTTAAATCGAAACAAGCGAAAAGGGAGTGATACGCTTGAACCAAAAGGTGAGGGTTCGTATCCGGCCTTGAAGAGCGGGCGGATAAAATGGACAAGAAACCCCGGGCTAAAAGACAGGCTCTACCGTACATTGAACTGGTAGTCAGGCGGAACGTGGTAAGCCCGATGTACGCCCCATGTGGGAAACAGCGGGTAGAGGATGGTATAAAAAGCGAACGGCGGCCGGTAATAGGACGCATAGCCCTTCAAGATTTGGGGCGTTCCGAAAGGAAGCAGACTTATACGTAAGGTCTCAGATTGCAAGAAAAGTGAGCGCTGATGAACAAGGGAGAAGTGTATACCGGTGAAACGGACTGCGAACTTGGATGAAACGGGCAGAAGCCCGAAGAATGCCGCCTTACACTGGGATGCAATAGACTGGTGGCAGGTGGAAACATTCATTAAGAAAGCTCAAGCTCGGATTGCAAAGGCGGCGGTCAAGGGAAACAAGAAACTGGTGCGGGAGTTGCAACGGATGCTCACCCATTCGTATTATGCGAAACTGTGGGCAATACGGAAGGTAACCAGTACCAGGGGCAAACGGACAGCGGGAATAGACAATGAAAAGTGGGACAGTTCGGCAAAGAAATACCGGGCGGTAAGCAGGCTCGAAAAGAAAGGATACCGGGCGAAGGCATTAAAGCGGGTATATATAACAAAAAGTAACGGAAAGAAACGACCTCTTGGCATACCGACCATGACAGACCGGGCAATGCAGGCACTGGAAGCCTCGGCCCTGGACCCGATTATCGAAAGCATCAGCGATAAAACATCCTTTGGGTTTAGAAAATCGAGAAGCTGTCAGGACGCAATGGCATACCTATTCAATACGCTGGCCCGGAAGACGGCGGCGGAATGGATAGTAGAGGGGGATATAAAAGCCTGTTTTGATGAAATAGCCCACGAATGGCTGTTAGAGCATATACCAATGGACAAACCCATCCTCAAGGAATTCCTTAAAGCGGGCTATGTATACGAAAACCAGCTATTTCCGACAGAGCGGGGGACGCCGCAGGGCGGGATAATCAGCCCGACACTGGCAAATCACACGCTCAACGGGATAGAAGGACTTTTGCGAGCAACCATGAAGCGAAAGACCATACGGAGGAAGGACTACTACGAAAGCGGACAGCAGAAAGTCCAGATGGTCAGATATGCTGATGATTTCATCATAACCGCCAAAAGTAAAGAAGTCGCGGAAACCGTAAAAGAACTGGTGAGAAACTACATAGCGGAACGGGGATTACAGTTATCGGAAGAAAAGACGCTGATAACGAATATCTCCGAAGGATTCGATTTTCTGGGATGGAACTTCAGGAAATACGACGGTAAACTGCTCATAAAGCCATCGAAGAAATCACAGCAAAAGGTCGCACAGAAGATACGGGAAGTCATACACAAGAACGCCAGCGCGAAACAGGATAACCTGATAGCGCAGCTCAATCCTATCATAAACGGCTGGAGTTCCTACCACCAGGGAGTGGTAGCCAGAAAGGTTTTTGAACGGATAGACTGCCTGACGTATCACCTGTTATGGAAGTGGGCCAGGAGAAGACACCCCCACAAGAACCATCATTGGGTAAAAGAACGATACTGGAAGACCGTAGGAAACGACCATTGGACATTTAAGGACACGCTTACCCTTAAAAGAATGTCGGACAAGAAGATAGTCCGGCATGTACCGTTAAAGCTGGACAAGAACCCCTACATTGACACGCTCTATTTCCAAAAGAGACATACGGCGCTCATAGCCAATAAATTTTTCGGACCCTACCGAAGCATCTGGTTAAAGCAGAATGGCCTATGCCCGTATTGCCAGCAATCCATGGAGGAGGACACCGAAAGAACTATCACCAGGATAGATAATTCGGGGGAAACCACATCCGGGGAAGTAACATTTGCCCACAAGAGATGCATCAGGCAGTACAACAAGACCAAAGCCGGCAAGGAAACAAACAAGACTTGCTTACGTGAGGCCTGAGCCGTATGAGGGGAAACTCTCACGTACGGTTCTTAGGCGGGAAAGGCGGAGCAATCCGCCCGACCTAGCCGACT
>BNVE01000246.1 GCA_025997875.1 Spirochaetia bacterium
TATAGTCGAATGTACAACTAACATCCACCGGAATAGTAATTTCCCCTGCGCTATTAATTTTCTCCGTTTTTGTGTAATAATTAATAGTTTTTGGCTTTTCCAATGAATAATAGAGCGCTTCGCATCTGGAAGTAACTTTGGTAGTTACTCCTCTGTAATCCTCACGGTCCGCTATAACGTTTTTTGGATATTCTTCAGAAAAACGATCAAATCGAATACCAATCTCTCCATTGGGCATATATTCAAAATACACCGTATTCCAATATTTAAAATTCAAATGTATACCATTTTCTTGTAGATATATGTTTCGCATAATAATCCTGCCGTTTTCGTACGTATTCTGCATTTGGTAAACTACTGTTTCACCATCAGAGCTATAATATTTTGTTGAAATAATTTTTGAACCTTCAATAATATCCGTAAATTTTACCTGACGGGTATTGTAATAGTAACCGGTAATGATGATATTCTCGCCTGTATCTTCCTTGTCATACCGAAAATATGGTGTATATTTTTCTTCTATGTTCTCCAAAATATAAGTGCCATCAATATTTCGAAAATAATAATTGTAGCTTTCCTCCGGACTTACAGAAAATATAATGCGAACAAAGAATAACAAAAAATATATTTTTTTTACCACTTGATCCTCTTTATTTGTAGTTCTTTATAAAGAGGATTAGAGTTTTGAGCTTTATTCATGATATCATCTATTTTCTCCCTGGTGTTTTTTTGATCCGGATTATCAACCATGACCGTCATATTCATGATAAACCCGGAACCACTTCTATAAGTTGGATTTGTTTTAATATTATACTCCTTAGACTTGTCCATCAAGTCTTTTAAAAACAATTGCTCGGCGGCAGCTGCAATATGAAAAGACAGATTATCTTTCGTATAGTTTGTTGCACCGGTTATCGGATCAGTTGCTAGAATAGCATAAGACTTTACTAATGAAAGCAATGGACCGGCAAATGCTGCTGCCTCTGTACCCAGTACATGAGTTAATGCGAATTCAAATAATTTCCCCTCAACTTGATCTATTCTAGCATTTTTAAGGGCATCAACGATATTTCCATCTTTACTATCTAAAAGAAATGACGCTATATCACCAATAGCAGCAGGAGCCATACCAGACAATGCCGATGTCACTCCGAGTAATTTATTAAATTCCTTCTGTGTGCTTGTTAGATCGCCGCCTATTGGGATAAATAAAAAATTTTCCAGATCAGTAAGAGGCAAAAGAGCATTACCAGTTATATTTCCAACATACTCTATATCCAGATAATCCCGGTCCCCGGTATTCGCCTCCCAGCTTGCGGGGTCCAGCATCTTATAGGCCATGCCCGTGGCAAATGCGCCGTCGCCCTGCAACCCGAACTTCCCGGCCAGTTCCAGGTACGTCCCCAGGCCCTGCGCGTATGCGAGCGCCTCGATACGGGCATCTTCGCCGCCACCGGCGTGGAACCCTTCATGCGAGGCAACCGCCGCCAGCTTCACGCTCCCTTCTTTCCCTCCGCCCAACAGTGACTTGTCCAGCAGGATAACACCCCTGTTGTTCGGGTCAGAGGCTCCCAGCACTTTATTGCCGTTTTCATCATATAAGTCATCGTATTGTACTTTTTTCTTGTCACTCCAGATGTCACCGGCCAAGGCCAGGTTGTTACCATTATCCGAATACGACAGGTTATTGACCAGGTTCAGGGTGCCGAGTTTTTCATTTTTCCCGAACAGGTTTTCCATCTTGGCGTTCAGTATCTTCGCGGAATCCCGCAGCCCGCCCATCGCCCCGGCTACCGTGCCGAGGCTTATATCCGTGCCGCCCATCCCCAGCCCCATGCTAAACCCGTCATTGCCCAGATTCATCTCAAGCAGCCCCACGCCGAAACCGGCCCTAAAGTCTTTCGTGTTCAACAGGTTAAAGGTCGCGTTCCCGGTCATCCCGTAGGTCACTCCCGCCCCCGCCAGGCTCCCGGCAAAGTCATTGAAGCTGCCGATGCTCCCTATCTGATTGCTGTTGAATCCCAGCACCTTTTCTAAATTGCTGCCAAGATTCATCTGCCCCAGCAGGCCACCGGTAAAGGTCATCGCCCCCGCGGACGCCACGCTTGCCCAGGTCCCCGCACTGCCCATCGCCCCGGTAAAGCTTTTACTATTAAACGACAATCCCCCGTCCTTTATCTCGAACGAATTGATCGCACTGTTCGCTACCGTGGTTAGCGCCGCCTGCGCCCCGGCGCTCGCCGTCTTCAGCACCAATTGGGTAAAGGCGCTTGTCCCACTTACCGCGATAAGCCCGTTTATCCCGCCCTTCTCAAGGAACCCGG
>BNVE01000247.1 GCA_025997875.1 Spirochaetia bacterium
GGAAAAATGTCCGGGGTTATTCACCACGAATTGCCGGTAGCCCTTTTCCATCAGTTCCTTTAGCTCCTCCGCCAGCGCCGCTTCCGCGGACTGGGGGAAATAGGGGTCCAGTACCAGGATGATCTCCCCGGGGTTAAAGGGCAGGGGGGCTTTACCGTTCCCCAAAAGACAGGCGGCGGTCTTGCGGGTATAGGCCAGCATGGCCCGCACGGGCCGGCTGGACTGCAATATGTAGAGGTCGTCAATCCGGGAAACCGCCGCGTAGAGCCCCTCGGGAAAGCCCCCGGCGTCTCCCTTGCGGAAATTCGGCAGCTCCGGAACCGGGGCCGTATCCCGGCCCGGCATACGCCTGAAGGCGTCCAGGTTGTGGGGGATCACCGGGGTATACCGCTTCGACATGGCCCGTGTCTGTATCATATAAACCGCATCCCCCGCATCAAAGCCTTCGGGGATGGATATCCACACCCCGCTGCCTGCGGAGCCGGCCCCGCCCTGCCGCTCAGGTTCAACGGCGGTGAGCTTATGGGACTGGCGGTCGGAGTCATCGGCCCGGTGCAGCCGGACGGAATCCCCCGGCCTGGGCTGCAGGGACCCCTCAATACGAATAAGGGCCCGCCGTTCCTCCCCGGCGCCCCGCGCCTTAAGGATGTTCCCCAAGGAGATGCCGGTGCCCCCGTCCTGGGCGGGGTTGAGCCAGTCCAGGGACGCGGGGGGATCGGCCCAGCGGGGAGCATCAGGCTTAGGCATAGGGTCTTCATCAAAGTAAAAACGGGTCTTGGTCCGGGCAAAATCGTTGCGGAGGATGCCGAGCCCCTGCTGTATCGCATCCCGGACCTTTTCTTCACCCCCCTCTGCGGCAAGGGCGTCCAATACCAGCCGGTAGGCGGAAACCACGGTCCCCACGTACTCGGCGCTCTTCATCCTGCCTTCGATCTTGAAGGAACTGATCCCGGCGTCCGCCAGGTCCGGGACCCGGTCCAGAAGCCGGAGGTCTGCGGGGCTAAAGTAGTAGCCCCCATGGTCGTCCCGGTGGTAAAAGCGGCGGCAGGCCTGGGTACACATCCCCCGGTTGGCGGACTTCCCCCCCAGGTAGCTGGAAAAAAGGCAAATCCCGGAGGCGCTGACGCAGAGGGCCCCGTGGACAAAAATTTCAAGCTCCATATTGGTATTGGCCCGGCAATCCCGCAGTTCCGTAAGGGAAAGCTCCCGGGCCAGGACCACCCGGGAAAAACCGTATTTGGAAAGGGCATTGGCCCCCCGGGCGCAGGCAATATTCATCTGGGTGGAGGCGTGGAGTTTAAGGGATGGGAAGTTTTCCCGCGCCATGGCGGCAACCCCAAAATCCTGCACGATAAGGCCGTCAGGGCCCAAGCCCGCCAGGTACTTGAGGAGCTGGTAGAGCCGGTCCGCCTCCCGCTGCTCAAAAACGGTGTTCACCGTAACGTAGAGCCTGCGGCCCATCCGGTGCATCACCTTCAGGGCCCCTTCAAACTGAGAATAGGCAAAATTGGCGCTCCGCATCCGGGCATTAAAGTTCTTCAATCCCAAATAAACCGCGTCCGCCCCCTCTCCAATGGCCGCATCCAGGGCTTCGGGGGACCCGGCGGGGGCTAATAGTTCAACCGGTTTCATGTAAGAGCCAGTATATTGCCGAAAGGGATTCCATACAATATACTTAACTTAAATACATAAGAAACATCTGCGGGAGTTTCGGGGAGATTTTTAATGAGTAAGGGAATAACAATAACCAACGATAATTTTGAAGCCGAGGTACTTAAGTCGCCGGTTCCGGTTTTGATTGATTTTTGGGCCAGCTGGTGCGGGCCCTGCAAAATGATAGGCCCCTTCATCGATCAGCTGGCGGAAGAATACTCAGGCCGCGTCAAGATCGGCAAGGTGAATGTGGATGAGCAGGGGGACCTTGCGGGCAAACACGGCATCGTGTCGATCCCCACCCTGGTTGTTTACAAGGACGGCAGCCCGGTCCAGCAAAAGATCGGCGCCGCCTCCAAACGGGACATCGAAGCCCTGTTCAAGGACCTGGTTTGACACCGTACAGGTTATCCGGATATTAGAACAGTATTATTCCCTTACAATATGGATAATGAGAATTAAAAAGAAGGGGGTTTCGTTTATATAGCAGGATGTGGAAATTATATGAAATTCATAATGTAATATCAGAAAATACCGGTTCTATTATCTGCATCCGTTTTCCGTACACGTTGCGGTATTCAACCTTGTCTATCTTTTCTCTCATCTTTTGTGATTGATTCTCTTTGCCGTCACAAATACTTAT
>BNVE01000248.1 GCA_025997875.1 Spirochaetia bacterium
TATCCTTCTCGCTAACATTATCACGGATAGACTTTGGATATCCGTAATGAAACAAGGTTTTATCTTCTACCCTGAAAAATACGATAAATTCTTCAAAATGAGAATTGCTGTTTTTTTGGGTGTGGGGCTCGACACACCGGGGAGCGGAGTCCTATAATGGCCCTCATGCTGAAAGAAGATGAGGTTCACCTGAAACCCTTGTTGGGTTTGCGTCCCGGGATCTGGCTTAGTATCATTTACAGTATCCTAATCCTCCTGATCCTCTTTTTTTTGTTGATCTTTCCCGGTCTTGCCCGGCCCGGCAGCCTTGTTTCGGCAAAATCCGAACCCTGGGGCGCGGCGGTGCGGCTGGACGGGGTCTATATGGGGACCGCTCCCTGCGAATTCTTCGTACCCAGGGGGGATCACACCCTGGAAATAGTCCTTCCCGGCTTTGAATCCCGCAAAATCGAAGGTGAAATCCCGGGACGGCTCTTCTTTTCCCTCTTTTTCCCCAACCGCGTCAGCATAAAAGAAACCCTTACGGTTCGGGACCCCCTGGCTGTTCTAAAGGATTCCGCGGCGGAGTACACCGCCTGGACCTTCGCCGGGGAGCCGACCCCGGCCTATCAGATACCTTTGAGCCTCTCCGAGGGGGCCTATCGGGCCGGGCCTGCCCTGACAAATCCCGAAGACAGGGCCGCCGCAGGGGAGCTCCTTAACGCAGCCGCCGCCTTTGCCATTACCCGGGCGGGGCTCCGGGACCTTATCCGCGCAAAGGCCCTCATTAATAACGGGGGCCTTTCCCCCTCTCCCCTTAGCCTGTGCCGTTCCGCTCAGGATATCCTCGTCTGGCTTTCCGCCTCCCCCGGAACCGCCCTCTGGCTTGCGGAAACCCTGCCCCCGGAAGCTTCCGCCCAGGCTGCGGATTCCTCCTGGCTGGTCCGGCAGCTTTCTTCGGGAACGGGGCTCCTGGCCGAAACGTCCCCAGACCCCGGTTCAGGGCCGGTCCCGGGCCGGAGTTTCAGCGCCGGGGGCCTTACTTTTTGGGAAATTCCCGCCGGCACCCTGGCGCGGCCCTCGGATTTCCCCCGCAATACGGCGATAGAGGCTTTTTTCCTCTGCGAAACCGAGATAAGTCCCGCCGCCTATGCCGCCTTCCTTGGGGCAAACCCCAAATGGCGGCGGGAAAACCTGGGCGAACTTGTTGAACAGGGCCTGGCAAGCCCCGATTATCTTGCCGATTACTTGCCTGATAATGGCGGAGTTTCCGGCGCCAATTCTGCGGGAATCGGCGCTGTCCCCTGGTACGCCGCCCAGGCCTATTGCCAGTGGCTTACGGATCAGCTTCCCCCCTCCATGGCGGGCTGGGAAGTCCGGCTGCCCAGGGAATTTGAGTGGGAATACGCCGCCAAGCTCCTTTTGGGCCAGGACGGCACAAAGCCGCCGCCCCCGAATTTTACCGCTCTCCTGGGCGGTTCCTGGGAATGGTGCGCCAATCCCTATGCGCCCCTGGACTTCCTCCCGGTTTCCGCCGCCGCGGCGGAAAGCCTGGGGTCCCCGGAACGGCCGGTCAGGGGGGGCGCCCGCGTCAATCCGGGCGCCTCGGTGAACGCGGAAACCAGGGGTTCCCTGCCTCCGTTGACCTGTTCCCCCTTTGTGTCTTTCCGGCCGGCTATCGCCTTAAGGGGGAACCGGTGAGCGAAGGGGTCAAAATCATTGCGGTCAACCGCAAGGCCCGCCACGATTACGCGGTGGACGACACCTACGAATGCGGCCTGGAACTGCTGGGCACCGAGGTTAAGTCCTTTCGGGACGGCAAAATCTCCTTTCCCGACGCCTGGGCGGATATCATCGACGGGGAAATCTGGATCCGGTCCCTGCGGATCGCGGAAAATCCCTTTTCCAGCATTTTTAACCACGATCCGGACCGGAAAAAGCGGCTCATCCTCCACCGGGACGAGATAAAACGGCTTACCCGGAAGGTGGAAGAAAAGGGCTTTACCCTTATTCCCCTGTCTTTTTACTTTAAAAAGGGCCGGGTCAAGGTTGAATTGGGGGTTTGTAAGGGAAAAAAGGCCTTTGACAAACGGGCGGATATCCGGGAACGGGATGTTAAACGGGACCTGGCGCGGGAATTCCGAAAAGGACTCCACTAAAGTGGTTCACCCGCGCCCTGTTTGCAAACGTTGTAATAAAAAAAAATACGCCATATAATAATATTATGAGAAAGAGACTTTTTATCCTGACCCTTGTGATGGTCTTTTTTTCGTCTCCCCTCTCTGCGCAA
>BNVE01000249.1 GCA_025997875.1 Spirochaetia bacterium
TGGTGATTATGGTGGAGGTGTTATACCCGTTCCCATTCCGAACACGGAAGTCAAGCACTCTCACGCCGATGATACTGCTCCCCTGAGGAGTGGGAAAGTAGGTCATTGCCAGGCTTTTTTATTTTTCAAGGCTGTCCTTAAAAAAAAGTTTGAGTATAATATCCTGATCGTAATTGCCGAAACCTTTACCGAAAATATTGATGCCGCCTATATGTTCGGCGGAATTTTTTACCCCGATACGTACCTTAATTGAATGATGATCCCGAAGGCGCAGATCTTCTATCTTAATGGCTGATATGGGTTCATCATTTATAAAAACACGTCCGAGGGCCACTTTTATCGGTACCCGGCACCTCGGAGGACATTTCCATGATAAGATCCACTTTCATTGGCAAGTAGAAAAAATGACCGGATACTATTCAGGATGGATATAATTTTGGTTTGAGAATAAAGGAGACATCATGAAAACAAAGCTGACGCTGCACAAAGAATTTTCCATCGGGGAAGTGGACAAGCGGATATACGGGTCCTTTATCGAGCACCTGGGCCGGGCGGTGTATAACGGCATCTATGAGCCGAAGCATCCCCAGGCGGATGAACAGGGGTTCCGCAAGGACGTGATTAACCTGGTACGGGAATTGAATGTGCCCATCGTGCGGTATCCGGGGGGCAATTTTGTTTCGGGCTATAATTGGGAAGACGGAGTAGGCCCGGTGGAGAATCGGCCGGTCCGGCAGGACCTTGCCTGGATGACCCTGGAGCCCAATAAAATCGGTACCAATGAATTTGCCGAATGGGCCCGCAAGGCACAGACCGAAGTGATGTATGCGGTAAACTTGGGAACCCGGGGAGCGGATGAGGCCCGCAATATTGTTGAGTACTGCAACTTCCCCAGGGGTACCTACTGGAGCGATCTGCGGCGGAGCCACGGCGCCGGGCAGCCCCATAATATCAAGCTCTGGTGTCTGGGTAACGAAATGGACGGCCCCTGGCAGATCTGCCACCGCACCGCCGACGAGTATGGCCGGATTGCGGCGGAAGCTGCCAAGGTGATGAAGTGGACCGATCCGTCCATCGAACTGGTGGCCTGCGGCAGTTCCAATGCCCGGATGCCGACCTTTGGTTCCTGGGAAGCGACGGTGCTCGATCATACCTATGAGCAGGTGGATTACCTGTCCCTGCATATCTATTTTGCCAACCACGAGGACGACACCCCCAACTTCCTGGGCCGGAGCCTTGAGATGGACGCCTTTATTAAAACCGTGGCAGGGATCTGCGATTATGTAAAGGCAAAGAAGCAGAGCAGGAAACAGGTGTACCTTTCCTTTGATGAATGGAATGTCTGGTTCCATAGCCGTAACCAGGATGAAAAAATAGAAAAGTGGATCGAAGCGCCGCCCCGGCTTGAGGATATCTACACCATGGAAGACGCTTTGGTAGTGGGCTGCATGCTGATCACTTTGCTGAAAAACGCCGACCGGGTTAAGGTTGCCTGCCTTGCCCAGCTGGTGAATGTGATTGCCCCCATCATGACCGAAATCGGCGGGACCGCCTGGCGGCAGAGCATCTTTTATCCCTTCATGCAGGCTTCGGTATACGGCAGGGGTACGGTGCTCCGCTGCCCCGCAAGCAGCGAAAAGTACGACTCGAAGGAATACACCGATGTGCCCTACCTTGAAACCGTGGCGGTGCATAACGGGGAAAAGAAGGAGCTGGTCATTTTTGCGGTGAACCGGAATCTAAAGGAAAGCCTTGACCTTGAGGCCGGCATATACGGTTTTACCCAATACCGGCTTATTGAACACAGCGCCCTGTATAACGCCGACCTTAAGGCGGTGAATTCCGCCGCAGGCGAAAAGGTAAAGCCCGTGGTTCAATCCGGAGGGAAACTTGAGGGCGCAGGCGAAAACCTGAGCCTTTCGGTCAGGCTGCCCCCCGCTTCCTGGAATGTAATCCGCCTGGGGGTATTGTAGACAGATATCAAAAATAGCTTTATCCTGATGTAACTACAATGGATATTGCCTTTGGTCACACCAACATGGATCTGGATTGCCTGGGTTCCCTGATCCTGGTAAAGAAACTCTTCCCCCAATACCGTCTGGTGCGGAGTAAGCTGATCCATCCAACGGCGCGGAATCTTTACCAGGATCAGGGAACCCAGGCAATCCAGATCCATGTTGGTGTGACCAAAGGCAATATCCATTGTAGTTACATCAGGATAAAGCTATTTTTGATATCTGTCTACAATACCCCCAGGCGAAAAGG
>BNVE01000250.1 GCA_025997875.1 Spirochaetia bacterium
AATACCCGTTGAACCGCTGTGATTCTTATTTGCGCCTGCGCATCTCGGTTTAATTTCCTTCCGTCATTTTGTCTGATCGTCATAATACCAGTATATCATGGGCTAATACTTTTGTAAATATTAGTATTATCGCTTTATATTTATCTATAATTCCTATTATCATATTAATTTCCATTAAATTATAATATTATATTTTTATTATTTTGTCAACAAATTTCATGAGGCATTTCGCATAACTCCTTATATACACAATGCGCATATATCACCATTAAAGAAGATTGACCACAAAAAAAGAAGCCGTTCCGGCCTAAACCGGAACGGCGCCTTCCCGAGTACGTTTTTGCATAATTCCCCGCCGCCTACTACTTCGGCATCGGCACGGTAGGGGACGACCAGTTAAGCGATTGGGCAGCGCGGAAGGGGATCAGCGGGGAGGAAGCAAGGAAGAGGGTGGGGAGGATTTAGGGGCTATTCCACATTCCCCGGTGTTAGGTTTGGCGCCTGGCTTTCACTGTTACTTGCCTTCGAGCCACCACTTAACGAAAGAACCGTTTCCGCCTTTGGCTAAATACTCGTCAAAAAATATCTGGCGGGATTCTCTGGGAATATCCCTGTCGACAATCAACTGGGCCAAGCGGCTCTATTTTCTGCCCTATTATAAATTTGAATCCCTCTTTCCCCCGCCATTTCAGAAAAAGGATATCACCCCCCTGTATCCCGAGATACGGCGCCTGCGCAGGAGCCTGATGGCGGTTGCCGCCGGCATTGAGCAGGGCTACAAACGCGGGGGCGCGGAAAAGATGGCTCCCTGCGAAGGCATTGATAATCCCTGGGACGCCTACAATTTTGAAGTCCCCAACCCCGTTTCCAGGCGTCTGGACGCCCTTTTGGGTCCCAAAAAGCGGAATAACGCCTCCCTGGTGTTTTTCAGCCTGGCGGTCACGGCGGTGCTGGATCATGTGGTCAACGATGAGTCCAGCTGGGCCTACGACGAGCGCCGGGGAACCCTTTTCCGCAGCGTCAACGGCGAAGGGGTCATCCCCCAATTCGGCGTTGACGAAAAGATCAATGCGGATGCGATTTTTAAGAGCGCCATAAAGGCCCGGCAGAAACAGGCGGAGGGGAATAAAGGTTTTTGATGATTTATCTCCCAAGAACACCTTGATCTCCCGTTCCCTTGTGGCGATAATTTGCTTAAGGAGAGAATAAATAATATGAAAGAACTGGAAGAAATGAGAATAAAAGAATGGGAAAAAATGATGAAAGAATATGATGAAAGAAAAAAAGAGTATGCAAGAATAGCAAGAATAAAGGAAAAAGAATATGCAGAAATATCAGAATTACCTAATAAAAAGCGTAATGGAGGCGCATGGTGATGGAAAACTTTGGTATTATATGCGGTGTCACTTTGGGCCTGTTCGGGTCTGTTTTCTCGGTTGCCCAGTTCTTTTACCAGCGGCATAAGGACAAAAAGCAGGATTTAAAAGACCGGCTGTTTTTTCTCGCCCAGTTGAGTTCGTTTAAGGTCCGTTTTGCATACGCGGAAGTTCGGGACTCGGCGGAATTTTCCAGGATGCGGCAATATTCGGAAAGCCGGGGAAGGTATTCCTTTTCAAAACTGATATCAATGAATTGCTGCCAGTCGTTAACAATGCTGCCAAGAAACTCATCTGTCCGGCCCTCATCGGAACCGGCTATGGTTCCAAAGCTGACATACCGGAGCCCGAAGAACAGCTCCTCAAGGATGCGCATCATGACCATAATCTGCAGCAGGGGGTCCGTGGGGGCGATTAGTTCATAACCCTTCTTGAGTCCGAACACATCCCGAAAATAGGGATACATATCAGGATATTCCGAAAGCCGGTCCCAGCCGGCCTTGGGAAAGAGGGCCTCCAGGGTGGCGATTCCCCGGTCCAGGGCTTTCCGTTCAGACTCCAGAGCAGCCTGTTTTGCCTTCCGGGCAATCACCTCAGGATCATTGGGATCTTCTTCGCCCTTTGCATCCCCTTCCCCTTCTTCGGATTCGTCCTTTTCATCCTCCGTAATATTCTTGTCCACTTCATCCTGGACATTCACACTGGAAGGATTAATTTGATCCGTCTCGGTGGCGCCGACAAAGGCCATAAAACGGTTGCGCCGGTCCGGAAAAAAAATTTCGTAGGGCAGAAGGCGGTCGGAGAGCAGCTTCATCAGCAGGGGGTACAGCCGGTAATGAACTTCCTTGCGAAGATCGCTG
>BNVE01000251.1 GCA_025997875.1 Spirochaetia bacterium
CTGGGACGTGTTTACCACCGGGGAGATTTCCCGGGAATCCTTTCTGGAATGTCTTTCGGTGCTGCAAAATTTCCGGGAACTTTTGGGGAGCTGGGGTATTGGGGACAGGGATACCCATGTGATTGCCACCAGCGCCCTGCGGGCAGCCCGGAACCGGGATGTGTTCGTTGACCGGGTGCGGCAGGAAACGGGATTCCTCCTTGCCATCGTCGAGGGGATCGAAGAGAACCGGCTTATGTACCTGGCGGTGCGTTATGCCCTTAAGCAGGACCTGCCCCTGTTCTGGAGGGCCAACTCCATGATCATCGATGTGGGCGGGGGGTCCACGGAGCTGATGCTCCTGCGCCGGGGCAAGATGGTGGCGGCCCACAGCCTCCGCCTGGGAACCATCCTGATAGACCGGCAGTTCCGCCAGAGCGCCGGGGCGGGTTTATCCCAGGGGCGCTACCTCCGGGAAAATATCCGGAACACCGTGGGCTTCCTCAACTCGGAGATGGACCTTGCCCATGTGCGGACCTTTGTGGTCACCGGGACCGATGCCCAGGTCGCCGCCATGTTTTTGGGGACCCCCTTCAACGAGAACAGCCGGATCATCGAGCGGGATGCGTTTATCACCTTTGTGGAAAAAATTCAGAACTACAGCCCCGAGGAATGTGTGCAGAAGCTCCACATTCCCTACGGGGAGGCTGAAGGTTTTATCCCCGGCATCCTGGTCTACAGACTTTTTCTGGAACAGACCGATGCGGGGCGGGTGATGGTCCCCATGGTCTCCATCCGGGAGGGGCTTATCGAGGATCTGGCCCGGGGGGTTGATCCTGAATTGCAGGAGGATTTCTATTCCCAGATAATCGCCGGCGCAATAAACCTGGGACGAAAGTATCACTACGACGAAAACCACAGCCGTCATGTGGCATCCTTCTGCATGACCCTCTTTGACGCATTGACCCGTGAGCACGGGATGAACCGCCGGGAACGGATGATGCTGGAAGCCGCAGCAATTCTGCACGATATCGGCATGTTTATCCGCAGTTCTACCCACCAGATGCACGGCCAGTACATCGTGGCCAATTCGGAGATCTTCGGCCTCCGCCGGGACGATCTGGATATCATTTCCAATGTGGTCCGCTATCACCGGGGCGCGCCCCCAAATGAGTCGGATATTGAATACATTGCGCTGGATCGGGAGGAACGGGTACTGGTGCTCAAGATGGTTTCGATCCTCCGGGTAGCCGATTCGCTGGACCGGGGCCATTCCCAGCATATCAGAAATATCACCGTGGAAAAACGCGGCGAAATCCTGGCCCTGCAAACCCAGGGGGTGCATGACCTGAGCCTTGAACTTACCGGTCTTGAAGAAAAGGCCGGTATGTTTCAGGATGTATTTGGGTATAAGGTGATATTAAGCTAAATGGAAAACAGTGTTTACCTGAACCGGGATATTTCCTGGATTGATTTTAATGCGCGGGTGCTGGAGGAGGGGCTCGCTGTGGATATGCTTCCCCTGGATCGGTTCCGGTTTCTGTCCATTGTTTCTTCAAACTTTGATGAATTTTTTATGGTCCGGGTGGCGGCGATAAAGCGGGCCCTCCGTACACCCCAGACTAAACCCGACCCCTCCGGTCTCAGTCATGAAGAACAGCTTAAGAAGGTTTCCGAAAAGGTCCGTTTGATTATCCGCAGGCAGTATGAATGCCTGGAGTCGGAGGTTTTTCCTGCGCTGGCTGCGGAGGGGCTCTGTCTGGTACGTTCCGACGCCTATACCCCCGCACAGCGGGATTACCTGGAAATGTATTTTATGGGGGAGGTGTATCCCATCCTTACCCCGCTGCGTATTGAGGAGGGGGAACCCCTGCCCTCTATCGACAGTTTAAGCCTGAACTGCGCATTCTTCCTTTTGCCGGAAACTATCAGGGTAGACCCTGCGGAAATGCACGCCGAAAATATCGGGCATATCGCCATGGTGCAGCTTCCCTCGGTACTGGACAGGATCATCCTGCTCCCCGATGAAGGGGACGGTATTACCCGCTGGACCCTGCTGGATGATCTGGCCCTTACCTGGGGCGCCCGGCTTTTTCCGGGCCTTAAGGTGCGTGAATGCATGATCTTCAAGGTGAACCGGGACGCAGATTTTTCGGTGGATGAAAGACGGGACGAGGATTTTATCGAAGCCATGGAAGAGGTTCTGGAAGACCGGGAAAAATCCATGGCGGTGCGGATGGTCTACTCCCCGGGGA
>BNVE01000252.1 GCA_025997875.1 Spirochaetia bacterium
CCACTTCCCGTATATCCTTACAAATATCAAGTATAACTGGGATAGTCCGCTGACCGTACATGATGCCCCCGGCGCAGAGGGTATCACCCACACACTGGTTCACTCCATACTTCATGGGAATTTCCACCATTTTTCGGATGTCATCCAATGATAGTTCCGCTGCGGTGTGAGGCTCCATCATTGCCGCATGGTAGATATGCTCCTTCTTGCGGGTATGGGCGGCCTCAATCGTCAGAAGCTGCACGTTAATATTGCTCATATTCATCGCCGCAAGCTGCAGGGGAAGCGGGCCGGAATAACAGGGTGTAATACCGTTCTTTTCCACCATGCAGGGAACCTCTACGCAGGCATCCCTGGGAAGATTGTCGATGAGGCCGCGGTTAATGACATTGCCGCCAATTTTGTAGGGGACACCGGTTACGATTGCCTCCATGATGTGCGAGGCATATTCTTTGCTGCGCTCATGGGGCAGTGTATCTTTGCCGGTCAGTGTGGCATACTCCGCATTCCATTCGGCAATCTGCTTGATGCAGCGCCGGGGGTATTCGTCAAGGGGAATATTGAATGCATCGATAAGCCGGGGGTAACGGCTTTTTATGTAGAACGGATTATACTCGGCATTGTGTTCGCTTGATTCGGTGCAGTAGTAACCGAGCTTTTCGATATAATCGAAGCGGACCATATCACCATGTTTCTCTTTACGGTTTTTCTCATGGGCGCGCTTTCTGATTTCCGGGTACAAATCGTTCCCCGCTGCGTCCTTTATCTCCAGCAGCCAGGCCATGTGGTTGATACCGGCTATCTTTTCGATGCGGCCTTCAAGCTTATCTTCCATGCTGAGGGATGTGAGCAGATCTTTGGAACAAACCTGCACACTGTGGCAAAGGCCCACGGTTTTTACACCGGTATACCGCTGCATAAAACCTGAAAGCATAGCCATGGGGTTGGTGTAATTCAGGAACCACACATCCGGACAGACTTCTTCGATGTCGCGGGTAAACTCCTCCAGCACGGGAATGGTTCGCAGGGAACGCATAATGCCGCCGATGCCAAGTGTATCGGCTATGGTCTGCCTGAGACCGTATTTTTTGGGAATCTCAAAATCCACGATAGTGGCCGGATCATAGCCCCCCACCTGGATAGCATTAACCACAAAGGCTGCGCTTTTCAAAGCGGCCTTACGATTTTCCTTACCCAGGTAGCATTTGATGACGCCCTTCCCGCCCTGCCCTTTGTTGATGGCAGAAAGAATAGTAGCGCTTTGCTTGAGCCTTTCGCCATCAATATCATAGAGCGCATACTCATTTACCGGTAACGCAGGGGAACACATACAGTCCCCCAGAACATTACGGGCAAAGACTGTGCTGCCCGCGCCCATAAACGTAATCTTCAACATACAAAACTCCTTTACAGGTTCTTGATATAGTCCTGATACTGAGGGAGCCATTGACTTTCTGCCTTGAGCATTTCGTCGGTCAAAGCCCACACTTCCGGGGGATTACACACCGCGCCGGTAAGCGGGTCCATGAGCATGGCCTGTTTCAGCAAAGCCGCATCCCCGTGAATCGCCGCTTCCACCGAGAGGCGCTGGACGGAAATGCTCTGGCCGCAAATTGCCGCGCAGCCCAGGGGGAGATCCCCCACCAGAGGAATGGAAATGCCGTTGCCGTCCACATATCCCGGCACTTCCACCACCGAATCCGCAGGCAGATTTGAAATAGCGCCTTTGTTGATAACGTTAAAGTGCCCCCGATACACCCTGCCGGTTTCCAAACCTTCAAGTATATGGGAACCATGTTCGGTGGACCGCTTCTCCCCGGTGTATTGGGGTGAATCCCCGGTGGTGTATTCTTTTGCTTCCACTTCAAACCGCGCTCTGGCTTCCCGGCATTCCCGCAGATAGCCCGCGCTTTCTCCGTTAATCCATGAGGAATAATCTATCCATTGATCGATTTCCTCCGGCCTCTTGCGATACCAGGAAAGATACTCGCTCAGGTGACCATTGCTCTCGGTACTGTATACGCCGAAACGTTCCAAAATATCAATGCGGACCTTTTCCTGCACTTTATATTCAGGATGTTTCTGGAACTCCTCCAGGAGTTTAGACCGCATGTCTTTTCCCTTATGGCGGACCTGAATATACCATGTCTGATGGTTGATCCCCGCACAGATAATATCGACCTCTGACTGAGGTAGTCCCAGGACTGCTGCGATTTGAGAGTGACCATGCTGC
>BNVE01000253.1 GCA_025997875.1 Spirochaetia bacterium
ATACCAATTATGGTTTAATTATACGCGCATTTCGTGAATGATGCCAGCATAAACGCAGTGAAGCCCGAATTTCTTTCATATAAAGTTACCAAATATAGTCTAAGAAAGTAAATGCTTTTGCCCTGGCCCCCTTTTACAGCACCTTCTGCCGAGGAGACTGCAGCACTTGCAGGTTTTTCGCCCTCCGCCCTGCGCCTTCCGGTCGAAAAACCTTCGATAAACCGGCTCCTTTGGGAGTTTGCAGGGTAAAAAATCGTTCTTACAAACGATTTTTATCATCAAGGGCGCGAAGCGCCACAAACTCATAGTTTTTTTAATGACGAACTATTCTTTCAGGAATACCATTTTTTTTATTTGCCTAAATACGAGATACAAATGCAATTAATTTCGTTTATATCTCGTGTTTAGTAGATAATGCGCATTCGCTTATATAGCGGGAGGTGGAAATTATACGAAATTCATATACGTGACGTTATACGAAATTTTTTCTTGAGAATTCCTCAAAAAAATATTGACAATGGGTGGTAAAATGGATATAATGGTATAAGCTGTTTTAAGGAGAATATGACTATGAAAAAGAGAACAGGAATCATTTTTATTATTTTGGGGATACTGTTTCTCATTAATGCCATTTTCGGCAGAGCTATTGTAATACCAGGATACCTTGAAACTTTAACTCCCGGAGTTGCCGTTCCTGATATTCCAATAATTAGAATAATACGTTATTTGGTATGGGCCTACTCTTTTAAATTCGGCATATATTTTTTTGTTTTGGGAGTTTTATTTGAAAATAATAAAAAAAGAAAAGAAATCATAATATTTTCAATAATTGGTTTTGTATATATTATTGTCGCATATATACCAATTTCATTTAGATCGGCGCTATTTTTTGGAATTGTGGGTTCAATAATAACTGTTTTTTCATTAATATTATTTTGGATAATGGCAAACAGTAAACGGGAATCAAATAATAATATATTTGAATATATAGGGCTGTTTTTTATCATAATGGCAATATATAATTTATGTGGATTTACTGGGGTGAAATGTTTTGCACTTTATCCAGAAAAAATGATAGAGTATCAGCTACAAGATTTGGCATATTCCTTTGCAAATCATATCATAGCAGAATTTGCGCTTGGTCTTATGTTTTTGGTATATTCAAAAATAAAAAAAAGCACATAACGAGGCTCTGGGAAAAGTCAACTACATTACACCAATAATTTTACTGCGGTTTTTTGAGGAGCCGGTCGATGGTCCGGGGGCTGATTTTTTTGAGTTTAGCGGCAACCAGGTCAGACATGAGGTAGGGTTTCACCTGCCGTATGATGTCGAGATTTTGCCGCATGAAGGGAGCGAAGAGTTTTCCGCACTGCCAGTTAAAACGCTGCCAAAGGAAAAGGAGCATGGTTGCCACTTCTGCATCGTAATAGGGCGTATAGACCCGTTTTTTCCGGTTTTTTTCAACAATTTTGACCTTTACGGTCTCCCCGCCGATGGTGCGGAGCTGAACTTTCCCGACCCGGTTCAACTTGAAAATCGCGTATTTCCGGCTTTTACTGCCAGTAAGCCTGAGATATTCGTCCAGGAGCCGTGTTTTTTCGCTTTTTTTCGCTGTTCGATACCGCGGAGCATATTCCGCCGTAATCTTTTTTTTTCCGCCATAGTAAACCCCATTCCATTCCTCCGGCTTATGCCGGATGTAGTGTGTCCGAATGGTTAGATTTTTACGTGGCGCATTCGTTTCTCCATGGTTAGTTTTAACGTGGCACAATTCGATTACTTGACAAAATTATAATATAAGAATATAATAATTATGAAAAAATGAGAACAAGAATAATTTCAATTATTTTATTATTAATTTGTTATAATGTATATTCAGAATCGGATATACTCCCTTCGTTTAGTCTTGGTACTATCGGTATAGGGTATAATGTATCTTCCCATGAATATGATCAGTTTGAAGTAAATTTAACAGCATTAAATTTTTTCTTGGAATATCCTAAAAATCTTAAAAAATATACTCCAATAGTTGGTTTAGAAATGTATCCATTTGGATTACGGATATTACCTATAACCAAAACTACCGAAATGAGTTTTATAAATATAAATTTATTCTCAAGTTTTACGGGGGAAATGTTGTGCATTGGCCCTTTTGTCTCATTAAATTGGTTAACAATAAATAA
>BNVE01000254.1 GCA_025997875.1 Spirochaetia bacterium
GGTTGCAACCGGACAAAGCGGCAGTTCTGCTTTTGTCAACATCGTTATTCTTCCATATTGTTCCAATAGTTACTAAAAGGTTCCTATATAATAAAAAAGTGCCTACTTGACTTCAAGTATAAAGCACTCGATATTAGTATTGCAAGTATAAAAGCATATTACTTGTTAAATATTTTCTAAGGAGTACCTATGAACAAACTGGGAATGTTGGACGTATGGAAAAACGGTATAAGTAATTTCTTTGCGCCCAAAAGCGCACAGGGTTATTTGCAACCTGCAATGGCAGTTGCCGGAAGCTGCGGCTCATCGTGCGGAGCGAAGGACGACAAGCCCAAGCCGGCCACCGCTTGCGGGGCGGGAGACGACAAGCCGAAACCGGCCACCGCTTGCGGAGCGGGTGATGAGAAACCTAAACCGAGCGCCTGCGGTTCCTCTTGCGGGGCAGGGGATGACAAAGGAAAACCCAAGAAATAAGTAATATCCCCGGTTGCAATGTGCCGCATTGCACCGGGGATATTACCCGCAAACCGGGGAGAGAAATTTCAAATTATGGAAACATATTTCGCCTTTCAATGGCATATAACGGACAACTGCGATCAGCGGTGCAAGCACTGTTACATCTTTTCAGGAGATAGCACTATTCCCATTACGGAAATGTCGTGGTCTGATATGCAAAAGACCCTTGATAACTGCGTGGAAATGTGCGGCGCATTAGGGCGGATACCCTATTTCTACATCACCGGAGGCGATCCCATCCTGCATAATGATTTTTGGCGATTGCTGGAATTGTTAAAGTCAAAAGATATTGCCTTTTCCATTATGGGTAACCCCTTTCATCTTTCCAATGATGTATGCCAGCGTTTACAATTTTATGGATGTGAACGCTACCAACTTTCCCTTGACGGCTTGAAAACCACCCATGACCGTATACGCAAAAGCGGATCGTTTGATACGACCCTTGAAAAAATTCCGTGTATCCACAATGCCGGAATAAGAAGCGTCATAATGACCACCGTATCAGGAACAAACAACGCCGAAATACCGGAACTTATTGATGTCGTTGTGGAACACGGAGTAGATGTTTTTGCATTTGCCAGCTACTGCCCGACTAATTTTGATAAAGGCGCCCACATTGAGCCGGAACAATACAAACAATTCCTTGATGTGTGCTGGAACAAATTTGAACAGCACAAGGACAGCGGGACAATCTTTAATCTGAAAGATCACCTCTGGACATTGTATCTCCATGAAAAAGGTCTGTTTACCATTCCCGAAAATTTAGACGATGATGTTATTTATGACGGTTGTAACTGCGGCATTTCTCATTTGACGATACTCCCAAACGGAAACATATACGCTTGTCGCCGTATGGATAGCGTAATTGGTAACGTGTTTACCGACAGGTTATCCGATGTTTTTTTTAATGAAAAAATGGACAAATGCCGTAATTTCAATGCGTTTGAAAAATGTTCAAAATGTGAACTTATGCGGTTTTGCCGGGGCTGTCCCGCCGTAGCGTATGGCTATACCCATAACGCCTATAGTGCCGACCCGCAATGCTGGAAAAAAGTCAGGTAAGGGGGATTTTATGAATGATGTTATTAACTGCATTTTGGAACGCCGGAGTATTCGCAAATATAAAAGCGAACAAATCACCGAAGCCGAATTGGATATGATTTTACAGGCTGGTCTGTATGCCCCTAATGCGGGTAGTCGGCAATCAGCTATAGTTGTTGCCTGTCAAAACAAGAAAATCAACACGGAACTGGGAAAAATCAATCAATCCTGTTTTCATGGTAATATGTCTACCACAATGGCGTATATTTCCAAGGAACAGCCGAGCATTGCCGATGATGCCGCCCTTAAAGACGGTTTTTATGGCGCCCCCACCGTTTTAACACTGTTTACGCCCAAAAATTTTCTGTATTCCATTGCCGATTGTGCGGTTATGGGGCAAAATATTATGCTGGCGGCTCATTCACTTGGGATAGGTTCCTGTATGGTTATGAGGGCGGATGATACCTTTTCCGGTGAATTGGGTCAAAAACTACAAAAGGCACGACAAACGCATGAAAGAAAAGTGATATACTTTTTCATAAGACCTTGGGAGGGGTTAAAGGAATGGAAGAGGTATTATCATTTCTTGAGGAGCTGGAAGACGACCGGCAGCAATGGAAAATAG
>BNVE01000255.1 GCA_025997875.1 Spirochaetia bacterium
CTTGAAGGTGTCCTCGTAGTTTCCCTTTACACTGATCACCACAGCGCCGAAGATCAAAAGCTGGGTGAGCTTACCCTTAGGGGCCCGCTCGGGCACAAAGATGAAGGACTTAAGCCCCATGGCGGCGGCGTTCCCCGCAAGGGAGGACGCGGCGTTCCCCGTGGAGGAACAGGCCACCGTATCCATCCCCGCGTGTTTGGCCCGCACCACGGCGATGGCGGAAGCCCGGTCCTTAAGGCTTGAAGTGGGATTAAGCCCGTCGTCCTTGATGTACAGATTTTTTAACCCAAGGATTTTCCCCAGCCGGTCCGCCTTGTACAGCGGGGACCCTCCCACCCGCAGGGGCGTCAATTCGGAACCTTCCTCAATGGGGAGGAGCTCCCGGTAGCGCCAGAGCGTCGGGTCCTTCCGGGCGGCAAGCTTCTCACGGGTCAGCTGAGTTTTGATATAGGGGTAGTCGTACTTTATTTCCAGAATACCGCCGCACTTTTTGCAGGTGTAGGTGTTGTCGTTTGCCCCATGTTCCGCGCCGCAGTCAATACAAACCGCGTTTAGTACGTTTCTCATAGAACCCCTTCTCCGTGCCGGCAAAACCGGCTCATAGTAATCCGGTCCGCTTGTTGAAATCGTCGATCAGGGCGTCGATCTCGGCGGCCTGTTTTTGCACGGCCAGGAAGGTTTCTTCCTGATTGTACCACTGATCGTTCAGTTCCTCCGCAGTGCGGCCCTGCTGTTCCACCCAGGTGTAGTACTTGAGGTTGTGTACCCGCTTACGCTCGGCGTAGGTGAGTTCCAGCATATTGTCGGTCCCCTCTCTCCGGAGACTGGCGGCAAAATCCGCGGCGGCGTCAAGGCTGCGGTATTCGCCCTCTTCCTCACGAAGCTCTGCGATGCGGGAACGGTACATCTCCACAGAATCGGTAAGCACCGTGGCAACCACATCCTTCCCGGTAAGCTCGTAGTATTTGGCAAACTTGATAGCGGAAAGCATGTTTGAAATGCCGGAGATTCCCATATAAGACAGAACGTTTACCTCTTCCGGCTTGAGCCCCGCTTCCTTTATCAGAAATTCCTTCCCCGCATCTTCGTTAAAGAGCCGCAGCAGGGCCATGGAATCTTTGTCGTCAATGGCGATAGCCATGTCGGTGTTCTTTACGTTGTGCACCCAGGGGATATGCTTGTCCCCGATGCCCTCAAGCCGGTGGGCCCCGAAGCCGTTGTTCAGAATCGTGGGACACTGCAATGCCTCCCCCACAGCGATTCTGCTAAGGGGGTAACGCTGTTTGAGGTAGTCGCCGCTGGCCAGGGTCCCTGCGGAACCGGAGGTAAAGCAGACCCCGGCAAAGTTCCCGTCCTTGTCCTTGATGCTTTCAAAAGCCTCGGCAATGGCGCTGCCTGAGACATTGTAGTGCCACAGGTAGTTCCCCATTTCCTCAAACTGATTGAAGATCAGCACATCCGTACGGGTCTCTTTAAGCTCATGGGTCTTGTCAAAAATTTCTTTTACGTTGGATTCGGTGCCGGGGGTGGCGATTACCTCCCCGGCGATTTTGGAAAGCCACTCGAAGCGTTCCCGGCTCATGCCCTGGGGCAGTATTGCTACGGACTCCACCGCCAGGAGCTTGGAGTTAAAGGCGCCCCCCCGGCAGTAATTGCCGGTGGAGGGCCACACCGCTTTCTGGGCGGTGGAATCGAATTGACCGGTCACCAGCCGGGGCGCCAGACATCCGAAGGCGGCCCCCACCTTGTGGCAGCCGGTGGGGAAAAACTTTCCCACCATACAGATGATCCGGGCGTCCACCCCGGTAAGCTTTGAAGGGCGCTCAATAAAATTCGGCTTCCCGTAAAGACCGCCTGAATCTTTCGGTTCATTTTTCCAGGTAATCCTGAAAAGGTTCACCGGGTCCACGTCCCAGAGGCCCGCGTTCTTCAGCCGCGCCTTTACCGCATCGGGAATCTCCCGGTCCGGGTCCTTCATCTGCTTGAAGGTGGGGATAATAACCTTGTTCTCCTTCGCCTTCTGTATGTTCTTTTCAAGAACCGCCTTGTTAATGGTCAAATCGATCATGTTTTAACTCCTTCCACCGGGCCACTGTACCATTATTTATACAAAATATAATACTTCCTGAATACCCGTCAA
>BNVE01000256.1 GCA_025997875.1 Spirochaetia bacterium
TATGTGATACATCAGCGTACTCACATTATGTTCTTTATGGATGAATTCGCTCATCCTTCCATTATAATCTTACTTTCAGCCGCGGCAAGCCGCGGGGTATTAAACCGTATTGGCTTCGCCTAATAAATGGATGGAATATAAAGAACAGGGGAAAAATACTGAATCAATATTTAGCGGGATAGATATACTGTCAATTAAAAAAGGTATTTATTTTTTCACATAAACCAGTCTGATTTTTTATTCTGGTTTCGCATTCCCATATTATCAATACCCGCCAACCTAGCTGTTTTAAGGTCGCTATATTTTCCTTATCCCGCTGTATAGTACGGTCAAGTTTTTTGTTCCAATAGGCGGAATTGGCCTTGGGACGAATCTGGGCATGTCTGCATGTGGGACATCCATGCCAGAAACAACCATTTACAAAAACAACAGCTTGGTGTTTGGCTAAGACTAAATCCGGTTTACCCGGTAAGGTTTGATTGTGAAGACGGAAACGATATCCCATACTATGTAATAACCTGCGGACATACAATTCAGGCGTGGTATCGGTACTATGTACCCTTGACATTATCTCACTGCGTTTTTCACTAGTAAACTGATCCGGCATTTTGTTTGTTCATTTTGCTTCAAACTCGATCCGAAGGCTTGGATCGGTTTCCGTTTCGTCTATGATGGCGTTGTACCTTTCAATGATATCCGCCAATTTGGTATTACGGACGGTGTTGTCAAACATACTGTGTTCATTGATATTTGTTGCCAAGAATTGCTGTATATCCCATACTTCAATACGACTATTTAAATCAGCGTCAGCGGCCAAATCAAGGGCGGTTTTTACCCGGTCAAAAATAGTGATGATAACCGGTAAACAACCGGCTCTGATATTAATCTTGCATTTCTGGATAAGTGGTTCGCCGGGAGCGGTGGTACAATGAATAATGGTATTGTTTATGACAAAATCGCCGCTGCGTTCCGTTGGGGAATCGGCTACCGATGCACCATGAATCTCGAATTTACCGGGAGGTAATATAAGGGATAGTTTGGCAGCTACCAAGTGCTGCAGAATGGCGCCTAAGTATTGGGTTCCGGGATTTTGCTTCTGGCGTTTTCGGGCTTGCTCAAATAATTCATCAAGACTTGCGCCGATGGTCTTTGACGGGTCGGCCATCAGAGTGAACGGTTGGTTCCTGAAATATTTCTGTACAGTACCTTCATCCAAATAATAAGACAATACTTCTTCCGCATTTAGAAAAGAATCTTTTTTGTGTATTATTTTGGTTAGTTCAGAAATTAAGAAATATGTATCAAATGTTTCATCGCTATTATTTCTGTCATATTGTTCTATATAATCAACGATATAATTATACACTTTTTACTCCCATTCAATTATAGTGATGTCGAATAATTTATCTGAATTACAGTTCTTTCTTTTTTTCTAAATTTTAAATCGCTATTAAGCGGGTTAAAAAATAATTGATGATATGGTTTTTCCATAAAATTTTTCACAACAAATAAACAATATTTATCTTTTAGTTCATAGGCAACAGAATGTTCTTTTTCTGTCATCGCTATGCTTCCAGTGTTTAAATTTAATCCTTTTACCTCAATACAATAAAAATCCATGTTTTTTGAAAGCTTAAAATCAAAGCCACATGCAAGATTTGTTGCATCACTTAGTTTGAATTCGACAAAGGGATGAATAGAAAGATAAGTAGCTTTAAAATACTCTTCTGCTGCTTTTCCAGTGATCAGGCGTTTTGCCACACTTTCAGAACGGTCTCTTTTTTCAACCTGTTCAGTAATTTTTTCAATTTCATAGTTTTGAATGACAAAACTTTTTATTAATTCCGTAAAATCGGATAAATTCAATGCTTGAAATTCATCATAAAATACCTTGCAATAATCCCGTAAAGCCCGATTATGCCAACCCTTTCGAGCATTGGGAAAATAAGGATCAAATTCGTCCCGATAATTCTTAATGGATGCTGGTTTTGTTCCTATGGCATAACCTAACGCCAGGGCAAAAGCATTTAGAATTCTATGATAAACTTCTATTCTTCACTGGGAGGGGAAGAAGGAATGGAAGTAACGCAAGCCGATATAACCAAAATGACCGATTTTTTGGGGGAGATTCACGAT
>BNVE01000257.1 GCA_025997875.1 Spirochaetia bacterium
TGCGGTTAATTCTTCTTCTTAAGTTTATGATGTTACGCAGGCGTCAAATTGGACTTATTTACCTCCCCCATGTCGAAATAATACAACGCCCTGCTGCTCTGGAATTTTTAATAAGTCATTACGTTTCACCCGGCAACCTCTAATACCGGATACTTTTCAACGTCCAGGGTTCCATCCTTTATCCAGCCGTAAATTTCGGTAAGATGAGCTTCCAGGTCTTTTACATCTATCCCCTGTGTGGGGTGTTCCGGGAAGTCCAATAACCAGCCGAATAAAAATTCCCCATCCGGTTCATAAGTATATTGTAATTTCATTTTTGTTAACATCTCCCCTATACTCAATAATAATAGAAATGGAGTTTCCGGTCTATAGGGGGCTACGACAAACGCATAGACTTTGAAGTCAATGCCCAATGACAAAAAATTTTAAAAAACCACTTTTCCACCCAAAGAGTGGAAAAGTCGACCTCACAGACACTCACAGACAAAATCAAGGACTCTAATCAGGTAAACCCGTAATACCGCCGCCTTGAAATTTTCCGGTAAAGCAGAAACGCAGCCGCCGCTGCCGACAGTGTTACTGCGGCCAGAATTTGCGCCCCGTAGCGCGGGAAAATAAAGACCAGCGCCATGGGGATAAACACCGCGGCAAGGCCCGCCAGCATGGTAAGGACCACCGAAGCGGATTGTTTTACCGCCTGCTGCTCCGTTGTCCAGTCGTATTTGGGGAACCGTAAATTTATCCCCAGCCCAAGAACCGCTGTCAAAAACGAATACCCCAGGGGGGTGACAAAAATGAAAAGCCGGGAGACCCCCGCAAGGGAAAGGGCATGGGCAAAAAGAGGGGCGGCGATCAAAACTGCGGGAACCGTGAACGAAAGATTAAGGGCGATCTTTACGGCAAAAAGCATCCCTGTTTTTACCGGCAGGGAAGAGATAAGCCACCGGCTTTTTCCCTCAAGGCTGATGCCCGCGGCGGTACTGGGCGACAGGGCGGCAAAGATCGCCGGAAAAAAGGGAACCGCAAAACTCCCGCCGGAGAGAAGCCCCGGTATGCCAAAGCTTGATTCAAATGAAGCGACATCGGTAAACAAAAGGGATACCGCCGCCATGATCAAAAGAACCGCGCCGATACCGGTATTAAGGATATACACCGGGGATGCGACAAAACGCCGCAGCTCCCTGACATAGAGGGCGTAAAAGGGACTGCGTACATGAGCCCCCCGGGAATTTTCAGGGTGATAGACTCCCCCGGCCTTCACTGCGGCCATGGCGGAATTGATCTTCCCGTACCATTTGGCAAGGGCTGCGGTAAAAAGAGCCGGGGGGCCCAGGGACAAAAACGCAAACAGGAAGAAGGAAAGCCCCCTGCCGGCAGCAACGGTATGGATGCCGGTGGCAGAGGTATGGATGCCGGCGGTGATTGCCCGCTCGTATAAAACCGCCGGGGGATAGAAACGGAAGATACGGTTTTCAAGATTTGTGACAAAGGAAATAATTTCCTCATTGGTAGTAAAGCGCAGGTTGAAGGACCAGGCCATGATGGCGATCACCGCCGTCATGCTCAGTATAATTGTCACCCCGTTCCGGTGACGAAAACGGAGGGAAATCAGGGAAAACACCGTGCCCAAAATAACCGCCGCCGCCATGGGCAGCAGGGGAACAATCAGGGGATGAAGGATAAGCAGTACCTACACCAAAAGGGCATCTACAATGAAAATACCGTAGACCAGAAGGGCGAAAAGCAGTATAACTAAAGCCAAGGCCAGTTCCAGCGCATGGAGGGAACAGAGCCGGCTGATAAGGATGGTGTTCTTTCTTACCGGCAATGACATGAGGAGCTCATAATCCTTAAAACCAAAGAGAACTCCGGGGGCCTTAAAAAAAACAGTGAGGAAACTCACCATCGTACAGAGAAGAATCATAATTGATGGAATTGTTTCCAACATGCCCAGGGCGGTACAGCTGAGGGCAATAGTAACACTGTAGGAAACAGCAAAAAGCCCCATCAGAAAAATTCCAAGGCCCATAAAAAAAGTTTTTCTTGATATGCTGAATCCGGACCTTGCCGCCGCCGGGGAGCTGTCCCGGTGAAACAGCTGCCGGCGCTTCTTAAAA
>BNVE01000258.1 GCA_025997875.1 Spirochaetia bacterium
AACATATCACCGAATACCTGCTGATGCTGGATACGGAAGACAAAGAAGAGGGAGACCCGCGACAGTTCAGTCGGAAAGAGATAGAAGAAAAGGTGAAGGGGCTGCGGAAATGGGCATAACGCGGAAGGCGCTCTCTGAATTTGTTAATGAAAAGACCGCATGCAGCCCGCAAATGGCGCTCAGGATAGCGGCAGTTACCCAAACCAGCGCGGAAAGTTGGCTTGCCATGCAGATAAAACTGGATTTATGGAAAGCCCGTCAAAACAACCCGATTAAATTACAAAAATTTCCCAAAACAGCCTGAGGGTAGAAATGCAGGAGTGTCTGCTCTCAATATGCTTCCGTTTTATATCATAGTAATAATATATAACGGCAAGTATATCTGGCACCGTCAGAAAAACGAGCGGAACATACCGGAGCATGGGATAAGTTTTGAAGCAGCGGTTGATGTATTTGATGATCCTTTCTCTGTTGAAGAATATTGCAGCCGCAAAAACGTCGTATAGCTTTCACGTTATGCGCAGTGGGCCGTACTTTTATTTTAACAATTTTTCTATTAATATATCTTGTGTATTTCTTCTTGAATCTATTATCAATAACACATTCACAATATCTTTATCAATTTTATATATTATTCTCCAAGGCGATTCAAGTAATTGCCTATATTCCTTAATTCAGCAAAAACCTTTTTTGCCGGTTCTGTATTCCCATCTTGTACATCTTTTTCCGCAATGCGTATAAGACTCAAAAGCGCAAAAGCATCCTGGGTTTCCTGATATGTTTCTATATCAACCAAAACCGCCCGTGCCTCACCATTTTGAGTAATAACGATAGGATTTTTCCTGTCGTTCACATATTTCATCATTTCAGCCGCATTTGTTTTAATGTATGAAATCGGTTTTATATCATTTTTCAAATTTATTGCCATAATAGTCATCCAGTATTTATATAATATCATATTAAGACTTATCATCGACAAAACACCTGGCGCGGGCAGCGGTTACCGTGGTACGCTGTACTGGTTGACAGCTAAGTTGAAGAGTCTTAGGATTTATTCACAGGGGTGAAGTGTATAAAGGAGGCAATCTTGGGTGAAAAAATAACACAGCTGCTGCAAAAAAAAGATGCGGGGACCTATACCGCACCTGAACTGGCGGCATTGGCGGCGGCCTTCCGGCTTGAGATGTTCGATGTGCTCCACCAGCGGGGGACCGGGCATTGGGGGGGCGCTTCTTCGGCGGCGGAAATTGTCACCGCCCTGTACTTTGGCAGATTGAAGATCAAGTCCGAAAACCCCCAATGGGAAGACCGGGACCGGTTCATCCTTTCCAAGGGCCACGCGTCCATCAACCTCTATACCATTCTGGCCCACCGGGGCTATTTCCCGGCGGCGGAGCTGCCTGACTTCCGGAAGCTGGGCTCCCGCTTACAGGGGCATCCCAATATGAAGCTGGTTCCCGGTGTGGACTTTTCCACCGGCGCCCTGGGTCACGGGCTTTCCGCGGGGGCCGGCATGGCCCTGGGGGCCAGTCTGGCGGGAAAAACCTGGAACACCTATGTGCTGGCCGGCGAAGGCTGCCTTGACGAGGGGCAGACCTGGGAGGCCATGCTCTTTGCGGCCAAATACAAGCCCCGGGGCCTGGTCTTCCTGATTGATAACAACCGGGTCCAGCTTGACGGGACTGTGGCGGATATCCTTCCCCTGGACCCCATCCCGGACAAGTTCCGGGCCTTTGGCTGGAACCTTGCCCCAACAGTCTACGATGGGAACGATACGGCGGCGATCCTTCAATCCTTTGAATGGCTTGACCAAGGGGGAGATAACTGGCCCAAGGCGGTGATCTACAGCACCGTTAAGGGCCGGGGGGTTTCCTTTATGGAAGGGAAGAGCGCCTGGCACGGCGCGCCCATTGACGACGCAAACTACGCCAAGGGCCGGCCCGAACTTGCGGCAGACCTGGTGGAAAAGGAGGCCGTTCTATGAGCGTCCTGTTGAGCTCGCCGAGCCTCTCCGAGATCCCGATCAACCTTTCCAGCTCGTTCCCGGAGCTGCTCCCG
>BNVE01000259.1 GCA_025997875.1 Spirochaetia bacterium
CTTATTCTTCAAAAAGCTTTTATCCTATATTCTTGGATATGTTTTTCTTCTCCCCGCATGGACGCGGGGAGATTCTTCGGAATGTTCAGATTTTATTTCGCCTAACGTGAAAGGTTTGCGACGTTTTGGCCGCCCGAATAAGCAAATGCGAAGCATTTGCAGGGCGGACAAAATGTGGGTGGAGTAAGCCGTGGGAAGGAGCGCAGCGACTGACCTAGGCGAACGGAACCTGGAGGGGCTTTAGCCCCGAACCGCAAACCGTATGTTAGGCGCTGTTCAATTTTTTATAATCCAAATAATATTTTTAATATAAATGAAGAAATTCCGGAAGTTATAATTGTACCAATAAAAGAAAAGACTATTTTAACAATATTTTTATTATTATCTTTGTTTATTTCTATTTTTAATTTTTTATCCCCTTCATTGATATCAATTATGCTATATCTTTTCCTTATTGAAAGATTGAGACCTATAATAGTAATTAATTTATTAATAATTAGATTCATCATTATTAATAAACAAGAAATTGTTAATATTACTAAAAAAAACCTATTCAAATCAAATGAATGTTTTGGAATAATTTTATCGTTATTGTAAAATAATATAAAAGCAATAATGCCAAATAAGATCACCTTCAATATCATTGATATACTATTGAAATGATTAATTAAATACTTCTTAATTTTGTTTTTCGGCTCTGTTATTTCAATAGCCTTTACCCAATCTGATACATTTTCGATAAAAGTTCTTGCAATTATATAATCTGAATAATTTATATATATACTAATTGTTGGACCTGTATACCTTAATTTTGTGTAACGCTCGCTGAGATAACTTGGCGGTATATTACCTGGAGTTATTGAAATATTAAGTGAATAGTTTGTTAATTCTTTCTCCCCTGGATAAATAATGGAAAAATTATATTTAATATTGATAACCATTATAGGATGGACATTTGAAGCATTATATTTAGAAAATGTTTCATAGGAACCAAATATTTCTTGATCATCACTCTCATGCATTACAACAATCAAACAGTTTTTTGATATTACATGATACTGCTTAAGTAATTGAGTTACTTTAATATTTAATTGATCTAGGTGTTTAAATTCAAGGTCATAATTAACCCTAAAATCTTTTCGTATTCTTTGCCTTCTTCCCGTAATTTGATCGTAAATTGTTTGGTATGTTTTTATTGTTGTTAAAATATTTTCATGCTTATCCGGTGTATAGACCGAAATTTCCTGATTGTCTGTTGCAACAGTTTCAATTTGCATATCAGTATTTTCTTCCATTTTTATCCCTTTTAACTATTAATAACATATAAAATAACATTTGTCAATATCAAATATCTTTAAATGTATCGATTCTCAAAATTTGTTACTTGCCATTACATATAGTGTCTTTTTTTCAATATACACTATATATGGTGTATGTTTTAACCACTTGCGACTCAGTGAAAATTGAATTGCGCCTAACGTGAAAGCTATACGACGTTTTTATGGCCCGAATAAGGAAACCGCAGGTTTCCAGGGCCATAAAAATGTGCCGGAGAAAAACCCCACAAAGGCGCTACTGCGCCGACTGGGGTTTTTCTCCGGCCAAGCCGCTACTGCGGCGCAGCGTATAGCGTATGTTATACGACGTTGGGGCGTACCCCATTATTTTTACTATTATATTTTTCTATTAATTTATAATTTGCCTCTATTATTTTTCTAGGATCTATCATATTTGAATTAAATACTAAATCATAATTAGGGTCTTTATTTTTGAATTGATTTACACCATATATTATACTATTATCTGGCATATCTTTTGTAACTATAGCACCAGCCCCTATAACAGAATTTCCCCCAATTATTATTGGTCCTAATATTTTTGATCCATCAGCAATCACAACATTTTTTCCAATTATCGGAACGCCAACATTTTCCCATTCTTTTTTATTTTTATTATACCTCATATTTGAGCCAATGGTAACATTTTGATATATAACAACATTTTCACTAATTTTTGCGGCTATAATAGTA
>BNVE01000260.1 GCA_025997875.1 Spirochaetia bacterium
TCTGCAAATCTACCTCAATGAATTGTCCTTGCCCTATGTTCGTTTCTTTGTACCGTGCCATGTTGTTATTTTAATTCATTACATCCCTCCGCCTCAAGGGGCTTTTCCGACAGTCTCAACATACGCTTTACGCAAACCCTTGTGTTCCCTTATGCTCACCTGTGTTTATCTTATTACAGGATAAAGAATTAGTCAAGTAGTTTGTGCTGTCATGTGTTTCTTTGTGCTTGCGTGTTACCCTGATTTTTTTTATATTGCTGTCATATCTGCTGTCATTTTTGGTATTTTTAAGTTGCACAGTAATACTGTTAATCAAAAATATAAAATTTTCTGCATGGCAAGCACATTCTAAATACCCCAAATTTAGCGTTTCCCGGCCCGTGGTTGCGTTCCCCGGAGTAATGCCGTATCTCTTTCTATGCCTTGCCCTTAATAGACCCAACAAAACCAAAATTTATAAATTAGTTTTTCCCCGGTAATCACCATCCCCTAAGTGCGGCACCCCACCCTGGAAAAGAAAGGAGAAAAACCCTGCGGGTTTTTCTCAAATCATTAACGCCGCTTCAACCTACAGGGGGGCGCTTACTCCGCCCGCCCAGGGCCGCGCAACCTTCCAGCCTGTTTTGCTACGGTGGCAATTTATTGGCTCCGTAGATTAACCCTCCCCCTCGCCGCCGGGCTTCCCCCTCTATGGCGGGCTACGCCCGCGAAATTTGTTGGGTTTGCTCCCGCCGCTCCCTACGGTCGCTCTGGTCGCAAACCCTTCATCAACGGCTCAAAGGGGGAGGGGCGGCCCCCCTCCCGTTGGTCGGGTTGCCGCAAAGTACAAAAAAACACCGGCCTCCATGCCGGTGTTTTTTTGCAACCAGGCGGCCTCCTGCCGCCCCGCCAATAAACTGCCACAGCGGGGTTCACTCCGCCCGCCCGGTGGCGTTCAACCTTCCAGTCCGGCTTGCTACGATTCTCAAGGCTTTCTTGTAGCAGCCCCCCTGCGGGAGGCTGAAGTAAATCCAAGGGGTAAAGTCCCCAAAGCTTGATCCACGCAGCCCTCCCCGCCGGGGCGGGGAAGGCTGACCGGGGAATGACCCTCTCCCCAAGCCGCTCCCGAATTTCCCAAAGGGTAACCCGCCGCCATCGGTCCCCATCCCCGCCCTCTGTGAAACTCCCTGAATCAGAACAACCCCAAGACCAAACACAATTCAGTCCCCCTCCGGGGAGACTGCCCTATACCCAAAGGCGGATTCTAAAAATTCTTCCCCAAAGTTTTATCTACGCAGCCCTTCCCGCAGAGCGGGAAAGGCTGGCCGTGGGCTGACCCGCCCCCCTGCGGGGGGCGGCCCGATGACACATGACAACGAGTGATTCCATTCTGGCAAACTTTTATATATATCCTACGGATATATATAATATTCTTTTTTATGACATAAATGTCACAGAAAAAAATAATATAATAAGGGCGTTGAACCAATCACAGCCATGCACACCCAAACACCGATAAAAAATGACACGAAGTGAATTTCTATCTGTCATTGATGACACCTTTAAGCGTCATTTTTCCGGAATCGACCGGATTTTTCTGATGACGGGGGGAGCGCGTCTCCCTCAAATTTGCTGCTTTTTGTTGAAAATGACATTCCGATATGTCAGGAATAAATTTGTTGAAGTATTGTCACCATTTTTTCATCACCGCCATATACCGGCCTAATCACCAATACACCGCCAATCACCAGTTATAAAACACCCCCTGCCTTTACCGGCAAACCTGAAAAGGGGCAGGGGGAAAAACAGGAAAGCAAAAATAAAAAATCAAGACAAGGTTGCTTTAAGTGGATATCTGCTCCCCTGATTTTTTCATAAAAATATCGGTACTTGCGGCAATGGCATAATCTCAAAGGATACGCATTACCGTAGTCAAAAAGGTACTCTTACCGTTAGCCCCTGATCCCCACAAAATAAACATGCTTTGTTCCGAGGTGTCCCCAGTTAAGCTCCACC
>BNVE01000261.1 GCA_025997875.1 Spirochaetia bacterium
GAAACTATTCCCGGATTTACCCCCAAAAAGCAGGGGGTTCATAGCCAAAACAAACAAAAATAGACTGTTTTCTTGAGATGGGGGAAAACTTATGGTCCGATAGATAGTTTTCCTACAGCCTCGTTATGTGACGTATTTTTGCTTTTATTTAAATATGAAATTCCGGCCTTGATCATTCCACCTGCCATTATCATACAAATACTGTTTTATAGTATTCCCTACAGCTACACCATACCTTTCTGTACTAAGCCCAAAAACGCTTTTGTAATCATTCGGTAGAGTAAAATCACGACCTTGATCATTCCACCTGCCATTATCATACAAATACTGTTTTATAGTATTCCCTACAACTACACCATACCTTTCTGTACTAAGCCCAAAAACGCTTTTGTAACCATTCGGTAGAGTAAAATCACGGCCTTGATCATTCCACCTGCCATTATCATACAAATACTGTTTTATAGTATTCCCTACAACTACACCATACCTTTCTGTACTAAGCCCAAAAATGCTTTTGTAACCATTTGGTAAAGTAAAATCACGGCCTTGATCATTCCAACTGCCGTTATTATACAAATATTGTTTTACAATATTTCCTACAACTACACCATACCTTTCTGTACTAAGCCAAAAATAATTATCTTGAGCACTTGTAAATACTTTACATCCTAATAACGAAATAATAAAAGAAAACGCAAAAATTGCTCTTTTCATTTTTAACCTCCAGTTTGATTTTATCATTAATCCTAAATTATGTCAATTGTTTTTCAACAAATTTTCAAAAATATGGCACATAACGTGAAAGCTATACGACGTTTTTGCGGTTGCGATAAAGGAAACCGTAGGTTTCCAGCAACCGCAAAAATGTGCCGGAGAAAAAACGTACAAAGGCCTAAGGCCGACTGCGTTTTTTCGTAGGCCAAGCCGCTACTGCGGCGCAGCGTATAGCGTATGTTATGTGCAGTGCCCTTGCCTAACGATATTCTTTTGTAATTTCCTTTAACATATTTAAAAAACGTTGATAGTGTAAGCAATAATTTTCAATCACTTCTACTTTTTCTTTAGCTTCTTCTTTATAAAAACCTTTCATTTTCAAATATTTAATACGAACAATAATGCTCTCCAGAGCGAGTAATAACTCTTCATTGATTATTGACTTGTACGAAAGTATATTATTTATTTCTTCAAGAATATTATCCAAAATCGTTCCCAATAATTCCAAATTCAAAACATCAAAAGATATTATTATTTTATATTGTTCATTTTTATCAATAGACGAATCTTTATATGATTCATAAAGATCTTTTAATGGTGTATATTCATTGATTTGGTCAATAGATACTTGATATGATATTCCTAATGCTCCCATCTTTTTTCTAACAATTTCGTTTTGGTAATATTCTTTTTTTAATGATGGTAATATTTCCACTATATAATAAAATATGAAAGAAGTAAAGAAGACATAACAAATTTGACTAATAATATTGGAAAATTGGTCATTAAGTATTTTAATTCCAAAATTAAATTCAAGAGCGAGTATTTCAACAATGGCAATTATAAATAATAACCATGAAAACCATTTAATTGCTTTTAGTGATTTTAAAAACGAAAAATTATACTTTTGTTCAATAAATTCCATAATATGTTCCCCTTTATTATATGTTCATTAATTTTCAATAATGTCAAAGGCATTGCACATAACGTGAAAGCTATACGACGTTTTTGCGGTTGCGATAAAGGAAACCGCAGGTTTCCAGCAACCGCAAAAATGTGCCGGAGAAAAAACGCACTAAGGGCGCAGCCCGACTGCGTTTTTTCGTAGGCCAAGCCGCTACTGCGGCGCAGCGTAAACTGTATGTTGAGACTGTCGGAAAAGCCCCTTGAGGCGGAGGGATGTAATGAATTAAAATAACAACATGGCACGGTACAAAGAAACGAACATAGGGCAAGGACAATTCATTGAGGTAGATTTGCAGAGGC
>BNVE01000262.1 GCA_025997875.1 Spirochaetia bacterium
AAAAACCGCAAACGCTCTATTTGCCCCAATATCCGCTAGCTGCGGCATGATGGAAACCTCATGATACGGATACAAATCCAGTTTCCCCGGCATAGCCTCCGTAGGCCGCCGCCAAATCGGCCGCCCCTCATCATCCTCAATGTTCGCAATGTGGTTCAGTACCGTCTCATGGAGGAACCATGCGCAGTCCTTCCGTTCCTCAGCCGGAACCTTGTACACCGCATCCCGAAAGTCCTTCCACGTCAGGCCGCAGCTAGCGGATATTGGGGCAAATAGAGCGTTTGCGGTTTTTATGAATCCCAAGCGCATCCAGCACGGGAGCCGGAGGGGGATTGAGATCAAGAAATTTGACGGGACTACTGAATCAATGGAGTATGGGGAATTGTTTCTGCGGTTCCGCAAGCGGGATGGGTTCCTCGTTACCCGGCCGCAGGGGAATATGGTTATTCTGAAAACGAAGGCGCAGGGCGGCGGCGGGGGCGGAGGTAGTTAATATCGGTCCATCATAGTAAAGAAGCCGTCCGGTGTGATAACCGGGCGGCTTCTCCTTTTATGCTGCTGATGTCGGCTTTTTGAAATGATCGGGATTGCGCCGATAGAGGGCGGCTTCGATGGTCTGTTCTTCAAACCAATAATCAATGTTGAACGGTGCAAGTCGGCAGATTTCAGATACGCTGATATAGCCCCATTCTGAATTTTCAAGGTCGTTATTCAAAATGGTATAGCCGAACATGGTATCTTCCCGGTCATACTCACAGGCATAAATATCAGTACCGCCGTAGAAATAATGAAAGATGGCGGGGTGTTCTTCTTTGCCGTCTGTCTCGTAGAGCCTGGGGCATTTTTCAAGCTGCTTTGTAAGCCGTGCTATTGGCTCGGCGTAGGTTTCGGGGTTGGCGGCGGTTATCAGTAATTGACTGCGGGGGATGATGACAGCTAACTCATCCGATATTTCATAATCAATTTTCATAAGTCACTCCTTGCGGAAAATAAGCCCCAGCGCCAAGACCGGGGCGGTTTGGTTATACGACCAATCTATAAGCTGCTTTTTCCTTTTCTTCCTTTTCGCGGCTTACTTTCTGGCTGCCCTTCTTTGCCCTGATTTCATCCAGGGTTTCATGGCTTGATATATTGCGCTTGGGGCGCCCTGAATAAATCCATGCTTTACGGTTGCCGGAGAACCAGAAGCCCAGGGCCTTGAGTTGTTCCCTGACTTCTTTTGATTTGAAACAATAGATCCAGTAGCCTATGATTTCGATTTCACAATCAAGGTCTATGATCTTTTTCAAGATTTCCTGAAAGGGTGTAACCGCATTGGTGGCGGGTTTCCATTCCTTATCTGCATAATAGGAATTAAAGGAATTGGACATAAAGGAATTAAGGAAATTATTAAACTGCTTAATAATTTCCACGGTGGCGGCTTCCCCTTCCGGGCCGGCGTGATCCGGGTGGTACTGCTTTAACAGTTCCCGGTAGTGTTTTTTTGCTTCCTCTACTGATTGGCAATGTTCAAAGTAATCCATTTTGAAAGCTCCTAAAATAAGGTAAGTTGGCCGCCTGAATGGGCGGAGTTGGAACAAATACGGTTTATATAAACCGTATTCAGATAGGCGATAAACCTAATCGCTTCTTTTTCTGTTATGAAAAAACGGCTGTATTTGAGGCCATGACCAAAAGGCAGGCCGGACAGGACCAGAAAAGCCTTTGCCTTTTGTTTTTTTGTACCGGTAGAAACCAATACCGGCTTTTGCCGACAAAAGGCGAACTGCGCTGTTACCTGATAGCAAACCATAAATACCTCCTATAAACCCCCAGCGAACCGGGGGTCGGTGTTTGTTTATAAAGCCGCTAACAATGCGGCTTTTTCTTCTGCGGAGAGGGTGCGGCAGAATGCGCAGCTTTTACATTTGGTGTTGTCTTTGCAGGACAAACAGACTTTTGCCGGGTCCATGATGGACGGCAGCAGGGAGACCATGAGAT
>BNVE01000263.1 GCA_025997875.1 Spirochaetia bacterium
GCTTTTATTGCAAATTATATTGAACCTGAACATGAAGGCTGGGTTATAAGATATTGGAAAGACTTCATAAAATATTTAGAAAATAAACTTAATGCCAATAGATCGAATACAGAAGAATTTGATTTGATACAATCATTCGTTTTATATTTAAAATCTGTAACTTTTTACAGGGAGGCAAAAGCCATGAACTTTTCAAATTTATCGAGTCTTAGCAATTTTTATGATATTGTTTCGGAAATCATTGAACAGATGGGATTACAGAATTATAATGTATCATCGGCAATAAATGCGTATTATTATGGAAGATATTTCTTTTATACCAAAAGCAATGGTGAAAATGTTTTTATTTGGTTAGGATTATATATTCCTGAAGATTCAGGAGTATATATTAAATTTCAAAGTTTTCAAAATGAAAACTGGTTGCCTAAAACAGAACAAGATAAAATAAAAAATTTAACTAGTGGGGAATATTATGACGAAACATCCGAAGAAGATGGTAATTTTTACATTCATCTTAAAGAAGAATATTATGAAAAATTATGTGGGAATATAGATGTTAATGAACAAATGGATATAATAAAAAAATTTTTAATGGAAATAATGAATATATTAAAGTAAAATGCAACTGCACATAACACCCGCTATACGCTTCGCCGCCAGTAGGCGGCTCGGCCTCCACAAAACCCCAGTCGGCCTGCGGCCTTTGTGGGGTTTTGTTCCGGCACATTTTTAATGGCGCTGGAATGCTTCGCATTCCTTTATCGCGCCATTAAAAACGTCGTATAGCTTTCACGTTATACGCCATTTGCCCTAAGATTTTATACAATATTCTATAAAATATATTGACAAAATAAAATGTTTTAAGATATAATGGTAAAAATATTGGCTTGTGCCGAGGTAAATTATAAAGGAGTTTGTGAAATGAAAAAAATTATTTTTATGGTTTTTGCTACAGTTGTATTGGTAATCGGCATTATGGCGGTTGGTTGTGCGTCTGCACCAAAAGAATCACCTATAGTGCAGGAATCACCTGTAGCGTTAGAATCAAATGGATCATCTATAACGCCAAAATTGGATGAACTTCTGCGCAAGTACGCAGGGCCACGGTTGGGAGTTAACATTAACAATAATGAGGTTACATATTATTACTATTTGAATCATCTTCTTTTTGAAGAATTTAAATATGAGCTAGATGCAGGGGGTGAATATACTCAATCTGGCAGTGGGCCGGAAGATCGAGACAAGGAGCAGGGAATGACTCTTGCAAGGTGGGTTGCACGGCCTAGTGGTGGTTTTCAATTGGAACTCTTTACGGAAGACGATTCTGGTTTTTCGTATGGTTATAAAAAAGTTCCTCAAGCGTCAGGACTTAATTTGGATGAACTTCTGTGCAAGTATGCGGGGTCATATCCGCAACGTTGGGACGGTGAGGGTAAAGGGGTTAAATATGTTTACTTTTTGGATTCTCTTCGTTTTGAAGAATTTAAAGCTGAACTAGATGCAGGGGGTGAATATTATCAAACCGATAGTTGGAATTCTACACGAGACTGGGATCGGGGAGTAACCTTTGTACGGTTTGAAGTACGGCCTGATGGTCGTTTTCAATTGGAGCTCTGTAAAGCAGATAATTCTGTTATAGGGTATGGTTATAAAAAAGGACATTGACACCGCCCTAACCCGCCTTTGGCGGACATTTTTGTATAATTATAGTAGACAATCAGGCAAAATCGTCCGCATCTCTCTAAAAAATAAAAAATTATGTAAAAATATATTGTAAAAAATAATGGGGTACGGGCAAACGGCGTATAACGAGGCTGTAGGAAAACTATCTATCGGATCATAAGTTTTCCCCCATCTCAAAAAAACAGACTATTTTTGCTTGTTTTGGCTATGAACCCCCTGCTTTTTGGGGGTAAATCCGGAAATAGTTTC
>BNVE01000264.1 GCA_025997875.1 Spirochaetia bacterium
TGAGCAGATCCCGCGGATCATAGGGAGGCCGCCCTTCCGCACTCGGCGCCGCCCGGTTAAATCCGCATTGAAACATATCCAGGCCGTTTACAAATGCGTCAAATATCCTCACCGGATTTTCCGGGCCAATATAGTCTTCCACTCTTTCGGGGAACAGTATCGTTTGCTGTCGCTCTATACCTACCTTGTATGCCATGGCCTCGCTCCTGCTTTGGTTCACTCTCCCCTTTATAACAGTTCTATGGCTTTTTTGCTGGTTTTCGGACAGTCTGCCCCCGATAGATTTACTAGGAATTGCTGGCTTCGTACCGGAGTTTTCGGACGGTCTGCCCCCGTACGGTTCGGACTTAAACTAAGTTTCCTTATCGCCCTCATTGCGGCACTGGCCTTTGCCGGCTGCAAAGACCCCACCAGTTCCGCCCCCGATTTATCCGGCGCTATCACCATTAGTCCCTCCGGCAGTGTTACCACCGGCACCCAGCTTACCGCTTCCTACAGCGGCAGCGAAAGTGTCAGCTACCAGTGGAACAAGGACGGAACCGCCCTTTCCGGCGCAACCAACACAAGCTACACGCCGGGCGAAGCGGGAAGCTACACCGTAACCGTCAGCGCAGCGGGCTACCAGAGCAAGACCAGCGCCGCCGTTACCGTAACCGGCGCAAGCATCCCGGCTCTGTCCGGCACTATCACCATAACGGACGGCACTAATCCCGTGACCAGCTCTTACACCGACACAGAGCTTACCGCGACCTACAGCGGCGGCAGCGAAACTGTAGCCTACCAGTGGAACAAGGACGGGACTGCCATTCCCACAGGCGGAACTACCCAGACCTACACGCCGGGCGAAGCGGGAAGCTACACCGTAACCGTCAGTGCAGCGGGCTACCAGAGCAAGACCAGCGCCGCCGTAGCCGTTACCGTTGACCCGGTGGCGGTAATGAACGCAGAGGACTTCGGCCCCGGCGTGACACCCATCACGCTCACCATCAGCAGCCCAACCAATTTTAGCAACGCCAAAACCACAATAGAAGGAACCCCCGGCAACTATGTGCTCAATATCACCGGTACGGTAAATGTTGGGAGCACAGACATAGGCCTGCTGGCAAACACCATCGTTTCCCTGCGGGGCGGCGGTACCCTCGATCTGTCATCGGGTACAGCTGGTTTATTCAAACTTGCTAACGCAAGCAGCACGCTTATACTGCGGGATGCGGAGCTTAAAGGGAACGCCAGCAACACCGCTGCGCTGGTGACCGTGAACCAGAGCTCGGCGGAGTTTGTTATGCATGGCGGGACTATCACCGGCAATACCGACAGCAGCGGCAACGGCGGCGGGATGTATATCAACGGCGGCGCTTTCACCATGAAGGGTGGAACGATCAGCGGCAATACCGCCTCCAACGGCATGGGTGGCGGGGTGTTTGTCGGCGGCGGCGGAACGTTCACCATGAGCGACGGAACGATCTGCGGTAATACAGCAAAAACCGGCGGCGGCGGGGTGAATGTCAACAGTGGCACTTTCACCATGAGCGGCGGAACGATTAGCGGCAATACCGCCATCGGCGGCGGTGGGGTGTGTGTCGAAGGCGGCGGCACGTTCACCAAAATAGGCGGAACCATCTACGGCGATGATAACACTACAAATACACCACCCGAAAACACCGCCACCGGTGCGGCCACCGGCAATGGTCATGCGGTGTATGTCGTCTCCGGCACCAAATACCGCGACACCACCGCCGGAGAAACGGTAGGCCTGGATAGCACCACCGCCACTAACTGGGAATAGGGAGGAATGATAACCGCGAAGCCTATATGATAAAGGTCAGAAAGGGGTACACTATATCTGACGGGATATGGGGGCTGGCGCCGATTGTTATTCGACGTGAGGGAACGGTGAGGGGAAACCCTGACAGACCTCGTCGC
>BNVE01000265.1 GCA_025997875.1 Spirochaetia bacterium
CACTGCTTAAGACATTACAGCTGGGGAAAAAATACAGCCTCAGACTCAAACGCCGCATATTGAGCTGGGGGTTTGAACAACATCTTGAGGCCGTCCTCTCGCTCTGATGTTTCATGCGTTTGTCGTGTTCAACAACCAACCGGGTTGTTGAACAAGTCCAATCCTTTTTGTTCGTATTGACGGTTTTTTGGAAGGGACCTATAGTATTGGAATATTGGGGAAGAAAATGGCTGAATTTATTACGGAACCAAGCCGGGAAGTACCGGTTTTGATGGATGCGGATGTGGTGGTGGTCGGTGGGGGGCCTGCGGGTATTGCGGCGTCGGTAAGCGCTGCCCGGGTCGGGGCCAAGGCTGTGGTGGTGGAACAGTACGGCTGCCTTGGGGGGCTCATCTCTATCGGGGGCATGGAACCTCCCAGCTGGTACCGGCTGGAACAGACCACCATGCCCGGCGGGATTGTGGAGGACCTGGACCAGAAGATGATCGCCATGGGGGCAACCTCAAAAACCTTTTTTCACCCCTGCGCGGCGGTGGCCTACGATACGGAAATGTTCAAGTATGTGGCGGATGAATTCATCAAGGAGAACGGGGTTATCCCAGTACTTCACTGCCTGGGGGTTACCCCCATGATGGACGGGAACACCATCACCGGAGTTATTACCGAAAGCAAATCGGGCCGTACCGCCATCAGGGCAAAACGGGTGATCGACTGTACCGGGGATGCGGACATTGCCTTCCGGGCCGGCGCCGAATGCGTCATGCTGGACGGCCGCAATGGTTCGATTCCTCCGGCTAAGCTGCACCAGGCCACCCTAGTTTACGGCCTTACGGACATCGATACCGCTGCGGTGGAGGCCGATGCGGATGCGGACCCCGCCAACCGCAATCCGGTGATGCACCGGGGCATGCACCACTGGTGGGAAGCGGCCCAAGCTGCAGGGGAGCAGCTGCCGGAGGGCACCAACAAGCGCTTCATTTACAACCGGGTTACCAAAAACGAAATACCCGCAATGAACCACTGCTTTGTCTGGACCGACGGCACCGATGTACTTGCCCTGACCAGGGCGGAAATACAGAGCCGCAGCGATATTGTTAAGGTGATCCCCTTTCTGCGCAAATACGCCCGGGGTTTTGAAAATGCCAAACTGCGCAACTTCGCCATGGCCATCGGCATCCGGGAGACCCGCCGAATCAAGGGTGAGTATGCCATAAGCTTTAAGGAAATTTTTGATGAAGCCCGCTTCCCCGATACCATCGGTGTATACCCTCTCTGCCTGGACGGCCCCGAAGGAGTCATGCCCGGCATCACACCGGCCTACTTCCAGGTCCCCTTCCGCCTCACGGTGCCATTGAAGATTGAAAATCTTCTGGTGGCGGGCCGCTGCGTATCCGCCGAACGCCGGGCCCATTCGGTAACCCGTCACGTCAACTTCGCCTTCGTCACCGGCCAGGCCGCCGGAGCAGGCGCCGCCCTGTCCATCAAACAGGATGTGCCTGTCCGCAATGTTGATATCAAATCATTGCAGAAGGAATTGAAGAAGCAGCGGGTAAGGATAGATTAATGTTCTTTTCCAGGGCAAAAGCATTTACTTTCTTAGACTATATTTGGTACCTTTATATGAAAGAAATTCGGGCTTCACTGCATTTATGCTGGCATCATTCACGAAATGCGCCGTATAATTAAACCATAATTGGTATATTTTTGCACTATTCTTTCCTAATCAACTCGCTATATATGATTTTTTTGTTTCTCATAGTAAATGCTTTTGCCTTGTGTTCTTTTCCAGCAATTCTAAATTTACCCGATTTATGATAAAATAGGGGCATGGGTGGGGAAACATTTAAACGGCTGATGGGGAATCTGGACAAAGCAGCGGAGAAGATACCCGACAACCGGCATGGGCCGAATAC
>BNVE01000266.1 GCA_025997875.1 Spirochaetia bacterium
GTCATTTAATTCTACATTTACAAGTTTATCATACAGATCCGGATATTCCTCCTTCAATCTCATGTCTCCTATGAAGTGGTCTGATATTGATTTTCTGAATATTTTATAGTCCGCAATCGCTTCTTCAAGAGAAAAATAAGTCAAGTCCTTATGATATTTTGGGATTTGATTTATATAATAACGCCTTGACCTTTTCTTTTTCATAGATAATTAGTAGTTAAAGAGCCGCCATAAACTGATGATAAGTTTTAATCCAACTCATAATCGTCTGTATCAAGTTCTTCAATAAACCTCATACGAGATTTATTACGAAAATCTATCTTGATGTTATGAATGTCTAATTTGGTTATTCCTTTTGTTAGCCTTCCCCAGGTTATCGGCAGTCTTTCTTTCAAATCAAAATCGGATAAATAGTAGTTTCTTACGGCTTCTTTGAAGTCCTTAAAGTCCTGTATCATATCTTCAAGAGTATCAGCATTCGACTCCCGCTTTGCGTTTGGAACTTTATCATAATAATACTGTATTCCTCTTTTTCTCATGTTAAAATTAGTGGTATCCTATTATCAGGATACCGCTAACAATTAGTTTTTTAACTTTTGTCCTTCTCGACCACCGAAAAGCCATATTTCCAGAAATGTTTAGGGTCTTTCTTGAAGAGTGCATCCTCTATGGTTTCTTCGTGGCAATAAAGGTCGAGGTTTATCATCAGGTGCCTTTCAGGGATTTCAAGGCTGAGGATTTCTTGGCGGCTGATGTAGCCCCATTCAGAGTTGTGGAGGTCATTGTTTAGGATGGCGTAGCCAAAGAAGATGTCTTCTTCCTTGGAGTATTCGGCGATATACCAATCACAGCCACCGACAAAATAATGAAGGCTCAACGGGTGCCGTGTCTGTCCATCGGTATCATAAAGATTAGGGATCTTCGATACAAGGTCATTCATCCTTTTGACTCCATATTCAAAAGCATCTGGTGTTTCCATCATAGCCTTGTATTGATACTTTGGAAGGAACCGGATAAGGTCATCGGAAGGTAATACAATGTCGCTCATTTCACCACCTTAAAATCGGGCCGGAACTCTACATGCTCGGCGATTATGATGATTTTTGATTGCTCCTTGCCCTTGGCATCCGCCCATTTCTTCTGTTGAAGCCGCCCCACGACACGGACACCCCGGCCTTGTTGTCCGAGATTATGGGTATTCTCAGCCACCTTACCAAAAGCTTCCACATCGAAGATGCTGACTTCCTTCTCAATCTTGGACTTCACCCGGTAGAACTGATTTGACGCAATGGAAAAACTACAAAACGGCTTACCATTTGTGTCTTGGAAGGCAGGCTTTTCGACCAACACGCCTTCCGCTATAACGGAATTAAGATTATTCATAAACACCTCTGGTGCTTATGTAAGCATAAAGGTTTCAGTTTCCTAAAAAGATAAACTTAAATAGGCGGTATCGTTTTGGAGTGATTATTTAATTTGACAGCCACGGCTTTCGGCAATTTTTAGGTTTCCCGCTGATATGTCAGCGCCTATTCCAACACGGCCTAATTTTGAAGCCGCCAACAGAAAGGTTCCGGTTCCAACAAAAGGGTCCACGACCAGATCACCCTTTTTTGTTGAATGTCTGATAAACTTTTCAGCAAGGCTCATCGGCTTCTGCCATCCGTGATACCAGTCTCCACGCCGGGGATCAGGCTTATCCTCTTCAAAAACCGCCCAGCCTTCAACGGGGTCTGTTATGTTTATAGACGCTTCCTTACCAGAATAAAGGAGAATATGGCAATAGTTTTGCCGGTAGTGAGTCCTCTTAACCATAGGCGCATTAAAATAAGACCATACTAAAATCTGTTTCAGAACAACTTGCTTTGGGATTTTGGTGGTAAAATAGGCTT
>BNVE01000267.1 GCA_025997875.1 Spirochaetia bacterium
TAAAAAAGAAGATGAGCTGGCAAAGCAGGAAGACGGTCTGGAGGAACAGCGGGAAGAGGCCAAACGGAATGAGGAATTCGCCGAGCAGAAAAACGCCGAAGCCCAGGAAGAACGGGCAAGCATAGCCCGGGATCAGCAGGAGCTTATTGAGGGCCAGGGGGCGCGGGACGCGGCAATCGCCGCCGGCCTTATCGGTACCCTTCTGGAAAAACAGAATTCCCCCCTGGGCCGGGTGGTACGGGTCGACTCAAGTACCGGAACGGTACTTACCCGCTCCCCCCTGGATACGGTCAATAGCCGGACCCTGTCATTCGTGGACGGGAAGATCCTCGCCGTAGCCGGGGAAGCCCGGGGGAACGGCGCCATCAGGCTTATCGAAATTAAGGCCGACACCCTGGAAATGGCCTACCAGGGGGATGATGACATTGCAGCCGGCAGCCTCCTCTGGATCAACGGCGGGGATATCTACGCCATCACCGTTTACAATGACGCGCTCTACCTTGCCCGGTTCACCTCCCAGCTGGCCCGGGCCGCCCGTTCCACCGTAACCGTGCACCCCCAGGCGGCGGTCATCTTCCAGGAGGGCCTCTTGGTCACCCAGCGCAACGACGGCTCGGTACTGGTCTTGAACCCGAAGGATTTGACCGAAGCGAAGTGATGTTTTGTGTGTAAACCCTGGCTCCTTGCATATTTTGTCCTGTTAGGGTTATTATCGAAGTATGGAACTTGAATATACCTATTTTGAAGCGGATGACGGCTTTTTTGTGGGCTGGTTTGATGACTTCCCCGAAGACGTAACTCAGGGTAAGACCCTTGATGAACTGGAAGAAATGCTCTCGGATATGTACAAGTGCTTGAATCTTGCAAAATACCACAAAAGAAAACTGGTTTTGGTATGAAGCATGAAGAAAGTTGAGTTGCTCCAAAAGTTGAACCGCCAAGGGGCAGTTCTTACCCGGCATGGGGCAAAACATGACGTATACCTACAGCCGCGAACAAACAAGGAAGCTACCGTTCCCCGACACGATGAAATCAATGAATATACCGCTAAAGCAATACTAAAAAAGCTCTCTTGACCCCCCGCCCCCATAACAATCCCCGAACTGGAACTTGACAGCAATGAAATTTCAAGGCAAAAGTCTGTGAGGGTCGGTGTGGTCGACTTTTCCACTCTTTGGGTGGAAAAGTGGTTTTTATTCTTGTTTTGATTCAAATACGGACCTGTGCGTTACTACATCCCGTAAATATGCGCAAACCCATGCAACAGTTCCAGGGCCTTTTCCTTGCAGCCCCCGCAGACCGTACCGATCTTGGTGGCCTGCTGCAGCTCTTCCCAGGTGCGGGCGCCTGAGTGGAAGGCGTTCTCGATGTCCTTGTCGGTTATCCCCAGGCAGTGGCAGATTTCAGTGGCTTTTTCCTTCAGCATTCCTGCGCGACCGGTTTTGGCAAGGTAATCGTCAATGGCGGTGCGCAGGGCCTTATCGCCCAACACAGAACAGTGGATCTTGTAATCCGGCAAGCCCCCCAGTTTTTCTACCAGGTCCTCGGGCCGGATGTTGTAGGCGTCCCTGATGTCCATGCCCTTGATAGTTTCACTGAGCATACTGGTGGAGGCAATGGCGCTGGCGCAGCCGTAGGTCTTCCACCGCACATCGGTGATGATATCATCCTTTATTTTAAGGAGCATCAGCATCTGATCCCCGCACTTGATATTCCCCGTCTGCCCCCGCCCATCGGCGGGAAAGGTGGATTCATCATCCAGCAGCACGTTCCGGGGCTTGGTGAAATGATCCTTTACCGTATCTGAATAAAGCCAATCTGACATAATCTTCCCCACCGCCTGGACCGCGTCGGTGTGCATCCAGGCCCCGGCGGCCCTAGCGAG
>BNVE01000268.1 GCA_025997875.1 Spirochaetia bacterium
GACCGATTCAAGGGAAACAGCACATGAAAAAAGCATCGGAGTATGTTTACTGCACTTGTTCAACCACGAAACACATCACCGGGCAATGATTTCTTTATACCTGGAAATGATCGGAAAAGAAAACGATTATAGTAATTTATATCCATACGGATAAGCGCTCAGGCTCCCTGTCACCGTATTCAGATAAAACAGAATTTTTCTACATCGAAAAGTCCCTTGTCCGTTATCCGCAGTTCCGGTATGACCGGAAGGGCAAGAAAACTCATGGTGATCAGGGGCTCAACATTTTTAGGGACCCCGGCGGCGTGGATCTTTTTGAGCAGATCATCCAGTTGGGCGGTAAAGATGTCCGGGGCCGCATCGCTCATAAGGCCGTAAACCGGCAGGGCTGCGCTGCCCTGTACCTTGCCGTCACTGACAAACACATAGCCGCCCTTCATGCGGACTATTTCTTCCGCGGCAAGGCGCATGTCCGCATCGTCGGCGCCAAGGACGATCAGGTTGTGGGAATCGTGGGCCACCGTGGTGGCAACCGCGCCCCAGCGCAGTCCGTAACCCGCCAGCAGGCCCACGCCGATATTACCGGTCGCCCGGTGCCGTTCAATCACCGCAATTTTGCAGAGCTCCCCCCGCCGCAGCAGGGATTCAACTTCATCTGCCTGAACCACAGCTCTGCCGGTTATGATCTGATCCGGTTTTATTTCGATGACCGGGTATTGCGTTTTGCCGCCGGGAAGTTTAAAGCTGTCGGGCCCCAGGGGCGCGATATGCACTGAATTCTTGCTCCCCTCCGGAGGGGAACCTTCGGTGCTTCGCAGCCCGGCACAGGTTCCCGGCGCAACAGGATTCGCCGCAGCGTTCCTGTCAATTTCTTTTCCGTCTTTATAGATATGCCTGATGGAAACCTTTTCCAGATTGTCCAGCGCCAGCAGATCCGCCCGGTAACCCGGAGCTATGGCCCCCAGATGCCTGAGGTTATAAATATTCGCCGCATTGATGGTAGCCATGCGGTAGGCGGATACCGTATCCAGTCCCAGCTCAATACTTCTTTTTACATTGTAAGCTATGGAACCTTCCCGGCGCAGATCCCGGATATGTTTATCGTCGGTACAAAAGGCCATCCTGCGGGTATCAACCCTGTTTTCTACGATGCCCCGGATGAGTACATCCAGGTCCCGGCACGCGCTGCCCTCCCGCACCAATACTGCCATACCGGCCCGCAGTTTTTCTATTGCTTCGGCAATGGTGGTGCACTCGTGGTCTGTTGCTACCCCCGCCGCGATATAGGCCTGCAGCTCCTTACCGCTGATCGACGGGGCGTGGCCGTCAATAATTTTTTCCGGAGGGGAACCTCTCCTTTCAGGGCCATTGTAGGTTCTCGACGCAAGGTTCAGTTTGGCATAGACGCCGGGGCTGCCGGAAAACACCCCGGGGTAATCCATCATCTCCCCCAGGCCAAGCACATCAGGATTGGGCATCAGTTCCGCCAGGGCCGCTGCGTCAAGGACCGCGCCGGAGGTTTCAAATTCCGTACAGGGAACGCAGGAAGGGAGCTGGACGTAGTAGTTAATCGGTGCGCCCCGTGTACTGTTCATCATGAAGCGGATTCCTTCGTTGCCCGCCACATTGGCGACCTCGTGGGGATCGGTTATCAGGGTGGTAACCCCCCAGCGCGCTTCCTCATAACAGTAGGTCATGGGAAGCACCATGGAAGATTCCACATGGCAGTGGGTATTGATAAAGCCGGGAACCACGTATTTTCCTGACAAGTCGATGCGTTGCGGGGCGTTTTCATAGGCGCCGACCCCGGCGATAATCCCCCCGGCAATGGCAATGTCGGCGTTCAATATTTCACCGGT
>BNVE01000269.1 GCA_025997875.1 Spirochaetia bacterium
ATCACTTGTGGTACTATTACCTTGGTCCAACGTAATTGTCACCGCTCCTGCATCGGCTGTGCCTTTAGGCATTAAATCAGCGGCATCGTCACTGATATCAATAGCCTTTATCGCGCTCCGTATAGACGACTCATCAGGCAGGGGAGGAATAGGTACTACCAGAGGTTCGCCGCTCTGGGGTATGGTTTCCGGTATAGTTTCCGGCATGAGTTCCGCCGGGGTGGGGCTGTTAGGATCGGGACAGCCGGTAAAGGCCAGTACCAACAAAACCACAAATATCCAGCCTTTTTTCATTAACGAGGCCATATACAACTCCTTTGGATGATGGGGACCATTCATGGCTCAAGCCCCGTTTTAGGCTTGTTTTTTTCAGTCAAATCCACCCCTATAGAGGCCGGCATCCCCAGAAAACCAAGGTTAGCCCCCGCTTGGGTAACGATTTTTTTAAGAAAAACCTTACCGTCTTCATCAATTTTCAGGATTTGGGCATAGAGGCGGTTCAATTTGTCTTGACTTGCTATTGGATCGCTCATGATACCCTTTTTAAAGTCAAATTAGCATTCTAAGAGGTCATTTGTCAAGCTATTTTCATTGTTTACGGCGTCCATATTTGCTATGATAAGATCAGGTAAGGAAGGTTTTTTTGGATACGATAAACCTTGGGAAAAACCAGCGAATCCTCCAGGTCCGGCAAGCCCTGGGTCTTTCCCAACAGAAATTCGCCGATGGGATTAAACTCAGTAAGACCTATCAGGGCAACATAGAGTTAGGACGGCAGCCGGTAAATGACCGGATTATCAAACTTATTTCCATGACCTATGGGGCCAATGAGGAATGGCTAAAAACGGGCGCCGGGGATATGTTCGATAAGATTGAGGACCACAAACTGCGGCAAATTATCGAACTGTTCAAAAAGCTGGACGATACCGGGCAGGACTGTGTTTTAGAGCAGCTTGAAGTGTATATAAAATATCACCGGAAAAAGGCGTAAATTTCCCGGGTGATCGTCAGATTCCACCGCAACATTGTCAAAAACCTCATTTTGTTATGTTATTGCTGATGACGTGCGACACCGAATGGTGGCGCAGTAAATCATCCCTATCGGCAAACGGCCCGCAGGGACGTATACCGGGCCTATCATATCACTTGCGGTTATCGGCAAGCTGCGCGGTCTTTTGCCGAGTCCCAGGGCATCTCATGCATGGGGACCCTTGGCATCCTGATACTGGCAAAACGTAAAGGGCTTCCTGAATTTACGTCTGCCGTCAGACCGTTTTTGTTTGACAATACGAAAAAGCCGTTGTATGCTAGGTAGGTAGAGATTGCGTGAACGTTCACGTATTATGTCTGCATAATTTTTTTGTTCTTTAGGGGAACAAATGAAGGTAGCGGAAAAAGTATTTGCATTTATAAATAGAGACAATTTTTACCCCCCCCCGTGCAGTTCCTATAGGGATTGTTTTAGGGCAAAAGGTCAGCGTCTACAGTTTATTTTTTTCGTGGTTACAAGGTTCCGTTAGTGTCCATACGACTATAGCGGGGCTTTTTAATAAATTTTTTTTAAGGAGAAAATATGAAAAATCACAGCAGATGGATTCTTTTCATCCTGTTTGCTGCACTTACCGTCATTTTGATGGTATCCTGTAGCGGCAAGTCTTCCGGCTCCTCCGCGAAAGCTGGCCTCGGCTCCCGGGAAGCCCAACCCGTACCCGCAGGGAATTGGGAACAACCCTATGCCACCACGGTGCATCTTACCGCCGTTAAAACCGAAGGTAACGATATTGTCTATGAGAACGGGGATGACTATCAGGGCAAAAGCATTTACTATGAGAAACAAAAAAATCATATATA
>BNVE01000270.1 GCA_025997875.1 Spirochaetia bacterium
AACAATTCAAAGCGGCTCTCAATCAAGATTTCCTTCATGATGTTCTATTTGGCAAATGTTAAATGCTTTTGCCCTGGGGGTATGCGCACAGCGGCTTGACTTTTTTTCGTTTTCTCATTAATATATTTAAACCATAAGGGGACGTAGCGAAGCTGGTTTATCGCGCTGGCCTGTCAAGCCGGAGATCGCGGGTTCAAGCCCCGTCGTTCCCGTCGGTACTTTTAATTAACCCGTCTGTTAAGGCGGGTTTTTTTATATGGCTATTTCAAATACCCCTTCCAAAATGTGCCTGGGCTGATAAGGAAATAAGGGGATTTCTTCAAGTGCGGTTACCCCCGACAGTACCAAAACCGTTTCAATTTCGGATTCCACACCTGCTACGATGTCGGTATCCATGCGGTCGCCTATGATGACGGTGTCTTCACGGCGGGAATTGAGGCGGCGGAGGCCGTGACGCATCATGAGGGGGTTGGGTTTGCCGACGAAATAGGCTTTGATGCCGGTGGACATCTCGATGGGAGCCACAAGGGAACCGCAGGCGGGGACTATGCCGGTTTCGGAGGGGCCGGTGATGTCGGGATTGGTACCGATGAGGCGGGCGCCGCCGAGTACCAGGTGTACGGCGCGTTCAAGGGCTTCGAGGCTGTAGCCCCGGCCTTCGCCTACCACCACGTAGTCGGGGTTCACGTTGTTCATGGTAAAGCCCGCGTCATAGAGGGCCTGGATGAGCCCCGGCTCGCCGATTACGAAAACAGAACCGCCGGTGCGCTGGGAGGCCAGAAAGCTGGCGGTGGCAAGGGCGCTGGTGTAAAAGTGTTCAGGTTCAACGGAAATACCCAAACGGTCGAGCTTCTGGGAAAGCTCTACAGGGGAGCGTTCGCTGGAATTCGTAAGAAAGAGGTAGACTTTGTCATTCTTTTCAAGCCATTCCACAAATTCAAAGGCCCCCTTAAGAACCTGATTTCCATGGTAGATGACCCCATCCATATCAATGATAAAAGCTTTCTTTTCTCTGATCCGGGTTAAATCTTTCGTTAAATCTTTCATAGGACGATTCTATATCATTCTTGTAAAACTTGCTATGTTTCAACCGTTTATGCCTTACGCGGTCAAAGTCGATAGGGGCGTCACATTAACGCCGTCTTTCCGGCGGCAGGCAAAGCCATTGGCGCTGATTACCGTAAGCGCCGCCGGCTTTCCCATTTTTTCCTGGTCGATTTTGGCGGCAAAGGTGAGCAGGTTTGCAGCGGCCTGGTCCTGTGCGTTAAATCCCATTTTAACTTCAAAGGCCGCCCAGGCGCCGTCGGGGTATTCCACGATGGCGTCTACTTCCAGGCTGCGGGAATCGCGGTAATGGAAAACCTTGCCGTCGTGCAGGTCCGCATAGATTCGTAAATCCCGGATAACCAGGGATTCAAACAGGAAGCCGAAATAGTTAAGATCCCCGATGAGTTTGCCGGTGGAAAGCCCCAGCGCCCCCACCGCAAGGGAAGGATCAACAAAATGACGTTTGGGCGCCTTCCTCAGGGTATCCGCGGAGCGGATATGGGGGCTCCACGGGGGAAGCTGTTCCACAATCATAAGGCGCTCAAGGGCTTCCAGGTAGTCTGTTATGGTCTCGTCGGTTATTTTGACATCCGAACCGCCCGTATCCCGCGCCAGGGATGTCACCGACGCTTCGGTTGAGATATTCCTGGCAAGGGATTGCAGCAGCCGTAAAACCCGTTGGGGGTCCCGCTTCTTACCGCCCACCCTGCTTATATCCGTCTCCGCAACAAGGCCGATATAGTCCTGCATAAACCGCAGGGCTTTGCGGCCCCCTGAACCAATCAGGCTGGGCC
>BNVE01000271.1 GCA_025997875.1 Spirochaetia bacterium
AAAGAAGAAACCCGGCGACACCCTTCGTTTTTACCGGCGTTTGCACAAAATGACCCAACCCGCTTTGGGGATTTTATTGGGGGTCTCCAAACAGAAAATTTCCAATATGGAAAACGGCATCATTCCCGTAAGCCGGCAGACCGCCCTGAAGCTTGAAAAAATATTCAAGGTCCGGGCGGGCAGGTTTATTTAGTGTCATTACCGGTCATTTCCGGCCATTTGTGCTTTGGATAGCGGCCCCGCATTTCCTTGCGCACCTCCGCGTATGAGCCCTTCCAGAAACCGGGAAGATCCCGGGTAACCTGAATGGGCCTGTCCGCGGGGGACAGTAAATGAAACACCACGGGCACGGACAGAATCTCGCAGGGCTGATGTATACCGAATGCGTCCTGTAAGCGGAGCCGCACAAGCGGTTCCCCGGAGCTGTAATCAATGGGCCGGGGCCTCCCCTTTGGGGGATTGAAATATTCGGGAACCAGCCGGTCCAGTTCGTTTTTTACATCCCAGCCCAGCCGGGCGCTCAGGGCATCCCCAAGGCCCTTGCCGCCGATCACCGGCCTGCCGCCGCTCTCCGCCCCGTCCCACACAAAGGGGCCAAGCCATCCCGCAGCATCGCTGATGAGCGCTTCATCGGTCCAGAAAGACGCATCCGCAGTATTACGGTTACCCTTTGTTCCGCTGCGGGCTGCAAAAAACCTGATCCGTTCCAGAAGACGCCGGGGCTTTCCCTCATAATCGTCCCAGGGGAGGATGCCCAGCCCTTCGCGTTCAAGCAGGCCCGGCAGGGCAGGGAGAATTTCTTCCCCCAGGCTGCGGCGTTTTTCTTCCCCCAGGGGAATACGGCCCGCGGTGCGTATCACGATGCTCCGGGGGATAAGGCCCTTCCATTCAATGCGGCTTTCAAGGGTGATTTGGCTTTCCAGAATTTCAAGGGCCTTTTTTTCGGAAACCGGCGCGGCAAGCCGGATAAGGCCCATCCGTTCCCCTGCGTCCACCTCTGCGGCGGCGATCCATTCCGATGCGGCAAGGGGCCCTTCCAGGCGGCCTTCCCGGCCCGAACTGAAACGGTAGACCCCTTCAATGCCGCCCCGTTTGCTTGCCGCCGGCGGGTCCCTGCGGCGGGCGATCCGGTCGGGGAAGGCGCTGCCCAAAAGCTCCCCCGCATCGGCCTCTTCTTCCACGGTCCAGGAGAACAGGGGGGCAGTTGTTTTCTGTCCCTGACCAAGCCGTTTGAGCAGATCCGCTGCAATTTGGCCTGTCCGTTTGAGCCACCCTTCCCTTTCGCCGCCGCCCTTTTCCCCACCGCGAAACACCGAAAGCCGCAGGCGGAAGTCCGGGTCCTGGCCAAAGCCGGAGCCGTCCCGGTCCGACAGTATCGCTGCGGATACGCAGCCCAGATGCGCCGGGCCCTGCTTTCGGCCTTCAATGCAAAGCTTCGCAAGCCTGACCTCAAGCCCCAGGGCCGCCATTTCCCTGGCTTCCGTTGTGGGCCGCCCTTCGCTGTCGATTGCTCCCAGTTCTTCCAGAAGTTCCCGTGCCCGGTCCCAGGACGCGGCCGGGGGCGCTTCGAGCCAGGGAAGGCCCTCCCGGTCCCTGACGCCCCAGAGGAAGCAGTCCAGTACCAGGGAAGACAGATCAATGCGGCGAATTTCAGGGTCCGTTTCCGCCGGGCGTGGATCCCCTTCCCCCCAAAGCCTGACACAGCGGCCCGGCATGAGCCGCCCTGCCCTGCCCGCCCGCTGTTCCGCACTTTGGCGGCTCACCGGTTCCAGGCTCAGCCGGTTCATGCCGCTGGGGATATGGTAACGCTCGATCCGGGCAAAGCCCGAATCCAC
>BNVE01000272.1 GCA_025997875.1 Spirochaetia bacterium
AAAAAGACTATATAAAGGACTCAATGGCGAATAATTGTTTCGGGGAAGGGCAAAATATCAGGTTAAGGTTTAAAGACTGGGGCTTTAACCTTTCCGAAGTAAAATCAAAAGTATATATGCAGCACAGTAAACAGGATAAGGTGTTATCCTATAATTTGGCAGAAATGACAAAAGAATTATTGCCAAATTGCGAATTGGAATTATTGGAAGAAGGGGAACATTTTTCTGATAGGGGATACAAGCTGTTTATAAAAAAGGCAATAGAAATAATAAACTGAACAAACCGAAGAGGACAGGGCGTTTATTGAAATTTATGGTAAAAAGGTTGATTTCACCGACCGTTCTACCATTACCCCGCTGGTTGAATTTGTCCGTAAATTAGGAGGAAAACGAGATGGTGATTGATTTTAAGAAAATTGATAAGCAGTTCTATCAGCCGAAAACAAAACCTGAAATTATTGATGTGCCAGAGATGGTATTTATAATGATTGATGGTCAAGGTGACCCAAATACAAGTGCTGATTATGCAAATGCCGTTCAGGTTTTATACGGGCTATCATATGCAATAAGAATGAACAAGGCGCTGACCGGATATTTCGACTATGTTGTACCGCCGCTGGAGGGGATGTGGTGGCATAAGGACGGCGGTGTAATCAAAGATATATCTGATAAAGGCAGCTTTGCCTGGACATCAATGATCCGGCTGCCTGCGTTCGTTCATTTAGATGTATTTGAAGCCGCGAAGATAACGCTCTCCAAGAAGAAGCCGGAACTTGATTTGTCGGCTGCACGATTGGAAAGGTTCACAGAAGGACTTTGTGCCCAGATAATGCACATTGGCAGCTACGATAATGAGCCGGATACTACGGCTGTATTAGAAGAGTTTATCACAACAGAAGGTCTACACACTGATTTTTCTGATAAACGCAGACACCACGAGATTTATCTCGGCGATCCGCGTAAAACCATGCCGGATAAATTAAGGACGGTAATTCGATACCCAATAGCGAAAGAGAAATCACAATGAAAAACTACATGAATATACGCATTGAAACATCTTCTGACTATGCCGCTGTTGAGCGGTTAACCTTTGCGGCCTTTGAAACAATGAATCTGCCGGGCAGGACGCACACGAGCGAACATTTTTTGGTCTCTCTCCTGCGTTCCGACCCGTGGTTTATCCCGGAACTTGATTTTGTTGCCGAAGTTTCAGGCGAAATTGTAGGGAGTATTTTCTACAGTCACAGTAAAATTGTGCGCCCTGAGGGCGGCGAAACCGGTACAATCACCTTCGGCCCGGTGAGCGTGGCCCCAAAACTGCACGGCAGGGGAATCGGTTCCGCGCTGATTCGTCATTCCCTTGAACGCGCCCGACAAATGTATCTGCGCGCCGTGCTGATTATGGGGCATCCGGGATACTACCCTCGTTTTGGATTTACCGGCGCCGCGAATTTCGGCATTACCCTCGCCGATGGCGCCGGCCACGATGCTTTTATGGCGCTGGAACTCGTGCCCGGAACGCTAACCGCTGCAGGCGGCCGGTGGCAATGCGCGAAGGCATTTGACATCTGCGAAAATAATACGGAAGCATTTGAAGCGTATCACCGGAGGTTTCTCTCAAATTTCCCTTGATTCAGGAGTTATAAAGGAAAATAATTAGGGTGAACGCATACTCTAACATGTAGGACATAGGACCTTGCCTATACTCTTGACTTTTTATAGCAATGTATTATATTGATTATGACAAATTTCTAATTTTTGTCATCTATGGAGAAAAACAATGGTACTTAAACCGATGATTAGGAACAATATCTGCATCAACAGCCACC
>BNVE01000273.1 GCA_025997875.1 Spirochaetia bacterium
TTGTCTTTCTGTAAAAAAATTTTTAACAGGATGATAAATAGTAAAAAAAGCACCAATGACACCAATAATACCAAAAGCTATTGTCAAAGAGGTAAACTTGTTGTTCTTCTTCTGATATTCGGCAAAAGACTGTTTTATACTAATATTGACAGGATTTAAGATGAATTTTTTTATAGTGTCGAATTCATCATATATTGGAATGATTCCTTCCAGGTCTTCTTTTAAAGAACCCCAATGAGCCAATATATCATTTCTCGTCCCCGGCATGTCTTTGCAATGTTCTTTAATGAAGTCAATATTTTCTTGAACAGTTTTGATTTGTTGTAGTAGACCTACTTTTGTCATTACCCCAGACGAATTGTCATTTGTTTCAATAAACCCTTTGGTTTCTTTAGCATTTTTAATTTGTTCATGTAAATTTTCTACAGTAATTTGTCCATGCAAATCTTCCATAACATTCTCCTTCATATTCCCCATAGGGCGGCCCTTCGGCTAAGGCGGGCTTGAGGCCCGCCACGCCTACGTGCTGCCCTATGGGGTTCTGTTTGCTATTGGCAGAACTCAGGGACGGACAACCCGGAAACCTATGCTGTAGCTACGGCCCGATGGAGTGAGGCTGCCCCGATTGGCCGACCGCAGGTACTGGGCGAGGTAGCTCCAACCGCCGCCGCGAAGAACGCGGTGAGGCCCCGAAGCAGCGCCCGAAGGATCCGTCTGATCCGCCATGCTGTATCCACCGTACCAGTCCCAACACCACTCCCACACATTCCCGTGCATGTCGTATAAGCCCCAGGAATTGGATGCGAAACTCCCAACATTCGTTGTCTTTTCCCGGTAGCTCCCCTTAGGGTTATTAGCATAGGGGTAATTACCGTTATAATTCGCCTGGCTCGTGCTGATATTGTACCCCGTGCTAAAGGGCGTCGTAGTTCCCGCCCGGCAGGCATATTCCCACTCAGCCTCGGTGGGCAAGCGATAACCGTTGGCGTTCCGGTTCCAGGTAACGTTTTCCCCGTTTATCGTATACGCCGGGCTCAGCCCTTCCCGCGCACTCCGCTGGTTACAGTAAAACACCGCGTCAAACCACGACACATTCTCCACCGGTAAACTGCCCCCTTTGAAGCTGCTCGGATTTGACCCAATTACCGTCTCATACTCGGCCTGGGTTACTTCGTACTGCCCCATATAAAAGGCGCTCACCGTTACCCGGTGTTGTGCTTCACTATCACTGCGATTTACTTCCGAAGACGGGCTGCCCATGGTAAAGGTCCCGCCCTGGATGCGGACAAAGCCTTCGGGGATTGTGCCGGGGCGGGTAACGGGGGCGGCGGGAGACGCTTTGCCGCCGGTCATGCTTGCTACCATGCGATCTACCAGGGGATCGATTTTTTCGTAGGCTTCGTCAACACTTTTCATGCTTATATCGGTGTTTCCTACAACATTAAAGTGATTCGTATCTTCCAACGTTGCGTCAACAATGATATTACTGCCCAATTTTGATATGGTTCCTATGATGAGGTAATCGGCGTTGATTCCTTCGTTGAGTCTGGCTTTTTTTTCATCGCTTGACCAATCACTCATTTCCCATTTCATCGCATCCATGCGCTGTTTTAAGTTTGCGGTATTTACCACCGTTACGACCCTCGCCTGCGATAATTTACCGAGAAATAAACGGGTGATGGTGTCCGCTTCCGCTCTACTCACACCGCTTACCAGTTCAAAGGGCGGCACCATTACCACTATCTGCTGCGCGTAGGAAAGGGCGGAAAGCGTTACCAGAAAAC
>BNVE01000274.1 GCA_025997875.1 Spirochaetia bacterium
TGTACCGAACCAGCAACGCTAATTCTTTATAAGACAATGAAATACACAGCTTTTGCTTTTTGTAAATCGCCCAAACGGGTGATTTTAATAGGAAACCTACGGTTTCCAGCAACCGCAAAAATGTGCCGGAGAAAAACCCCACAAAGGGCGAAGCCCGACTGGGGTTTTTCGTAGGCCAAGCCGCTACTGCGGCGCAGCGTATAGCGTATGTTATGCGCAGTGGGGGCGTACCCCATTATTTTTTTAAATTTAGTTAAATTTCTTCCTCTTCAATTTTACGAAGATCATCTATTGTTGGTTTATCATTGTAATATTTTTTTTGAAATTTGTCTCTGCATCTTATACCACAAAAATCATTAGCATCACTAATACCTGGATCTCTAGTATTAACTGTATTGATTATCCATCCTTTATTTAGAGATGCATTTATAAATCTTTCTCGTGTTACAAATGAAGCATCATACCTATATTTTTGAAATTGTTTTCCACAATTATCGCAAATAAAGTAATAATATGAATTGCTATTTACACCATACATAATAAGCCCCCCATATTGTTCTATTATTCTATTAATTTTTCATTTTGTCAATAAGTTTTTATATAATATTTACATAAATTTTAGCCCCCATTGCGCATAACGTGAAAGCTATACGACGTTTTTGCGGTTGCGATAAAGGAAACCGCAGGTTTCCAGCAACCGCAAAAATGTGCCGGAGAAAAAACGCACAAAGGCCAAAGGCCGACTGCGTTTTTTCGTAGGCCAAGCCGCTACTGCGGCGCAGCGTATAGCGTATGTTATGTGCAGTTTGGGCGTACCCCATTATTCTATTTATTCTTCATTCATTATTTCATATAATTTTTTTGTAGTATTCCAATTTCTTATCACATATTTTCCAAAAACTCCAGATAATCTTTTGCACCTTTTTCTATTTCTGTTGTAGTGGAAGAATATTCTTCACCGGGGACAAGTTCTGCACCGTAATACGCAAAGAACGGGCGATAATCCGCATGGCAATAATAGCGGAAAGTAGTTTCAAACGGTACAAGCAACTGGTCAAGATTATAATGATACCTGCCGTTTTCCTGATAGTCGAACTGTCCAATACCCGCTGTAACAGCTAAGGCAACCTTTTTGCCCTTTAACTTATCGCCTCCATTCCTGCCATAAGCCCAGCCATGCGTTAGCACATCGTCAAGCCAGGCTTTAAGAATAGCGGGGCAAGAGAACCATTGTATAGGAAATTGCAGGATTAGATTATCGTGAGCTTCAACCAATTCCTGCTCCTTTTCCACATCAATTTTTCCATCTGGATAAGAATAAGTTAATTCATGTATTGTATATTTTTCAGGGTATTTTTTCAGTTCTTCTATTAACCGCTTGTTGATAACTGATTTAGATATATTAGGGTGAGATAAAATGATTAATGTTTTCATAAAAAATTCTCCTTAGTTATATTGTAATACTTCATATTTTTTTTGTCAATATTATATTCCAACCAGCTTAGCCCAAATTGCACATAACGTGAAAAGTTTACGACGTTTTTTGTTGCCCGATAAAGAAATGCGTAGCATTTCAGGGCAACAAAAAATGTGCTGGAGTAAAACACCACAAAGGCCGTAGGCCGACTGGTGTTTTACGGAAGCCAAGCCGCTACTGCGGCGCAGCGTAAACTGTATGTTGAGACTGTCGGAAAAGCCCCTTGAGGCGGAGGGATGTAATGAATTAAAATAACAACATGGCACGGTACAAAGAAACGAACATAGGGCAA
>BNVE01000275.1 GCA_025997875.1 Spirochaetia bacterium
TAGATACCCTTTAAGAAATGAATCCCATCCTTTAATTTTACGATCCTTGTTTTTCTCAAATTAACCGCTATTCCAAGATCGGCGCTTATTTTCTTTATTCCCTCAAAACATTCAAGCAGATATTCCTTGCTTGGATGAATCAGATATAGATCATCCATGTAACGACCGTAATACTTGAGCCGCCGATCTTCTTTTGCATAATGATCAACGGAATCTGAATAATAAATAGCGGATATTTGGGAAAAACAAGGATCGTAAAATTAAAGGATGGGATTCATTTCTTAAAGGGTATCTATACCCTCAAGGAAAATGGAAAGATAATCCGGCAAGCGGAATCCGAATCCCGGAAACGGATGCGAAGAAAGCTCAAAAAGTTTAGAGGTCTACTCGAAATCGGGCACATGAACGCCTTCGATATTTACACCGCCTACCAGTCCTGGCGGGGTAATTATAGGCGGCGTTTTGACGCATATCACACGGTAAAAAGAATGGATGCGCTCTATAATGAGCTATTCATAAAAAATCACACATCGGAGGTTAATTATGGGTGATACAGTATATTTGTGGAAAGTTGACGGGCGCGTTGTTGCGCACACCGACTTGGGGGCCGCCGCCCAGCTTGACGGCCTGTCGAGGGAACCGGACAAGCAAGTAACTGCCGCAGAATGGTCTGCGGCTGGCGGGTTGGCCCGGATAATTGACGGTGATATTTTTTTGGGGAAAACCGACGAAGAAAAGCAGGCTGAGGAAAACACCTCACGGGTTGCACAGCTGAAAAAGTACCTCTTTGAAACGGATTACATTGCAGCCAAGATTGCAGAAGGAGCTGCAACTAAAGAGGAATACACCGATATGATTGAACAGCGGGCAGCCTGGCGCGCCGAAATCGAAGAAAAGATCGCCGGTTAAATTTGGCATCTTTTTTATTTTTACAACACTTGGGAGGGTATATGTACTTACTGCAAAGCGGAATAGAAGCCACAGCCAATCTGGATAAAATGCCGGTTAAAAATATTATAACGCTGGGTCTTATCGCTCTTATAGCGATTCCCTTAATTGCCGTATGTGTGGTTTTTATTATCAAAAAACTAAACATTAAAAAAATCGGCCCGGTACAAATGATGGAAGAACAAAAAAAAGAAAATGACCAGCATAACAAAGCAATCAGCTGCCTGCACTACATGGACGAAGAGATCAATGAAATCGATTCAGACCTTCGCACCGAATGTCATCAGATTGTTTTGGAGTTTACCCCGCATATGAATGTTGTTCTGCGGGATATCACTTCCGATGAAGTTATGCGGGGGAACCTGGTAAGTAATATGAAGGTGATTCTTTCCGGTTCCGTTATCCGGAACCATTTTACCCGGGAGCTTATGCCGGAACGGTATGCAAAATACCGCGCCCGTATCATAGGGCAGATAGAGGATTTTTACCGGAATATATTTGCCAATATCGGGCCGGCCAGCATGCTGCCCTGGGAAGAAGTAAGGGGGATATTTGTAGCCATCCTGGATGAATGGATTAACCGGATAAAGGCAGCCGTCTCGGTGGCTTGCGAAGAAAAGGTCGAGGTCTATGAGCGCTATAAATTACGCTTCAAGCCTGATAATCCCTGGTTTGCCGTTGCTGAAGAATGCCGATCCCGGAATTCCTGCTACATTAACATACTGAGCGCATAGGAGTATAACATGAAAATAGTATGGAACCGGGATACCGGGCAGGCCATCTGCGAAGGGATG
>BNVE01000276.1 GCA_025997875.1 Spirochaetia bacterium
AACGAGGCTGTCGGAAAAGTCAACTACATTAGGCCCACAATTTTACTGTGGCTCGAATTTCAGTATTCTTCGCAGCTGTTTGATGAAAGCGCCCCTGAAAAGCCGCTTTACGGCGGGCTTATTGGGCCAGAATGCCCTATTCATCATCCCGCCCTCCTGCCGACGGCTATTTTCGGCACACATTTCCCGATATTGTGGACGATACAGAACAATAACCACTGGCCGGTGACTTTTTCTTTGCCCCTTACACTAAACCGGTTCATCTTTTTGCAGTATTCAATGTCTGCAAAACAGGGCTCGATAATTTGCATCCTTCTTCCATATAATTCACGGTTACGGGGATCATCAATTTTGTTTCGCATATCTTCTAAAACTGTACCGCCTTTAGAATCGGCAATATATAATGTGCGCATGGGGTTCTTACCACCTTTGGAGGCAACACAATTGTTTAGCAGCGGACAATCTTTGCAGTCAACACTTTTAGCCTGGTATTTTTCTCCGCTGTTACTGTTCAATTCAACATGCCCCTTGTATTCAAGCGTCTTCCCCGCAGGACAAGTATACCTATTATCATTCTCATTATAGGTAAAATCTTCTTTGGTATATCGCCGCTTCTCATGGCATTTTTGTTCTTTAAAACTTTCATCCCGTTTACGGAACTGCTGGTCCGGAATCAGCACGTCAACACCGCGCGCTTCTGCTTCTTCAAGGTTCTTTTCGCTGAAATAACCGGTATCACCGAGTATTGTGGCGCTCTCAAGCGGCTCGTCTTTGCCGGTTATTGTTTGCATAGTTGTTTTTAGTTTGTCAATCATGCCGGGCAGTAAATCACCTTCGTGCACCGAACCCGCCACATCCGCCGCTACTATCACCTGATTCGCGCCATCCGCCACCGCAATCCCATTATAGCCCTGAATGACCCCATGCGGACCTTTTATCTTCGCGCTTTCATTGTCGGTTATGTTTGATTGTACTTCATACCTTGTCCCGAATCTGGGCTTTGGGTCATCCGCAAAAAATTGTTCGATGTATTCTATCTTTTTATTGATCCGTTCTATATGTCGTTTACGCTGCTCCTTTGCCGCCATTCTTTCTTCCTTGCTCAACCCTCTGTTGTTTCTATCTTCCGCGTCCAGTTTTTTATGTTTCTCAATAAGCCGGTTGCTCAAGGCGGCCAAATCAGCCTTCTTCTTTTTCAATTCATCAATCGTTCCAGACCATTCCTTCGATGCGTTTGATGGCAGTTTGCACCCATCTATCGCGAATAAGTCGCCTTTAATCAACCCTAATTCGCTGCAATACAGCAAAACTTGAGTAAATACATCTTTTATCTTTTCGCTGTTCTTTGATATAAACTCCGCTAGTACCGAAAAATGCGGCTCTATGTCCTCCGCCAGCGCTTTTACGGTCATGTTCTCTGTACACGCTTTCGCCATTGGCCGCGAAGTTATTACTCCTCGTGAATAACAATACAGTACTATCTTCAGGAGGACTTTGGGGCTTATTGCCGGCGCCCCGGTTGTGTCATTGCGATAGTCCTCGTCAAACTTCGATATATCTATTTTCTGGTCTATGAGGTATTGCACTGTTTCTTCGTATGAACCAGGCAGTATCTGCCTCTGCAAATCTACCTCAATGAATTGTCCTTGCCCTATGTTCGTTTCTTTGTACCGTGCCATGTTGTTATTTTAATTCATTACATCCCTCCGCCTCAAGGGGCTTTTCCGACAGTCTCAACA
>BNVE01000277.1 GCA_025997875.1 Spirochaetia bacterium
TTTACCGCTGCCGACGCACGGATAAAACTCAAACGCCTCTATCCACAATTCACTTCATGACTGGGTACTAGGGCGTTACGCCCCCGATAACCGTCAAGCGTCCGTCCGTTTCGGGGCTTACCGGCCCGTTCAGCGATTTCGGCATCCGTAAACTACTCATCACAAAGCAATAACGCCTGCGCCCGTTTGCGTTTTTGGGCGCTATGCTTGCCCCGGTTCAATATTTCTCGCAGTGTTTTTCGTTCTTCGGCTGTCAATGTTACCCGGTATTTCTTTGTCATAGTTTCCCCTCTTACTATAACTAATACTCCATCTCATTCACATTGGCAATGGTGTCTACCTGCTAGTTCTGCCCTGGTTTTTTGCGAATTCGGTACAGGGGGTGTACCCTGGTTGGGGTTATACGCGTTTAATGAGGGCAGACAGGGCAGAGTGGTTCAGTGCGCCGGTCTTCCGGTATATGTTGCGCAGGTGAAATTCCACCGTTTTGGGGGATACAAAGCGGCTGTCCGCTATTTCCTTGTAGGATTTACCCGATAATAACTCCTCCGCCATCTGCTTCTCCCGGTCGGTCAGGTCGAATTCGGCGCAGAACTGCGGGGATAGCCCCGCTTCCGGTGTCCAGAGCGGAGGGGCGCCGGATACCTTTATCGCCAGGGTTTGCGCGCCGCTTTGAATAAGAGCGCGGGTGTGGACGTAGAACACCCCCAGGTTGCAGAATATGCAGAAAAGAGCGAACAGAAAGATCGGCAGGTATAGGTTGATGCCCTGTTCAAGCAGCAGGGGTTCGCAGATTACGGCAAAGATGGTCAGGATTGCCCAAAGCCCCAGGGGCGGGATAACAGTTAATATCCACGCGGTAAGGGGCGGCTTTGCGGCGTAGCGTTTCATTATATTGTTGTAAAAGCAGGATACCACGAACACCAGCAAATACTGGAGATTGTATTGCAGATAATACCCCGGAGAGCGGGACTCAAGAAAGTGTCCAAAAATCAGGGCGATAAGGGAGCTGCGGGCATTGTCTATGGATGCTTCCATCCCGATATAGAAAAACGCGGTAAACAGGGAGCGGCGCAGGTCCCCGCTGAGGAAGGCAAAGACTATGGGGAAAAGCGCCCAGGAAACCCCGTTCTGAAGGACGTTCATGGGGGTCAGTATCCAGAAGGTATAGGTGGCGGGCATGGCAATAAGGAGGACGACGCGGCGCCACAGCGCGGGGGGCCGGTGCATCAGGTAAAACAGCACCCACCATGCGGCGATGCTGGAGGCGGCGCGGGTCAGCTCCCAGATAAGGACAGGCTCGTAGTTGTTCATACGCGGCTGCTCCCTGCCCCTTTAGCAGGAAAAGGGTACGCAATCCGCCGGCTAACGGGGGGGGGCAGACTGCAGGGCAAAAGCATTTAATATTTGCCAAATAGAACATCATGAAGGAAATCTTGATTGAGAGCCGCTTTGAATTGTTTTCGTCTGACACTCCGTTTCTTGTCTGTTTGGGTTGAACGTAAAAGTCTAAGCGCTATCTTTCGCAAGATATCCAGATTTTCCGGTGCGTGGTCTTTACAGACTTGCGAGGCGTCTTCGGCAAAACAAACATCAAGGGACCAGTGCAGCTGATTTTCGATTGACCAGTGTCCTCGGACAAGATACCCAAAACGCTCTGCGGTTGCCGCAAGGCTGCTCAGGTAATAA
>BNVE01000278.1 GCA_025997875.1 Spirochaetia bacterium
CCCCATAGGTACCCCCGGCGCCGTCGGACAATAGTCCGCGGCGGCCGGTTTAGTGTATGGGCTACGGTAAGATTTTAACGTAAGGAATTCGATCCGCTATGGTAAGATTTAACGTAAGGCAATGCGTTTACTTGACAAATTATCAGTGTCCTGGTATAATCAAAAGATATTTTTTCCGATAATTAACCAAAGAGGCAAACGGTGGCATCGGTTCATGAGTATAAAAGATTTGAGAACAATCTGGTTCAAAAGGTCAAAAATATTGTTATTTCAATTGTCAAAGCCATAGGGGGATTCTGTAAATCCTTCTTTAAGATGCTGACCCGGCGCTATACGGTTGTATTTGTACCCCATTCCGAAAAAAAAGTTTATAACCTGCACATTACGGTGTTCTCAATTTGCTGCTTTTTCCTGATCATTGCCGGTATTGTGGGGGCCTTCTTCTGGTACGGCGCTTCCTACAGCACGACCCAGGGCGTATTGGCTACCAAGGATGGCCGTTTAAAGGACATTCAGGCCAACCTGGACCAACTGCGGGATGAAATAACCGGCCTGCTCCACGAAGCCCGGGGTTTTGAGACCGCCCTTTCGGGGACCCTCTCCGCCCTGGGCGCCGATGTCAAACACAGTGACGCGTCCCGGGCTTCCGCCGGGGACCTTTCTTCCTTTTTTGATATCAAGGAAACCCCCGAGGGGCTTTTGCAGGAAGTGGACGATGTGCGCCGCCTTTCGGTCTATTTGGCCTCCGCAAAGGAGCCGATTAGGGAAATCGGTACCCTGCTGGATTCCCAGAGCGCCCTTTTGACGGAAATTCCCAGCATCTGGCCCATCAAGGGCGGTATCGGGCACATTTCCATGTTTTTTGGCCAGAATGAAAATCCCTTTACCGGCCAGTACTATATCCACAAGGGGATCGATCTTTCTACCTATCGTAAGGGGGACCCCATCGTCGCCACCGCCGATGGGCAGGTGGTCACCATTGATTTTGATCAGGACGGGTTTGGTCACTACGTAATCATCAAACATAAGCACGGTTACTACACCCGGTATGCCCACATGGATCGGTCTAATGTTAAGGTAGGGCAGCGGGTTCAGCAGGGGGAGATAATCGGCTTGATCGGCAATACGGGGCTTTCCACCGGCCCCCATGTGCATTATGAAGTCCATATCGGATCGGACGTGGTGGACCCCTACAAGTATATCAATATCCGGTCCAGCATCGCCCGGCCCGCGGCCCGTTAAGCCGAGATTCCCATGATCCGCAGGTACGAAGATTTCTCAATCAATACCATCATAGGCGCCAATACCAGTGTCTCCGGGGACCTTGAAACAGACGGCTTTACCCGGGTGGATGGCAATGTCCGGGGCAATGTGACCGTAAAGGGCCGGGTGGTGATTGGGGAGGCCGCCCGGATGAAGAGCAATATCAGCGGCACCGCCATAACCATCGGCGGGGTGGTGTGCGGCAATGTGCTTGCCAGCGAAGGGCTGGTGATCCTTTCCACCGCCCTGATTCTGGGGGATATCATTACCCGGCGCATCCAGGCCGATGAGGGCTGCCTGGTCCACGGCAAGGTGGTAGTCTGCCCCACGGAAGAAAGCTGGGCCAAGGCCATCTCCGAGTACCGGGACGCCCAGGGGATCAGGTCGGCCCTTTCCTCATTCTCAAAACGCCCTGACGCCGGGC
>BNVE01000279.1 GCA_025997875.1 Spirochaetia bacterium
AGGAAGAACCGGTGGTGTCCGCCTTTCCAGCCGAAAGGAAAACGCCGCCGACCAAAAAAGGGCAAGCTATGGGTGGGGATTATAAATCCAAGGATTTGGCTTCCGCCATCCAGACTATATTAAAGAAGGATTAAAGGGATAATTATGGGGAAGGTCCTCGGGAATAATCCGGCCGATTACTCCTTGGAACAAAAAACAGAAGAGGCACTCTGGCAACAATACCGCATTAACAGGGATCCGAAAATTCGGGAAGCCTTTATCAAGCAATATGCCCCCCTGGTAAAGTATGTGGCCGGCAAGGTTGCGGTGGGAATGCCCCATAATGTTGAATTCGATGACCTGGTGGGTTTTGGGGTCTTTGGGCTCCTGGACGCCATTGATAAATTCGATCCCGATAAAAACGTTAAATTCAAAACCTATGCGGTAACCCGTATCCGGGGGGCCATCTTCGACGAACTCCGTTCCATCGACTGGGTGCCCCGGTCGGTACGGCAAAAGACCCGGGAGGTGGAGGAAGCCATCGGTTCCCTGGAAGCCCAGCTGGGGCGTACCGCCACGGATCAGGAAATTGCCAGTTCCATGGGGATGAACGAGGATGAATTCCTCAAGACCATGATGAAAATTTCCGGCACCTCCGTGCTTTCCCTGAACGATGTGTGGTTTTCCGGGGATGAAAACGACAAGGTCTCCATCGGGGACAGCATCGAATCCCCCTCAAGCCTGAACCCCGATGTGATCGTCGAAAAGGATGAAATCCGCCGGGTGATCGTAGAGGCGATTAACGATCTTCCCGACAAGGAAAAAAAGATACTGGTCCTCTATTACTACGAGGACCTTACCCTGAAAGAGATAGGCCAGGTGCTGGAAGTTACCGAATCCCGGGTGTCCCAGCTGCATACCAAGGCCATCATCCGGCTCCGTTCCAAATTAACCAATATCCGTAAGGGTATTGTATGATGCGCCGGCATCATCAATACCCCGGCATTGTTTAAAGGAAAACCTCATGGTCGATTTTGTCCAGCTTCAGCACATTGTCAAGGAACAGTTGGGGCAGGACAGGACCATCCGTACCGTTGAAGCCTCCGGGGAGACCCTTGAATCGGCGGTAGCCGAAGCGGCTACCCTGCTGGACATTCCCGTCAGGCGCCTGGAGTACGAGCTTGCCGAGCGGGGCTCCGCGGGAATTTTCGGCGCCGGAAAAAAGGACTGGAAGATCCGGGCCTATGAACGGGCCCAGGTAAAGAAGGAAAAGCCCGGGGAAGCTGTGGCCCTTGTTGAAGAAGGCGTAGAAGCGCCCGTTATTGAGGACAAGGACGGGGATGTTTTTGCACACCTCAGTTCCGACGGCGCCTATCTCAAGGTGACCCCCCCCGCCGGCAATGGCTACAAGGCCCACGAGGCCCACGCCATGCAGGCCCTGCTCGACCGGGGGGTTACCGGTATTGACGAAGCCCTGGTTGGCAAATTGGTCAGGGAATCGGGCAATATCTATGTAAAGGTGGGCGATTTTGCCCATAATTCGGCGAATGACAGCCAGATCTTCGTGGACATCAGCTCCGACGAAATGAAGGCCCATATTACCGTGACTCCCCCCGGCCCCGGTGGCTGCGATCTTTCCACCGATACCTACATGAGCTTTTTGCGGAATAACCGGGTCTATTACGGAATTAAAGAAGACTTC
>BNVE01000280.1 GCA_025997875.1 Spirochaetia bacterium
AAGAAAATGAAATTGTTGACGTGAGTCCCACAGAGCTTGCTGATGTAGAAAAATATGAAAGGGTGGGGGTGGAAGAGGGGTGGGGGGAGGGAAGAGGAGGAGGGAAGGGAACCAGGGAGAGTAAGGGGATAAGCGGAATTGAAAAGTTGATGACCGTTAAGGAACTGGCGGAGATTACCCGGCTTGCGGTGGGGACTATTAATCATTGGGTGGCGGAAGGGAGGGTTCCGGTGGTGCGGCTTGGTTCACGGGTGATGTTCAGGCCGGGCGAGATTTATGTGTGGATTAAGGAGCATTACTGTCCGGCTACGAAGGCGGCGGCCAGGGGGCGGCACATTAAGCAGGATGCCAGGGCACCGGAATTGTTTAGCGGCGGGGTTGAGAAATGACAGACGAAGACAAAGGCAGTACAGGAACAAGGCAGTCGAGCCGTTACGGGGAGTTGCTGCCTTTTGAGAGTTGGGAAAAGCTGGATGAGGAGAGTTCGGCGGCGTTTGCGGCGTTCTCTGCGTACCGGGATTATGGGCCCGAGCGGAATATGCGTAAGGCGGTTGAGGCGGCGGAGTCTGATCCGCATAAGGCGGCAAGGCGTTACCGGGTGTGGCGGCTCTGGTCCATGCAGCATAAATGGCTCCGGCGGGCGGCGGATTATGACAAGTATTGTGACCGGCTGAAACTGGCGGAACGGCGGAAAGTGCTTGAAAATCTTGAGGAAAAACAGGGAAAGATTGTTGCGGGTATGCTGGATTTGACGGATAAGAAGGTTGCGTTAATGACACCGGAAGATTTAAGCCCCACGATGGCGGTTGAGTTTTTGGACGCTGCAACACGAACCAAGCGGGAATTGGCGGGGCTTGATAGGGGCGGGGGCGGGAAGGATGACCCGCAAGAAAGCCAAGCGCAAATTACCTTTGGGCCGGACTTTGAGGGGCTGTGATGGCTAAGCGTATCGGGACCACGGTAAGGTTTAACCCCACCAGGATACAGGAAAAGGCTCTGGACCTGATTAAGGGCGGGGCTAAACATATTTTGCTGTTCGGCGGTTCCCGGTCGGGCAAGACTACGGTGCTGGTGATGGCGGTTGTGTACCGGGCCTGGATGTATCGCAGGTCGCGGCATTTGATTTGCCGGCTCCGGGCCAAGGATGCCAAGTCATCGGTGGTGGGGGAAACACTGTTACCCGCCCTTAATAATATTATCGGCCCTGACGGGTATGAGTATTTACGGAACGAAGGGAAGGTATTACTTGATAACGATTCGGAGATTTGGATTGGGGGTCTGGGGGATCATGAACAGGCGGATAAAATCCTGGGGCATGAATATTGCACGATTTACTTTAATGAGATTTCGCAGCTTTCCTACGCTGCGGTTACTACGGCTTACTCCCGACTGGCTATGCGGGTTCCGGGGTGCCGGAATTTATTTTTGTATGACTGCAATCCGGGTTCTCCCCTGCATTGGGCTTACAAGATTTTTATCAGGAAACAGGCGTTCCCCTCGGAGGAGCCTTTGGCAAAACCGGAGCTGTACGCCTCGATGCTGCTTAACCCGGGAGGGCCGATAATATTATTAAGGGCGGGTAACAGTGTTTCCCCCACCACCGATGACTTGGCATCCTTGGCCCGGAGCCGGCAAATCAAATGCCGCGACCT
>BNVE01000281.1 GCA_025997875.1 Spirochaetia bacterium
GTCCAGGCGTCATAAGCTTCCTCCAATAAAAAGTCAGGCGGTATGTATATATACCGCCTGTTTTCGAAAAAAACCTATTTGTTATATTCCCGGTTTACGGCTTCTTCCATAAGTGTGCCGCCGCCGGCATACCAGGCGGCGATGACACTATCGTAGGAAGACACCGGTTCCTGACCAAGAATAATCTTGGTAAAGCCCTGAACCGCGACATCGAATGCGTTCACCGTCTTGGTAAAGTCCTCAGGGGGAGCGCCCCACATATCGGTTCTGACAATGAAATTGTTGTCCAACAGGAACTTACTGCGGTCGTAGGCGCAGCCGTCGAAACCCTGCTGCAGGTATGCGCCCAGACCTCCGGTATCACCTTTTTCAAGCCAGGCGATGGAATCGGCGTACTTCTTCTTCATACCGGAAGTGAATAACTCACTGGTATCCCCGGTCTTTAAGGCGTGGAGCACATGCACAAACTGAAGCATATCAGCGCTGGGGTCGATAATATTGAAAGGCGCGGGTGTATGTTCCCGCTGACCGTCGGTAAAGTCGCGAAACTCCTTCTCGGTAAGAACGGTATTTTCATCGAACATAATCTTGTCCGTAAAGTTGAGGAGCTTCATAACCGCCGCGGGGTTCTTACAGTTCTTGCTGATAACGAACAAGTAAGAATTGGGGAATCCCACCTGGCCCATCACCTGAGACCCATCCTCGGTGGGGAACGGAAGGGGTATCATATAGGCATTATTGCTGTTTTGGCTTGCCACGAGGTTCGGTCCCGCATGCCAGCCCTGCCATTGCCAATACGGTTCCATGCCGGTTTTGCCGTTCACAATGTCCTCGAGCATTTTGTTGTAATCCGTGCTGGCAAAGTCGGGGTTCAAAATACCTTCTTTAAACCATTTTGCCCAATAAGTAAGGGCGGTCTTCATTTCGGGATGGGATATCCCCGCTTTGATCCTACCGGTAGCATCTTTGTACCAGAAATCGGTGTTCATGAAAGGATTACCCAGGTAGACCCCGAACATGGGACCGGTCATAAAAAGCTCTTCCAGGGTATTGCTGCTGGCAATGCCATATCCGCCATGGGCAGCCATAAAGGTTTTGGCCAGCTTCTCAAAGTCCGCTATGGTCTTTATGGCAGGGGAACCCGCTGCTTCGTACCAATCCTTGCGAACCCAAAGGTCGCGGGGCTGGTCGATAACACCGTAGTAATAATTAGGCACCCCATAGAGCCTGCCGTTTACCATGGCAGTCTTGATAGTATCGGGGTCCGTTTTTTCATAGTCTCTGATGCGCCGGGAAGCATGCTGCTGATATACATCCGTTATATCCAGCAAAAGATCGGCTGCAATCAACTCGCGGAATTGATTATAGTTAACCCGAAATACATCAGGTAGGTTTCCGGCCGCTATGTCCATGTTCAGCTTCGTGTCGTACTGAGTGCCGCCCGCATCGTTCCAGTTATAGGTAACATTGATGTTCAACTTTTCTTTCCATGCCCTTGTCCACGGGTTGTTGTTATAGTCATCCCAGGGCAAAAGCATTTACTTTCTTAGACTATATTTGGTAACTTTATATGAAAGAAATTCGGGCTTCACTGCATTTATGCTGGCATCATTCACGAAATGCGCCGTATAATTAAACCATAATTGGTA
>BNVE01000282.1 GCA_025997875.1 Spirochaetia bacterium
GGCGGCGTTACCCAACCGGTAGAGGTTGTCAAGGGAATCCAAACCGCCACGATTACCGGTCTGACCAACGACACGCTCTACACCTTTACCGTAAAAACGGTGGATACCTCCGTTAACATCAGCGCCGGGGTTTCCGTAACGGCAACCCCGATAGCGCCGGTAACCGGCATCACCGGTGTGCCAACCCTGGCATATGTCAATACCGGCCTCACCCTGGGCGGCACAGTAGCGCCCGCGACCGCAACCAACAAAACCATTGTGTGGAGTGTCAAAACCCAAGGCGGCACCTCGTCGACAATCACCGGCGGCGTCCTTACAGCCACCGCTGGCGGGACCGTGACTGTAACGGCGAGAATTGACAACGGGACCGCCGTGGGGACTCCTTACACCCAGGACTTTACCATTGCCGTAATTGAAGTAATAGCAGATAACGTCCCAAGCGTAGGAACAATAGAAATGGTCCGCCTTCCAGGTGGAACCTTCACAGAGGGCAGCAATAGTGTCGAGACTGGCCTGGGTGGTGGCCCGTACCCCACCCACATCCCTCGTAGTGTAACACTGACCACCGCCTTTAAGATTGGGAAATACGAAGTGACTCAAGCGCAGTTTGCGGCGGTGATGGGAAAGACTTTAAATCAACATAAGCCTGCTGGTCCTACATATGGAGTGGGCGATGATTATCCGATGTATTATATCAGTTGGTATGACGCAATAGCGTTCTGCAACAAGCTGAGCGTAATGGCGGGGCTGACTCCGGTTTACAGCGTAAGCGGCATTGACTGGACGACATTTGACTACAATACCATACCTACAGCAAAGAACACAAATTGGGATAACACAGCAATAGTTGCGGGGGCGACCGGGTACCGGCTGCCTACGGAGGCTGAATGGGAATACGCAGCTCGAGCCGGAACAACGACGATATGGATAAACGGGGACACGGAAAGCGCCGGACTTGGTCTGGGTGCATATGCATGGTATCAAACAGGAGCACAAAATACCTTTTCAGTAGGGCAGAAATTGCCAAATGCCTTTGGCCTGTATGACATATTTGGTAACACGACGGAGTGGTGCTGGGACTGGAGCGCTGATAACTATGGCGAAACTGCTGGTACTGCTGCGACAGATCCTACGGGAGCGGTGTCCGGCTCGAACCGCATGCGACGCGGCGGCAGCTCTGGCAATGGGCCGCAGGCCCTCCGTTCGGCGTTTCGGTCCAACATAAACCCGTACAACCGGATCGGTTCCTTAGGTTTCCGGTTAGTACGCAACTAGTACCGCAGCCGGGCCCGGAAGAGTTTCGGATAGTTGCCGGCGGAAGAAGCGGGGAAAACCCGCTTCTTCCTTACCGTCAACTTAAAGGAAAGATAAAAGGCGGCCTCATCGGGGGCCGCCTTTTTTTGGGGGGGAGAATAAGTAACCGCCAAGCCTATATGATAAAGGTCAGAAAGGGGTACACTATATCTGACGGGATATGGGGACTGGCGCCGATTGTTATTCGACGTGAGGGAACGGTGAGGGGAAACCCTGACAGACCTCGTCGCGAAGACTAATCACAACGGCGACCGAAAACAAGTATGAGGAAGGGCGATGAGTTCGCCCTTACCT
>BNVE01000283.1 GCA_025997875.1 Spirochaetia bacterium
ATACAGCAGTCCCGCCCATTAACAAAACTCATGTTTCCCCTTTCTCCCGGCATAAGGCCGGTGTATCAAACTAAAACTCCACAAGAATGCGGAGTTTTAGTTCCAATTCCCAATGCCCCCCGCAATGAGCCGCTTTCGGCGGGGTATACTTCTTCCCCGTCATCACCGCACGATCCACCACGCCCCCCATCGTCGCATCCTCCCCCAACGCCAGGTCCACAGCGGCAGCGTAGGCGTAACAGTTCCACTCCCCATCCGGTATTTCCGGTACAGCAAAAACAAGGACCACCGAATACACATCACTCTTGATAATCCGTTCCTTTTCGCTTCGTTCCCCGGTAGAAAGCCGGATCACCGGGATGTTGCCATAGTCAAATTCAATAAGTGGAATTTGATACTCTGCTTCTTCCAACAATTCATTCACCCGCCCGGTAAGCATTTCTTTCACTGCATTGATAATATTTTCTTCTCTTAATTCCATTCTTAATCACCCTCCTTAGCTCTTACCCATCCAGCGACCACGGGTAGGCGGCGGGAGGGGAAATGACCATAAGGTCACTTGACCGAAGCGCCGAAGGCGCAAGCGGGACCGCATGGGCATTTCCCCTCCCGCCGCCGTATCTGTGACAAGCTCTCATATCGTTTTCCTCCGATACGGTTCTAACAGCACCCGCACATTTTCAGGCATGGACGATTCCAAATGTTCCCCATCCGCAGCCTTCCCCCGGACCGCCCCGGTCATACCAATCCGCCTCCCCCGGTAACGGCTCATATTCCAGACCGCCAGTTCCAGACATGCCGAAGCCAGATCAGGAGGAATCTTCCCGCACTCATACCCCGCCCAATATTTGATTTTCAATGCGGACAATCCCCGCTCTATTTTTAAGCGGGGAGAAACAGAAAGACAAAAAGGGACATCCTCATCGTTCTGACAATCTGGTATCGTGTGGTAGGATTCCGGGCAAACAAAAACAAGTTTGTTTAAGGGACGGATGGAGTATAACGTCAGAATTTTCCGTACCGGATATTCCCGCAGGGGGATAATATAATCCCCAAAGAACCCAGGATATTCCAGGCATTTCTTTTTAAGCAAACGCCGCTTGCAATATTCCTCAATGGTGTAGGTAGAAGCGGTAAGCACAAAACGAATTAACGTATCTTCCCGATCATCAATACCGAGGACCGCCTTAAATTCCGTCAGGGGAATAAGTGAATGTAAAACCGTCTCATCAGCCATATAACCCTCCAAAGCAGGGTCAAAGTAAAACGGTTTCTCAAATCTGTAAATCGCCCAAAGGGGTGATTTTGAGGGGAAATTCCTGTTTTTTTTTCAGTTTTTCGATTTTTTTGTGGTGACTATATTGCAGGATTTTTACTACTATAAAAAATCCGGAAAAAGCAGTATACTTTACTCATGGGAACCAAGTCTTTAGACGGCGGAAAGTTGGGTGTACGCCTGAATCTACTAAATGATTACCTTTTTGTGCGACACGAGGTCGCCTGACTAGCTGACTAAGATATGGGAAGGATGCCAAGATCCCATATCCTTCGGTCTGCCCCTTCCATTTGGGGTAATGCTACCCGCAGGTGCGCAG
>BNVE01000284.1 GCA_025997875.1 Spirochaetia bacterium
CCTTCACGGGGACGGCGATTGACGCGGCGGCTATACAGACTGTGTTCAGCAGCGGCAGCCCCGCGGCGGTAATCCAGGGAACCCCCGGCGCAACCCTCGTCTTCACCCTGACCTACACCGTCGCGCAAGTAACCTTATCAGGCACGGTAAGTATTGACGGAACAACCATAAAAGCCGGCCATACCCTCACCGCAAATATCGCCGGTATTATTCCTTCCGCCTCTGCCTCTGACTATACCTACCAATGGAAACGGGGCGGCGTTGATATAAGCGCGAACAGTCAAACCTATACCCTTACCGCCGCTGATGAAACCAAAATTATAAGTGTAGCGGTAAGCCGCGTTGGATACGCCGGAAGCGTAACGGACGCCACTGCGACAGTTACCCCATACACCGTAGGTGACACCGGACCGGCAGGCGGCATAATCTACTATGTCGATAGCGGCACGTTTGGCAGCGGAACATGGAAATACCTTGAAGCGGCTCGGGCGGATATATCCGGAACCCTTACGTGGGCTTCGCCTGCCTTTATTGGCACAGGCGCTTGGAAATCCATACCCGGCACACAAACCGATATAGGAACCGGCGCGGCAAATACCGCCGCGATACTGGCGCTGGCGGCAGACCCTAACGCGCCTGCGGCAAAAGCCTGCGTTAATTATAGAGCCCCAACCCCCTATAACACCTTTGATGACTGGTTCCTGCCGAGTAAGGACGAGCTTAACGCGATGTGGGACAGCGGTATAACAGCCACTTCAGGCAACGGGTTTAACACCACCAGCGGCTATTTCTACTGGTCCTCGTCGGAGTTCAATACTGTTGGCGCGTGGGAACAGACTTTCAGCAATGGCGACAAGGACTACTTTGGCAAGAATAGTACAAATTGTGTTCGTGCCGTCCGGGCTTTTTAACTATTCAACCCTTTAGCCCTTTAGGGAGTTGCAAGGGGGATTTCATACCATGCACGACGGAGAAAGATATGGGAACCGTATATGCGGACATTATCCTGATAAATGCAGGGGACAGAATCAAAGTAAAGCTTGGGCTTATCACAGAGCCGGAGCTGCGGAGAACCACGGTAACCGCCATCGTTGACACCGGGGCGGCCACCCTGTTCATTACCGAGGCGGTCTGTCAACAATTGGGGCTGACAACCCAAGGGGAACGTAACACCCGGACCGCCAGCGGAGCGCGGATAACCTGCAAAGTAACCGAGCCGGTGGAGATTCGCTGGAAAGAGCGCTTTACCTCCTGCCCGGCGGTAGTGATGCCCGGCGCGGAAAACGTTCTTTTAGGGGCCATCCCCCTGGAGGATATGGATTTAATGGTCAACCCTGTAGGCCGCGAATTGGTCGGCGTCCACGGCGACGAGATAGTAACCCTGGCGCTGTAACCGACGCCATATACTATCCGGATCACGGGACTTGCACATCAAAAAAAGGTGATATATAATAGAAATATGTACGATTTGCGGGTGTTAAAACATTTTTTATGTGCCTCGCTTGCGCTGCTTTTGCTTGGGGGCTGTGAGTATTTTAACCTTTCTCTGGACAAATTTACCGAAACCCATACCGCCGTAATTTCCGTGGAATC
>BNVE01000285.1 GCA_025997875.1 Spirochaetia bacterium
CTTGTCCACGCAAAGCTGCCGGTGTAGCCGGTGGCTGCGGATATGGCGGCATTCGTTGAAGGGGCGTCATGGACCGGCGCGGCGATGTCGGTGACGGCGCCGAGGGCGTTGATGACTGTGGTGCCGATGTTGGGGGTCCACCTGGCGTAGAGGGTGATGTTGCTGCTTACGGTGTCGCCGGCGAAGTTCCAGGCATTGACGCAACCGGCTTCCTTGAACCAACCGCCGAAGGCCCAGCCGGTCTCGGCAAGAGCGCCGGGATCGCTTACAAGACCACCCGGGGGAACGGTTTGCGGGGGCACAGCTGCGCCATAGCCCTGGTTATCAAAGGTGACGGTGCAGGTGATGATGGAGCACAGGATAGGCGGCACGGAAATGTTAAAGGAGCGTCCGGTTTCCGCGCGAATGGCAAGCCGGATGTCGTAGCGCTCGCCGTTCCCGGGGTTGGCGATATTCACCCTCAGGCGGCGCTCGCCGGTTTCAACCGCTGTGATTCGCCCGGAAGCGTCAACGTCATTTACCGTGCCGGTAAGCGCGCAGTCAAAAGCGAGGTTTACGTCGTTTTTCAGATTAATATATACGGTCACGTTATCCAGAGGAGACGGCGGTTCAAGTACATATGTGCCGGAGTCGGGTAAAAAACGTCCCGCCGTGGCCGTGTCAAAGGTGACAGATTCCACGGAAATCACGGCAGCATGGGTTTCGATAAATTCGTCCAGAGAAAGGTTAAAATACTCACAGCCCCCAAGCAAAAGCAACGCAAGGGAGACATATAAAAAATGTTTTAACACCCGCAAATCGTACATATTTCTATTATATATCACCTTTTTTTGATGTGCAAGTCCCGTGATCCGGATAGATCATCCGCTTCATAGTATAATGTCCGCATATACGGTTCCCATATCTTTCTCCGTCGTGCATGGTGTGAAATCCCCCTTGCAACTCCCTAAAGGGCTGAATAGTTAAAAAGCCCGGACGGCACGGACGTAACTTATCAAAGCCTTGTTGCGGGTGCCCTGAACACCATCGCTAAAATTCTGTACCCACGCGAGATTAAAATTGCTCTGCGACGAGGACCAGTAGTAATTGCCGCTGGTGTTAAACCCGTTGCCTGAAGTGCCTGTTATACCGCTGGTCCACATCTCGTTAAGCTCGTCCTTACTCGGCAGGAACCAGTCATCAAAGGTGTTATAGGGGGTTGGGGCTCTATAATTAACGCAGGCCATTGCCGCAGGCGGGTAATAGTCTACCCCACATATCGCGGCGGTATTTGCCGCGCCTCTCCCTATGCCCAGTTGTATACCGTATAAGTAGGTTGCCTCATAAGAGGAAGAAACCCACCTAGAGGCTCCGGAATCCGCCGGAGCCGCTTCAAGGTAGGTTTTACCGGGGTAGACCGTAGCGCTGGTGATAACATAGAAGATTATGCCGCCTGCCTGGCCGGTCCCGCCTATGCTGTTAACCGGCGCCCCTATAGCGCCGGTTATGGACGAGGCGTATCCTGTGCGGCTTACCTCTACACTTATGATTTTGGCTTCATCAGCGGCGGTAAGGGTATAGGTTTGA
>BNVE01000286.1 GCA_025997875.1 Spirochaetia bacterium
GGCGGGCGAATGATGTAGGTAATACTATCCTATTCAGATGGTTTATTGATCATTTTACCCGGTGAACAGTAAAAGTGAGCGTGTATGGAATGGATGGCCTCTAAAACCTGGTTTTTAGAGATGCCCTTATTATATTTTTCTAACCTTTCCTTTTCATCCCTTTCTATCTCATATTTGTTAATAACAGATTCAGAAAACCATCGTTTTAATCCATTTTTGTCAAGAAAATGGGGGCGCAAACTTTTATTTAATTGTTTATTTTTAGCAAAAAACTCTTTTAATAATTTTGCGCTGTCTTTTTTTATATTTGAATATTTTTTGTTTACTATATACACCGTGAGTTCATTATCTAAAATAGTATTTGTACTTACTATGTCTTTTAAGGTTTCATCGTTTTTGATGTTCATATAAAAGCTCAATAATTCCATAACATAGCGGGACTGCAAATACAAAGTTAATTGTTTTTTCACATACCGCACATACACCACAGAATCAGATGATGCTATGATTTTCACGTTTAAATGTGTATGATCTTTTATAACGTTCAAGAGATTGTCAATATATAACCTGTTTTTTGTTTCAAAAAATCTATCAAACCAATAATCAACGATTGCGCCATTATTATTCAGTAATTCAGTTTCGCTAATCATATAAAACTCCTTCCATAAGTGCATAGTATAACACATCGGTCTATCACCGGATGCTAGACCGTCAAAAATATGATAATACTTTCTGGAAAATGTATCTAGCAGGGTATGATTTGATATGGAATTTTGCAAGTATCTTGCCTGATCAAAAAATAGGCATTAATATACTACAATATTTCTATATTTAACATGGGGTCTAGCATTGGGTGATAGACCGCGGCTGGTATACTGGAAAAACATGGAGGAAACATGAAAAAGATTATAATTACGATGGCCCTGCTCGTACTGCTCGCTGCGGCCTGCTCACAAGACAAAGGGGATGCTTTTAACGAAAAGCCGATTAGTCTCGACAAGGACGACATAGCTGCACGCTGGGCCGGTAATGGATTTAACCCTGAAGGACCATCAGGCGCGGAGGGGCAAACACCGCCTGCTTTTCGTGATATGTCATCATTATATAGATATGCCGGTTTTGCATATGATGATTCATCATATGCCGCTTCATCGGTTTCCAGACAGGCTGCATCTCCTGATATCATTATTGATTATCAGGCAATCAATAATAAGTTTGTCAGCACCGCGGCCCTTCAAATCCAATTGGAAGATATTACAACAGGCGATACCGCACTCATGGAATTAATGAATAAATATAACGCATATTCCGCCTCTGCAAATATTTATGAAAACACCCGAAAGTATATCATCAAGGTTCCATCTGATATGTATAAACCTTTTCTTGCGGATTTAACAGGCATGGGCAAGGTCATTTCATGTTCAGAGACGACAGAAGATGTTGAGACTGTCGGAAAAGCCCCTTGAGGCGGAGGGATGTAATGAATTAAAATAACAACATGGCACGGTACAAAGAAACGAACATAGGGCAAGGACAATTCATTGAGGTAGATTTGCAGAGGCAG
>BNVE01000287.1 GCA_025997875.1 Spirochaetia bacterium
ATACAGCAGTCCCGCCCATTAACAAAACTCATGTTTCCCCTTTCTCCCGGCATAAGGCCGGTGTATCAAACTAAAACTCCACAAGGATGTGGAGTTTTAGTTCCAATTCCCAATGCCCCCCGCAATGGGCCGCTTTCGGCGGGGTATACTTCTTCCCCGTCATCACCGCGCGATCCACCACGCCCCCCATCGTCGCATCCTCCCCCAACGCCAGGTCCACAGCGGCAGCGTAGGCGTAACAGTTCCACTCCTCGAGATTTCCGTGAAACCCCTTTTCCGGTACAGCAAAAACAAGGACCACCGAATACACATCACTCTTGATAATCCGTTCCTTCTCACTCCGTTCCCCGGTAGAAAGCCGGATCACCGGGGAAATACCATAGCCAAATTCAATAAGCGGAATTTGATATTCCAATTCTTCCAACAGCTCATTCACCCGCCCCGTAAGTAAAGACTTAACGGCATTGATAATATCTTCTTCTATCAGATACATTCTTCACTCCTCAACCCGCTCTTCCCCATTTGCGGTAGAACCTCCCTGCGGGGACATCCCTATGACAGACAAAGCCCTCCTGCTCGCAGGGAAACGACTGTGAAGTCACTTGTGTGAGGCCGAAGGCCGAGTGTGACTGAACAGTCGTTTCCCTGTGGGCAGGAGGAATATGCGTAGTCATATGAGCTTCCTCTGGTAAGGTTCTAACAATTCCTTAACCCGCTCCGGCATCTTCGCTTCCAACTGGTCCCCATTCATTTTCTGCCCCACCGTAACGCTCCCCCCGATAACACCGATCCGCCGCCCCCGATACCGGGCCATATTCCAAACCGCCATTTCCAAACACGCCGAAGCAAGGTCAGCCGGAACCTCCCCGGTCTTATACCCCGCCAAATACCGCACCCGTACCGAAAACGGCTGCCGGGAAAGCCCTGTGTCCGCCCGCAGTTCCAGGCAGAACGGGATATCCTCAAAAGTCCCGCACTGCGGAATACAGTGGAACAGTTCGGAATCGACAATGCCTAAATTTTTCCAGGGATGGTATTTTTCCAGCTCCAAAATTTTCCGCACCGGGTATTCTTTTAAGGGGATAAAATCCCCTGAATATTCATGAATTTCCACCCGCTTGTTCCTGAAAAGCCGCCGCCTGCAATACTGCTCAATGCTATAAGTAGCGGTAACAAGGCAGTACCGGCTCAAGGCATCATCCCGGTCATCAATACCGAGGATCGCCTTAAAATCCGAAAGTGAGATCAAGGTGTGTAACACTTTTTCGTTTTCCATGAAATCAGACTAAAACAGGTTTTTTAATTTGGATATTTCACAAAGGTAATATTTGAGGGGAAATTTTTAGATTTTTGCCGGAAAAAAGTAGTATACTTTATTTATGGGAACCAAGCCTTTAGACGGCGGAAAGCCGGAAGCGCGCCTGAATATACTGAACGATTACCTTTTTGTGCGACACGAGGTCGCCTGACTAGCTGACTAAGATATGGGAAGGATGCCAAGATCCCATATCCTTCGGTCTGCCCCTTCCATTTGGGGTAATGCTACCCGCAGGTGCGCAGCTG
>BNVE01000288.1 GCA_025997875.1 Spirochaetia bacterium
TTGAGATCGACCTTGACGAATAATGTTCCTTGCCCTTGGTGGGTGCTTTTGAATACTGCCATAATATGGCTATTATATCATGCTTCCTTTAGGACTTACAAATACTTTTTCTACAACCTCAACATACAGTTTACGCTTCGTCGCTTCGCTCCTCGGCCTCCGCAAAACCCCAGTCGGCCTACGGCCTTTGTGGGGTTTTGTTCCGGCACATTTGGGGCAGGGGTCAATGCTTCGCATTGCCCTATTACCTGCCCCAAACGTCGTATAGCTTTCACGTTAGGCGAAATTTTGCGGCTTCGTTTGTGAAAATGTATTGACAATAATAAAGGAATATGATATAAAAAATTATGAGTAAAGCATTGATTCTGGATTTGGAAGGAACTCTTGTAAGTAGTGGGACACCCTTGCCTGGTGCAGAAAAAATACGTCTCTAAATGGGTGTTTTACAGTAGTTTCAGGGCATGAAACGAGGGTAAAATTTTGCATGAAAGGGTTTTCCGACAGTCTCAACATACGGTTTACGCTTCGTCGCTTCGCTCCTCGGCCTACGAAAAAACGCAGTCGGGCTGCGCCCTTTGTGCGTAAACCTTTCACGTTAGGCGAAATACGATTTTTAATGTGGTCCCCAAAAATATAAGAAAAATCATATAAAATTCTGTATAAAGTATTGACTAAACCGAAATGTTGTATTATATTATGTACAAGAGGTATATTATGATAGACTTGGTCCAGAATATTAAACCGATTTCTTATGTAAAGGCACATACCACCGAGATTGTTAAGAATGTGGGAGAAACAAAATCTCCCATAGTAATAACTCAAAATGGCGAGGCAAAGGCGGTAATTATAGACATTGATAGTTATCAAAGGACATTAAATGCTATAAATTTGGCAAAATTATTGAGTTTCAGTGAAATTGACTTAAAAAATGGTAATATGGTGACCCATGAAAATGCAAAAAAACGTTTTGAAAAAACATTGGGTGGAAAATAAAATGAGAGAAATTATTTGGGCAAAACATGGGGAAAATGCCTTTGATGATATTTTAAAATATATTATAGAAAAGTCCGGGCCAATTAATGCACATAAAGTATATGATGAAATAATAGGTAAGATTGAATTGTTAAAATCTGAGAGAGTTACTACCAGAAAATCACCTGAATTATCAGAAATTGGTATTAATGATATTTTTGAAATAAATGTAAAACCATGGAAGATATATTATAAAATATTAAACGATAATAAATTAATATCAATACAATATATACTGGACACAAGAAGGAATATAGAAGAAGTATTATTAAATTTGGTAATAGAAAATAAGTTGTAAAGAAAAATCGTATTTCGCCTAACGAGATTGTCAGAAAAGCCATTTTGCAGAAAAAATACACCTCTAAATGAGTGTTTTATAGTAATTTTATGGCATGAAATGAGGGCAAAATTTTGCATGAAAGGGTTTTCCGACAGTCTCAACATACGTTATGTGCAATGCCAATAAGTTGACATAAATCAAAAACCCAGGAGCAAGCTCCTGGGTATGTTTA
>BNVE01000289.1 GCA_025997875.1 Spirochaetia bacterium
GGCTGGATAGCATTGGTGGTAATATTCCTGGGAAACCGGAAGCCCAAGGGGCTCATCGTCGCCGCCCTGGTCTTTGGACTTGCGGAGGCCTTCTCCAATTATGCCCAGGGAATCTTTAACGTTCCTGCGGATTTTATCCTCGCCATCCCCAACGTCTTTACCCTGCTGGTGATGATCGGGGTGTCGGTGTATTCACGGAGAAAGGCCTCTTAAAGAACTGTTTCCGCCTCGTCGTCCTCTGCGGGCTTATTGCTTAAGTATACCAATGCTTTTTCCAGCCGGTGTTCATGGATTTCCAGGACCCTGATTCTAAGCCCGTCCCCTTCAACTTCGGCGGTTTGTCCGTCCGCAGGTATCTGGCCCAGAAGGCTGAACACAAAACCGGAGAAGGTGTCGTATTGATCCACCGGCAGGGTAAGGCCCGTTTCCTGGGCAACCTTGTCCAGGGAGGCCGCGCCGTTTATTTGCCACTCACCGGGGCGGATGCTTTCGATCAGGGGTTTGTCGGGGGGAGCGGCATTATCATCTTCAAGGTCCCCAACCAGTTCTTCCAGCAGATCGTTCATGGTGACAATACCGTTCATGCTGCCGTATTCATCCAGAACTACTGCGAAGTGGTTTCGGTTTTTTTTCATGTTCCTGAAGAGCACATCTGCCTTTACGGTGATGGGAACAAACTGCGCGGGCCGTACTGCCCGGGCCAGCACGGTCTTGCGATCCCGGGACTTAAGCCGTAAGTAGCTGTCCGATCTGAGCACTCCGGCGATGTCGTCGGGATTTTTGTTGCATACCGGATAGAAACTGTGCCGGTTTTCGATGATCGTTTTTTGCCATTCCTTATCGTTGTCTTCAAGGTTGAGCAGGGTTACATAACGGCGGTGGGTCATGATTTCACCGGCGTTGCGGTCATCAAACTCAAATACATTGTGGATGATTTCTTTTTCGCTCGGGTTGATGGTTCCCCTGGCGCTGCCCATATCGATCATCATGCGGATCTCTTCTTCGGTTATTTTCGTATCTTCCGTGTTGGGATCGATCCGCAGTATCCGTAAGATGCCGTTGGTGGATTTGGTAAGAAGCCACACCACCGGGGCAAAGGCTTTGGATATGAAAACGATCAGGGCCGACATGGCAAAGGCAAGGGAGTCCGCCTTCTTCATGGCGATCCGTTTGGGGACCAGTTCTCCCAGTACCAGGGTGAAGAAGGAGAGGATGATGGTGATGATCACCACCGACAAAATATTCATGGTGGCGGCGGGAATTTTTACTCCCATCGAAATAAGCCAGGCGCACAGTTTTTCTGAAAAGTTATCCGCTGCAAAGGCGCTGCCCAGAAAACCTGCCAGGGTGATCCCCACCTGTATGGTGGCCAGAAATTTTGCGGGCTGTTTGGTGAGGGCTAAAAGCCTTTTTGCCTTTTTGTCTCCCGCAGCGGCGAGCTTTTCAAGCTTGTTATCGTTTATCGATATGAGCGCAATTTCGGCGCAGGCAAAAACCGCGTTCACCATGATCAGGCAGAACTGAAGCAGTAACTGCCATAAAA
>BNVE01000290.1 GCA_025997875.1 Spirochaetia bacterium
GCTGCGGTTAGGGCCCTTTGCCGGGACCTGGGGGTTCCCTGCAGGGTGGCGGCCATTGCCCCGGGGCTTGTTGCGGAAACCGCAAAGCGCCGGGGTCTGGGGCTGGAGGCTGCCGCCCGGCACTACCGCCATGCGGCCTGGGGGCGGGAAGCGCGCCGCATTGGGGCTGTGGCGGTTCTGGTGGCCCACACCTGTGACGATGCCCTGGAAACCTCCCTGATGCGGGTCCTCCGGGGCTCCGGCCCTACGGGGCTGGCCGCAATGCCGCCGGTCCGGGGCCTTATCCGCAGGCCCCTGTTACAGCTGGGCCGCGCCGATGTGCTCCGCTACCTTGAGGAACGGGGCGTCCCCTCCCGTACCGACTCTACCAATCAGGATAACCAATACCTCCGCAACCGGGTCCGCAACCGGCTTATCCCCCTTCTGGATGAACTGTTTCCCCACTGGAAAAAGGGCCTGGGGGCCATGGCGGAAACCCAGGGCCTGGCTGCGGCCTTTCTTGGCGATGAGGCCCGGCGGCGGGTGGTCTGGGAGCGGGCAGCGGTGGCCCCTGAAGATTCGGCAGGAGCGGCCTCGGGGGAACGGCCGGCGGCGCTGCGGACCAGTGCGGAAGGTTTTTTTGCCCAGTCCCGGATCATCCGGGAGGAGGCCCTTTTTCAGGGTATAGATGAATTTAAGGCCCCTGGAAAGGAAACCATCCCCAAAGATACCGGCGTTGACGGCGGCGGGCCGGCGGAGGATACCCCGGTCAGGCGTTCAAATCTCAGGTTTTTTTCCGTAGCGGGGGGGACGCCGAAAAACATTCCCCCCGCGTTGGATTTGGGGTTCTGCAAAATCAGCGTGAAGGGCCCCCATGTTATCATCGGGCCGGGCAAAAACCGGGTTTGGGAGGCAGGTTTTTCGCTGTTGATCAAAGAGCCGGGAATATATAAGCTTAAGGGGATTTTGCTTGAAGTAGGGCCCTTGGGGGCCTTAAACGGGCCTGGTTCCGGTGGAAACGGCCCGGGGGGAATGGTTTGCAGGGGGTTTTGCGCCCTGCTTCCCCTGGTCCTGCGGCCGGGTTTTAACGATGATGTTATCATTGATAAGACGGGACAAGGGGTTTCCTTTGCCGATCTGCGGGGCAAAACAGAATTTTCCCGTAGCGCGGTAATAAGCGCCGCAGTTGATAAGCAAGGGATCGCCGCCTTTATCGGGGCCGGTCCCGGCGGGACCATACATGTACAATGCAGGGAAGATGAGACCGGTGTTTCCATTGGAAACAATGGGGATGCCGGGGGCCCTTCCTTTTTTGTGGCGCTAAGCGCACATACCGGGGGTATTGATGCCTAATGATCAGAACGACAAAACGCCGCTGCCGCCCCGCCCTAATTTGCAGGGGGGCCGGCCGAACCGTTTTGCCCTGATTTTCTTCGTAATCATGGTTGGCCTCTTTGTGGCCTATTTTTTCAGAGGGGATACCACCGTTGCACGGAATATCCGTTATTCGGATTTTATCCGCTACCTGGATCAGAACCAGGTGGAGTCGGTCACCA
>BNVE01000291.1 GCA_025997875.1 Spirochaetia bacterium
TACAGGGTTTTGAATTGCGGATTATGCGGGGCGAAGCGGTAAAACTGAAATTGGATATATGCAACGCCCTACCGGGCTTATGCTTCGGAGATCATCCCCCGGTTTCGTATTCTTACCCGGAACGGGCGGCGGTGTACGGCGGGGAGCGCGCGTTCTGCGAACGGTTCAAAGAGGATGGCGTTGCCTACCGGATTAACGGAGTAGAACAAAAGAACATTTACGGCCTTACCATTTCTACCCGCAAGGCGGGTGGAACACAAACGGAAGTACGTATACACCGGATTTTGGATTCCGCTATGGAACTGCCCCCGGTTATTGAAACTTTGGAAATTACTGCCCAACTGTTCCGGGATAGTTACGAGTTTCGTTCTTATGGGGCCTTTCGGCTTAACCTTACGCGACTGGTGCTGATGGCGGATGAAACTTCCATCAATAGCGGGGATGCGGTTATTGGTCCTCTGCGGTATTACTGCGCGGGGGTTTTGTCCATTGACGTCTTTACTGCCGACGATGGGGTTATTGAATGAAATTTTATGAAATTGATACGGCCTTAAGTGAAGCCATAGAACGGGAGGATAGCCCGGTACGCCTGCGGATGAGCCTTGATTGGTCGGGTACGGGTGTTTATGAATCGGTATTTGAACAGGACATTATTGAGGCGTCCTTCTTCGGGTTAAAGGAAGTTGCCGGGGGGACTACGGCACGGGGTGAGGTGCTTCTTGATAATACCTATGGGACTTATGCTTGCGGGGGAAATGGCGGGAAGGGGGCGGGAAAAGAAGTACGGATTAGTTTTTCTCTTGGTGAGGGGCTGCCTTATTTCCAGCGGTTTGTTTTTTATGTTGATGATAACGGGCTGCAAGATATTCGGGGGCCGGGACAGAAAAGGACTTTGCGGATGGGGCTGCGGGACCGTTCGGCGCTGCTGCGAAAAACCGATGAAAGCCGGGACTGGACGGCTCCGGCGGTTTTTACCTATTCGGTTATCTGCGATAAAACCCAACCGGAGAAATCGCTAGTACATTTGATCGCTCAACGTGCGGGGATTGGGGTAGGTGATATTGACTGCGCCACTATTCCGGTTACTTTGCCTTATGTGAAGCTGACTAAAAATATCTGGACTGAACTTTCGGAATTGGCCTGGGCTTACCGGGCTCATCTGGAATGTGCGCCGGAAAAGCCGCTGGTTTTTGCCCATTCGCCTTATCAGAGCGAACCTGAAAGCGTTGACGATATTTCTTATGCCTTTTCGGGGGAACATATTTTTTATCTGCGGGAAACGGCACGGGCGGAACTGTACCGGAATACGGTCAGGCTTAAAATCAATATTCCGGTTGCTTTGGATAAACAGGAAATTTGGCGGTATGACGATCCCCCGGTTTTGTATGGGGCTGATCTTGTACCTGTTTATCCTTTCCGGTCTACGGCATTACGGGATATTCAGAATGATGGGTACGAAGCCCATTACCGGATTAAAGACAGTAAGGGTACGGAACGGGCGGTAATTTATGCGGACCATATTGATACGCAAG
>BNVE01000292.1 GCA_025997875.1 Spirochaetia bacterium
GGATTTACCAGGCCCACCCGACCCTGGATGTTTTTTATGATCGTCAGGAGCCGAATGGGGCGATCCGTTCCGCCTACAGCATCGAAACCGGGCTCCCGGTGGTGGAAAAGGATAACCCCGAAGGCTTGGGCGCCCCCCTTTTCGCCTGGGCTGAATTCAACCTTTACCACAAATCGGCCAACAAGAAGCGGGTTAAGGATGTGCTCCCCATTTTGCACCGGTATACCGAATGGATCGATTCGATATTCAAGAAACCGAACGGCCTGTACCGGGTACCCCTTTCCGTCACGGGGATGATCAATTCCCCCCGGGAGGATGCGGTCTATCCCCTGGACTTTAATACCATGATGGCCATCAATGTGCTCTACATGTCCGCCCTGGCGGACATCCTCAACGACAAGGAATCGAGCTTTCAGTACAAAAGGCAGTACTTTTCTTTAAAGACCCGGATCAACAGTCTGATGTGGGACCCGGATGACGGCTTTTACCACGATATCGACAAAAACGAGCGGCGCCTTGCGGTAAAAACCATTGCCGGCTACTGGCCCCTGCTGGCGGAAATCCCCAACGACGACAAGGCGGAGCAGATCATCAACAAGCTCTCGGACCCCCTGTTCTTCGGGTCCCCCCACCCTTTTCCCTCACTGGCGGTGAATGAAAGTACCTTTGACGAAAACGGCAAGGGCTACCGGGGCAGCGTCTATCCCCACCTTACCTTCATGGTGATCAAGGGCCTTGAGCGCTACCAGCGCTGGGACCTGGCCCGGGACTGCGCCATCCGCCACCTCTATTTTATGCTGGACCCCATGAGCCCCGAGGGCAACCACCATAAGGGGAACCTCTGGGAGGCCTACCTTCCCCTAAAAGAGGGCCCCGCCCAATGGCCGGGAAAACCCGAATTTCCCCGGCCCCAATACCTTACCTACGATGCCCTCTCCACCATTTGCCTAACCATCGAAAACATCATAGGGCTCTTCATTTCCCTTCCCCGCAAGACCGTGGACTGGATCATCCCCAACCTGGAGATCATGGGGGTGGAAAACCTTTCCCTCAAAAAGAACATGATCACCATCCTGTCCAACAAAAGTGGCCGGGGCTGGGAAATCCACATGGAAAGCGAAAAACTGTATTACTTTACTATCAACATTTTGGGGAAGAAGAAGAAGACCTTGCCTATTCCCTCGGGGAAGTGCTCAATGCTTATAGACAAACTGTGACGCATGGGGAAGCGCTTTGTTGGTGAGTTAAAGGCCGGGAATGCCCATCCCGCCACGGTCTGCACGAAGCTGATAATGTCCGTTTTATAGTTCATGATCTCCCGGAAAAACTGCTTCCACAACAGGCAGTCCGCTTGCGGGTCAAACACGACATTGGCGATTTTCGTGATCATGTCCTCTTGCCGGTGTTCCCGGAACTCCCCGGACAGTACCCCAATCGTGCCGTTTTTCACGTTGAGCAGCCAGGGGTTCCGGTCAAGATCGTCGCTTACGATGTTGAGTTCAAGAATATTCTGCGCCGCTTCCACAAA
>BNVE01000293.1 GCA_025997875.1 Spirochaetia bacterium
ACTGCTTAAGACATTACAGCTGGGGAAGAAATACAGCCTCAGACTCAAACGCCGCATATTGAGCTGGGGGTTTGAACAACATCTTGAGGCCGTCCTCTCGCTCTGATGCTTCATGCGTTTGTCGTGATAGCAGATCTATAATGGTCAATAATTCACCAAGAGAGTATTTTTTAATGAGAGTAACCGCCCTTTTCCTTCCGATTTCAGTGAGGCTTCTGTCAAATTTATCCGATATTACTTTTTCAAAATATTCCAATTCTGTGTTTTGTAATCCCTCTAAGCTATTACGCCACTCTATTAACATTTCTAATTGCTCACGGCGTTCATTTAATTTTTCAAGTTCACTATATTGTTTCTGTATAATGGTGTTATCATCAAGCTGGCGATCACTTTTTCCATGATTGCAATCAAAGCATGAAGTAATTAGATTCATTATTTGATTATCCCCGCCTTTTGCTACAGGTATAATGTGGTCAACTTCAAGAATTACATCAGGGGCAATTCTTCCACAATATTGACACTTAAAGGAATCACGTTTGAAAACCTCAAATCTTATTTTCTTTGAAATCGGTTCACGTTTGTTTTTTTCATTATTATTTTTTATTTCTGCCTTTTTAGTTAAGTCTGTTTCTTGTGGGTCTCCCTCAAATTGTTGGATGTTATCAGACTCAATTATTTGGCTAGTACCATTTATAATGGCCTTGCTTTTCTGTTTCTGGATATTTTTCCGTTTCTTATTGTTTTTATGACCAATTGAAAAATTATACCATGTTTTGATAAATTTGTATAGATTTTCCTCCCTTTTTTCCCTAATCAGCCATATTATCCCTGTAATCTGTTAGCCTCCCTCCGTATCCCCAACCTTAGAGCGGCCTTTGTTCCTGGTATTCATTGGCTGTAGCAACGTAGGGACCAGGCCAACCCTTCGAGCCGCAATGTAGCCGGTTACTTTTTGACCAGCGGCCCCTATTGGTTTATGGGTATGTAGCGGAGGACCAGGGGGCTATATCGCTGGAAGTACGGAAGATCGAATTATTGTAATAGAAGACGGCTTATGACTGTGCTATGGTCAAAAAAAGCCCGGCGTGATACCGGGCTCTAAGCACTCCGTAATTCCGGGTTACTTCCCGGATTGTTCCTTATCAGCCTTATATGCTTCACTGATAACACCACTTCGGTCAACTTTATGAGTTTTTGCTTTTTCCAAGAGCCAAGTATAAAACTCCCATTGGGCAAGGTCATCCCATTCATCCTCTACCTTTTCCAAGATATACTGATCGAGCCGTTCTTTGGCGATTGTAGCTGCGTTGCGATGGGGGGAGGGCAAGGGCTGTTGCTTTGTAGGAACTACGGGCATCTCCTTATGGTCATTCATAGTCTTGTCCAGGGGAGTTTCATATTTGAGGGCTTTGATTCTCTCCCGCATTGTCGCACGATTGATAGAGCCATCTTTTCGTTCCTCCAGAACTTTAAGCCTTTCGGAATTGTCAGGAATCCCCTTAGTTTCCGCTATG
>BNVE01000294.1 GCA_025997875.1 Spirochaetia bacterium
TCCTCTTGAACGAAGTTCGTAATAGGTATTTCAAAAAATTCGTACAGACCGTTACGTACCTGCCCCACTTTCTGTCCTGGGTGGTGGTGGCGGGACTCTCCTACGTTATGTTCACCACCGCCGGGGGCATTGTGAATGAAAGCATCAAGGCCCTGGGATTTCAGCCGGTGAATTTTCTTTCCAGCGCAGGTATGTTCCGCCCCATGATCGTGGGGCAGTCCATGTGGAAGGAGACCGGCTGGGGTACGATCATCTACCTTGCCGCCCTGAGCGGGGTTGATATGGAACAGTACGAAGCGGCCCGCATCGACGGGGCAAACCGGCTCCAGCAGCTTTGGCACATCACCCTGCCGTCGATAAAGCCGGTGATCATCACCATGTTTATCCTCCGGCTCGGCAGTATCATAGATTCCAGTTTTGATCAGATATACAACATGCTCAACGAGCTGAACCGCTCGGTGGGGGAGGTATTCGACACTTATGTGTTTTACACGGGGATCACCAACGGACAGCTGAGTTATGCCACCACGGTGGGTCTTTTCAAGTCGGCGGTGGGGTTTCTCCTGGTGATAAGCGCCGACCGGATCGCCAAAAAAGCCGGGGAAGAGGGGATTTTTTAACATGGTAAAAAACAAGTCCCTGAGTTCCTATGCGGCTGACGCGGTAATTCACCTGATCCTGTTCCTGTTTGCCCTGGTGACGCTGATCCCCTTTTACAGTATCCTGGCCGGTTCTCTGGCTTCGGCCCGGGAAAACGCCCTGAACCCGCTGCTGCTCTGGCCCCGGGAGCCGACCTTTGATTCCTACCGGTACATCCTGTCCACCCCCACCATGCCGCGGGCGCTCCTGGTGACGATTTACATTACGATAGTGGGGACCACCGTTAATATCGTCATGACCATATTGATGGCCTGGCCCCTGGCGCACCGGCGCATCATGGGCCGGGCGGCGATTATGTTCTATGTTACCTTCACCATGTTGTTTAACGGCGGGATGATCCCCACTTACCTGGTGGTCCGGGGCGTGGGGCTCCTCAATTCATGGGCGTCCCTGATTATCCCCACGGCGATCAACGCGTTTAACCTGATTTTGATGAAAATTTTTTTTCAGGAAGTTCCGGCAAGCCTTGAGGAATCGGCGAAGCTGGACGGGGCCAACGATTTGAGTATCCTTATTCGTATCGTAGTCCCCCTGTCCATGCCGGCCATCGCCACCTTTACGCTGTTCTACGCGGTGGCCCACTGGAACAGTTTTATGAACGTGCTGCTCTACATCCGGAACTCCAACAAGTGGACCATCCAGATATTGCTGCGCCAGATAGTGATCCTCTCCCAGGGCGGAGTGGGGGACTCATCCATGATGGGTGAATCCTTTCTGATTCCTCCCCAGGGGGTAAAGATGGCGGCCATTATATTTTCTACGTTTCCCATTCTTTGTGTTTATCCTTTCCTGCAGAAATACTTTATCAAAGGT
>BNVE01000295.1 GCA_025997875.1 Spirochaetia bacterium
TATAAGCAATCTTATTTTTTCTTCAATTTCTTGAGGTTCACAGAATAACGCAGGTGGAATAACTTTCTTATCATAATCTTGCTCAATATATTTGCAATAATAACCACCGTTTATAGTCGGCTTACCTGCGAAAGCGGCCTCAGTACCTAACCCACCGAGAGGAATATCAGAATACAATTCATCTATTACAAAATCGCATTGCTCCAACAACTCCAATACTTTGCCATTAGGTTGTCTTATCAGTTCAATAAACTCAATATTTGCGCCATCTTCTTTTAACCGGTTGATTATTTCCCTGATGGCTTGCGTCCCCTTGGTCTGGGGATTAGATGGGGCATGAAGAATTTTTATACTATCACTTTGAGTAATATTTTGTATAGCATTTTCTCTTTTCACTGTATGCGTTTTAGAAAAAGGGAACCCAATATATAACCACTTAATATATGGCTTTGTATGAAAAATGGCGCAAGGAGGATGGTTAATACAATAATCAGCATATTTTTCAATATGATTTATGGTGTTTTTTTTCAACAAGCTTTTTCTTATACATTCATCAATATTTACAATTTCCCCTTTTTTTAAATATTGGGCATTTACTAAATTTCCACTTAAATAATCAGGGCGCGATTCAGTACCTACAAAAACATATATGATTTTTTTTCCAAGTTTCTTTAGTAACCATAATTCTTTATATCGAAAAAACGTACTTAATGACGAATAAATAAAAACATTAAAAGATAAAACCGCCCAGGAAAAAACAACTACTCTGAGAAAAATATCTACTGGCAGACAAAAAATATTCCATGTTTTGGAGACCTGCCGCTTTAATGAAACAGCCTGGCAACATCTCATAAAGAAAGTTCCGGCAGTATAAAACTTGTTACTTTGGTATTGAAAAAAGCAAGATTTGATGCCCAACTCGCGAAAACCATCATTCAGGCTGCTAAAATAACCAGCCATTTCAATCAAGCCGATAAAAATTTTATTTTTTCGTTGTTTCATCTTTGTTGGTAAACTTCACATAAAAACTTTTCGTTACCAAATTCATTTTATACATCAACCAAAAGAAAGGCTTCATCTTTTCAAATAGCTGCTTGTAGGTTTTATAATCCCGGTACGATTTTAGAGGGGCATTCATAATAGAAGTAAATTCTTCTTCTGAGAAACCCAGCCTGTTTTTTATTTCCTCAAGAATTTCCATATCAAAGGGATGTTCCTCGTTTATTTCTGCTAAGGCTTGTTCTCTGGTAAGTTGACCGTTTCTTACCAAAGCAGAAAATTCACATAAACGCAGATCAATGCCAAATTTTCTGGGAAGATAATAGTTATTAACAAAATATGCTGTACGGTTTTCCATATGATGCCCACCGTACCACTGCCAACCATAGGTCTCGTGAAGCATTTTCTTAGTTTTTTCTTTATCGTAATCACAATAATACAAAGGCCGTAATT
>BNVE01000296.1 GCA_025997875.1 Spirochaetia bacterium
CCCCTGATGTTCGGCATTGGGGCTTTGGGATCAGCATTAAGCAAGAAATTTACCCATAGGGTAATGAAGGTTGGGGCTATCCTCGTAACGGTGATGGGCATGACCATGTTCACCTACGGTTGGGGGCTTTCGGGATTTAGTTTCAATTTTGTGGATAAGGCTGTCGCCGCGATAAATCCCCTCGCCTCAAAAACAGGCGGAGCCGGGGAAGGGGCTTTTGCGCCGGTAATTGAAAACGGCGTTCAAATTGTCAATTCTACTTTGAGCGGCGGGCGCTATCCGGCGATCACCGTGCAGCAGGGTATTCCGGTAAAATGGACGATCAACGCACCACAGGGCAGCATTAACGGCTGTAACAATCGCATGATAATCAGGGAATACAAAATTGAACACCGTTTTACTTCGGGTGAAAATGTGATCGAGTTTATGCCGGAGAAAAGCGGCAAATTTTCCTACTCCTGCTGGATGGGCATGATCCGCAGTTCCATCACTGTAGTAGAAGAAGGCCAAAGTATAGCTGATATAGGGGAGCCGAATCTTAACCCTACACCGGCAGGGGTTGACATACCCACAGACAAAGTAGCGTTAGCTGAAATACTTGATGACGGAACCGCAGGCTTCCGTTATCAGAACATAACAATCAATCTCAATGATGAAGGCATAGACCCGGCAATTATCGTGTTACAGCGGGGCGTCCCTACGGTATGGACTATCAACAACAATTCCCTTGATCCGGGTAACAGCCGCCTTATCTTCCCCGCCTATTATCAGCAGCTTGATATGGAACAGGGGGAAAATGTAATCCAGCTTATGCCTACCGAAGACTTTGATTTTTCAACCGGAGACAATGTGTTTTACGGTTATGTAAAAATGGTTGATAACTTGAATAACGTAAACATCGAAGCAATCAAAACGGAAGTAGGGAATTATGAAACCATGATATACCCTGACGCTTATTTTGAAGCGGCGGCTCAGGCGTCAGGCGGTTGCTGCGGAGGGGCGGGGGCGTAAAAAAAATTCCGTGGGTTATGAAAAAGACATAATACTGACACAATCATACGGTATTATTTAGACAGCAAAGATTTGAAGGGGGTGGCATTAACACTTCGTGTTAATGTTCGATTAAACGTAAGCGGCGATACCGCCGCTTAAAGGAGAGGTTAAAAAATGGATTTTTTATTGAGCCATTGGCATTGTATCATTCCGGCTATTGCGATTGTGATTGTCATGCTTGTGCAGGGCCGGGGTAAAAAAATCAGAACGACAAGTAAAAGACATAATTTTGACACAAACTTGCGTTAAAAAAAGAGGAGGTAATCATTATGGAAAATATCATCGCCGTTATTACGGTAGTTATTTTTCTGTCGGGGATTTTGCTGTTCGCAAAAAAATTCCTCAAGCCGCCCAAGGGTCGGCTTCCCGACTGCTGCGGCCCCAGGGGA
>BNVE01000297.1 GCA_025997875.1 Spirochaetia bacterium
CCGCATGTCTTTTCCCTTATGGCGGACCTGAATATACCATGTCTGATGGTTGATCCCCGCACAGATAATATCGACCTCTGACTGAGGTAGTCCCAGGACTGCTGCGATTTGAGAGTGACCATGCTGCACCCCGTGACAAAGTCCGACGGTCTGCACCCCGCCGTATGTATTGGCAGCCCAGGTATTCATGGCATTGGGATTGGAATAATTAAGGAAGAGGGCATTCGGTTCGGCCACTTCCCGTATATCCTTACAAATATCAAGTATAACTGGGATAGTCCGCTGACCGTACATGATGCCCCCGGCGCAGAGGGTATCACCCACACACTGGTTCACTCCATACTTCATGGGAATTTCCACATCCAGGGCAAAAGCCTCAAGGAGCCCGACCCGGGCACAGCAGAAAATATACCTGGCCCCCTTGACAGCCTCCCGCTGGTTCAGAGTTTTGGTCAGCCGCACTTTAGAAAGCCCGTTTGCCTTTATGTCCCTGTCCAGCACCAGATAAATCAAATCGAGATTTGATTTATCAATATCCATCAGGGCAATCTCGGTTTCCCGAAATTCCGGAACCGTTAGAATATCCTGCACCAAGCGCCGGGTAAAGGTCACACTGCCCGCACCGATAAACGTTACTTTCATTTTTTAGCCTCCGTTTAACCTTTCACACTGCCGACAACTAAACCGGTAGTGAAATATTTTTGCAGGAAGGGGTATACCACCAGTATAGGTATCAGCCCCAGGAACAGTTGGGCTGCCCTGCCTGTCTGCTCATTCATCCGCCTGAGCAGCTCGTAATAATTTGAACCGGACTGCCGCAGCATTTCCCTGAAATTGACCAAAAGCGTCTGGAGGTAGGTTTGCAGCGGATAGTTTTCGGGGGAGTGCATGAACAGCGCCCCGGTAAACCAATCGTTCCAGTGGTAGACAAACGCGAATAGACCCACCGTGGCCAGGGCCGGCTTTAAAACCGGCAAATAAATCGAAAAAAGCGTCCTAAAATGACCTGCGCCATCGATCATGGACGCTTCTTCAAGTTCAGCAGGCAGCTGCCGCATGAAGTTCATGAGAATGACCATGGAATACACCGGGACAGACAAAGGAAGGACAAGCGCCCAAATGGTATTCATCAGCCCCAGTTGGGATACCAGAATGTAGTACGGGATCAATCCGCCGCCGAAAAGCATGGTAAAAACGTAAAAAGCCATGTAAATATTGCGCCCCGTAAAACGTTTTTTGGATTTTGAAAGGGGATAGGCTGTCGTTATCATCATAAACAGGTTGATGGCTACGCCCAGGACGCATCGCAGCATGGTCACTCTCAAATCGCAGCAGTCCTGGGACTACCTCAGTCAGAGGTCGATATTATCTGTGCGGGGATCAACCATCAGACATGGTATATTCAGGTCCGCCATAAGGGAAAAGACATGCGG
>BNVE01000298.1 GCA_025997875.1 Spirochaetia bacterium
ATATAATATGGTATGTAGCGGCCAGACAAGTCGATATGAAGTTGCATCAGAATTATTAAAAATATTGGATATTGAAAAAAAAATAAAATTAACTCCTGTTTCTTCTGATTATTTTAAGACTGTTTATTCTGCTGTTGAAATATACAACAATGGAATATCTAATACGTTGGCAATATATACTGCATTTTCAACTGACATTGTATTAGTGGCATAAGTATCCTCTGGGTTCTTTTCACAAAATTCTAAATCAGTATAGGCTCCCAAATGAAACAAATAATCTGATTTAAATTCGTGAACTTGTTTACGATACTCATTCAAATCACGAAAATCAAGGAAATGTAACCAGTCGGCATTTACATCCTTATCACTACATTTTAATTCATATGAATCTTTAAAGTTTTTATAAAAGGCCTCTCCGAGCATCCCGCCACAACCTGCAATATAAATCCTTTTTTTCATTCAAATCCTCCCTTATATGAACATTCTCCTTGGAATGTACCGTCCTTTTTTTTAAAAAAATCACATATCCCTAATATTATATATTTTAACCTTAGATGTTTTTCAGATAAAAACAATACATGAATTATTGGACGAATAGTAATCATAAGGATAAAACATACCCTGAATTTTAACGGCGTATATGGCTTAAATAATAATTTTAAGCAATCTCTAGTTTGATAATATTCTCGGATTGCCGTTCCTTCTTTTACATGAATTAGGCCGATTTTTTTAACCGATTTACCTAAACTATGTGTAAGAATCGCATTACCAGTCATACAGCAAATAAACTTTGATTTAATAAACCTCCAACATAGATCCCAATCTGCCAAATCGAGAAATATATTTTCATTCCAAAATCCAATTTTTTCTAGATTTTTATATGACGTAAGCATAGAAGATGTTATAACTGTCTTAACAGAATAAATATTTTTTTTCAATTTTTTTTTAAACCTACTAATCATTATCTTTTTTGCATTTTTTTCATAATATATTGGACCAATACATCCAACATTATAACCATTTTTTTTCAACCAATTATAATCATCAATTAATATTTTTATTAAATTATCAGGTATTAAGGAATCTTGATCCATAAATAATATATAGTCAGATAATCTTACCTCTTCAATTTTTAGACATTTATTAAAAGAACATGACAATCCAAGGTTGCTTTTATTTGGGATATAAATAGATTTATCAATGTTTTTAAATAATGCCGCGCTATCTCTATTTGGAGTATTATCAGTGATGATAATAGAAGAAACTTGCTTTGATAATTCAGAAATATATATTACATTTATTTCTTTTGGAAAATATACAGTTACGATTGCGCAAATATTATACAATGACATTCTTTATTTTTTTCTCATTAATAAGCAATGCCACTGCAAACATATGAGTCGTGTCAAAACAATACGGATTCCAAAACGTAT
>BNVE01000299.1 GCA_025997875.1 Spirochaetia bacterium
GGCCAGACGTTATACCCAGAGGGCCTATCTATTTGAGATTATTGCCTGGCTGCTCTTGTTGGCGGGGATTAGCTTAAACGCCTTCTTCATCAGCCGAATCATCTTCCTGCTCCAAAGAACCGGCTGATTCGTCTCTATCCCCGATCTGGTCTTCTCCGTATTCCCCGGAGTCGTCCGCCGGGACATCATCTGCGGCGTCCCCCGCATTACCCTCGGCGGCGCTGTCCCCGGCGACAGGGCTGTCCTCTTCACGGTCTTCCTCGTCTCTCCGCGCCCGGGCGTAATTGACCGAAAGGGTCCGTCCCCGGAAGGGTTTGCCGTTCAGGGCCTCGATGATCTCATCCGCCACAGAATCCCGAACCTGCACAAAGGAATAGTTGTCCAGGATACGGATCGCGCCGATATCGTCCCGGGAGACCCCGGTCTTGGCGTTGATAAGCCCCAGTATTTCCCGGGGGAATACCCGCCGGTTTCTGCCGATGCTGATAAAAAGCCGCCGGGATTCTTCCTCCGGCAGGGGCCGCCGGGGGGTCTCGGTTCTGGGTTGATCGGTTCCGGATTGATCAATTCTGAATTGATCGATCCTGGATTCTGCCCGGGAGTAATCGGGCCGGTTGTAATCGGATCGGGAATTGCCGTTTCCGGCGTCGCCCTTTTCCCCGGTATTCCGGCCGCCCTGTCCGGCGTATCTGTCGCGGTTTCTGTCGAACCGGCTCGTATTACCCTGGCCCTGGTCGGAGAGCATGAGCAAATAGGCCGCCATCCATGAACGGCGGAAAAAGGACACTTCCTTTTTAAAAAGGGAACGGTACTCGTTCAAAAGATGGGGGTCCACCTCTGTTTTGATTTTCTCCAGCATAAGGCTGATCTTTTTTCTGTTTTTTTCTTTGTCAAATTGAGGGGGCATGCGGTTTTCCTATAAATAATTTTGGTTAGTTTGGCATATTTTTGAGGATTGTGCAAGCGGGCAGGCGCGGTAAACGCAAGTTAGAAAATATTGAAAAATTACAAAAACGTGCTATATTTTTGTTTGTTGGGCGGGGACTCATCTTCATTTATCCGGCACTTCCGCCGATAATTGATGGAATTCATGTTGACATTCTAACAGGAATGTATTAAAAAGGCTTTTGCATGGAAAATATTCCCCTTATCTTGCGTTATAGTACCATTACCCCCCCCAGACCGTCCGAAAACTAAGTCTCAAACAGTTCTATTCTTGAAATATGCCTAATGTTACCCGCCCAATTCCTGGACGCAGCCGTTTTCTTCGGAAACATCGGAGTCTATAGCGTTTCAGAGTCCCTTTTTGCCCCGAGCGGCTCTTTTCGCTTATGCTTTCGTTAAAGCCCCCAGTAATCTCCCGGCTCCCAGCAGGGAGACCGCCCGTTTAAAGTTATAGGCCATAAAGGTGAACGATAGTTCA
>BNVE01000300.1 GCA_025997875.1 Spirochaetia bacterium
AACTTCCGCTGAAAAATGCAAAATGTAGAGCATTTTGCGAGACTTGTGAGAGAACCAACCGGGTTCTCGAACAAGTCCAGTATAGCTGTTTCCTGTTACGGGAAGTAAAGGAGTCACAGATGGGCATACGGGGCGAATTATTTTCAACCAAGGTGGGGCTGCAAAACAGGACCTACTTTTTTAACGTAAAAGAAAACTGTATGGGGGACCTCTACCTCAACATCGTGGAAAGCAAGAACCGCGAAACCGGCGGCTTTGAACGCCAGTCGGTAATCCTCTTTGCCGACGACCTCCAGGAATTCCTCAAGGGTTTCGACGAGTCCCTCAAGGTGCTGGAAAAGGCGGTCCGTGAAAAACGGAAAACTGAAGGCCCCCGCAGGCAGCGCGAGGGGAATGGGTTGCGGCGCCCCCAGGACGGCGAAAGCCGCAGCGGGAGCCGGGCCGAGGGACGGAGCGAAGGCCGGCCCCAGGGCCGCAATGAGGGGCGGGAAGAAGGGGATCGGCCACGCAGCCGCTTCAAGGCGAAGGATGGGGGCAATACGCCCCGGAACGAAGGCCGGAGCAGGTCAAGAGACGGCGATGGCGTGTCACGGGGCGAGGGGCGCAGCCCGGCCAGGCGGGGAAAGCGGCGGGATGGCGAAGAAGGTTTTGCCGCCGACAAGAAACCCCGGCGGGTGGTAAAAAGGGTGGTTAAGCGGGAGGAATAAATCAACACCCCTGCCGCAGAATATCCAGATAGTCCGTATAGGCAAAGGTGCGGTTCCGTTCCGCAAGACGCCCTGCCGCAGGGCCTGCCTGTTCAGTTTGTTTCAGGATACCCAGGGCGCACAAATGGGTTACCGCCTTGGCGGCGGTGTTAAAGGACAGGCCAAGGTCCCCGGCGGTTTTACCGATTTCGATGATGGGGCTCTGCTCAAGATAGCCGTATACTTTCCGGGCTGTTTTTGCGGACCTTCCCAGGGCGGCGATTTTTTGGAGGTTCTGTTCCCGCAGCTCATACAGGGCATTGATAGAGGTGATTGCGTCAACGGCGGTATCGTGGACAATCCGGACAAAAAAACGGACCCACTGTTCATAATCACCCCTGGCGCGGACCAGGCTTAAGCGGTCGTAGTATTCCTGACGGTTCTGCTTTAAAAAACAGGAAATATAGAGCACCGGTTTGGCAAGGACCTTTTTTTCGCAGAGGTACAGGATCACCAGGAGCCGACCGATGCGCCCGTTCCCGTCCAGAAAGGGGTGGATGGTTTCAAACTGATAGTGAATCAGGCCGGCCCGTATAAGGGGGTCCGGGGCGATTTCCCCGTTCAGATATTGCTCCAAATCGTCCATGGCCCGGATCATGTCTTCCGGTGACGGGGGAATGTAGCGGGCGCATCGGTCGGCTCCTGGTGATCCTGTACCTCTGCGAAAAAAAGG
>BNVE01000301.1 GCA_025997875.1 Spirochaetia bacterium
CGCATTGCCTTACGTTAAATCTTACCATAGCGGATCGAATTCCTTACGTTAAAATCTTACCGTAGCCCATACACTAAACCGGCCGCCGCGGACTATTGTCCGACGGCGCCGGGGGTACCTATGGGGCTTACTATGCAAGAAAGACGAGCGCTCACGCGCACGGTAGCGGTACGATACCGCAAATCGACCAAGACGGGAAAACATCAAATCCTGGACGAGTTCTGCCAGAGTACCGGCTACCACCGCAAATATGCCATCAGCCTGCTGGCACACGAAGGCAAACAACAGTTGCTGCGTGTCGGCGCTAAGACCGTCATGGCCCAGGCGCGACACCACAGCCGCTCTCGGAGGGTGTATCCCCGAATCTACGACGGGCCAGTCCAGCAGGCCCTCACGCGCCTCTGGGAGGGTTTTAACTACCAATGCTCGAAGCTCCTCGCTCCGTTCCTAAACCAGAATATTGATGTCATCGCCGCCTGCCCGGATTATCTGATGGACGAAACAGTCAGGGAGAAACTGCGGAAGATTAGCGCGTCAACGATCGAACTGCTGCTGGCGAAACACAAGAAAAAAACACACATCCGGGGAACCAGCGGGACGAAGGCCGGGACCCCCTTGAAGAAGCTGGTCATGGTGATGACCCACTTCGAGTGCGCCCTCCAGCCGCCCGGTTTCTTCCAGATCGACCTCGTCCAACACGACGGCGGCGACCCTGCGGGGGAATTCTCCTACACCCTGACCATGACCGATGTCGCCACCGGCTGGACCGTCCACTACCCCCTGAAAAACAAAGCCCACAAATGGGTCAGGGAATCCCTCCAAGACGCACGAAAACGCTTCGTGTTCCCCTTCCACACCATCCACAGCGATTCCGGCAGTGAATTCCTCAACCACGCCATCGTGAAATGGTGCGGGGAAAACGCCGTCACCTTCACCAAGGGCAGAACCAGCAGAAAAAACGACAACTGCTGGGTCGAGCAGAAAAATAGCTCCACCGTGCGCAAAACCGCCGGCTACTGCCGCTACTCAGGCGATGCGGCGGTAGAGGCCCTGCGCTCACTGTACCGCCCCCTGGACCTCCTGACCAACCTGTTCTACCCCTGCATGAAGCTCGTCTCCAAGGAGCGGATCGGCTCAAAATACCGCAGGCGCTATGACAAGGCCAGGCCGCCCTTCCAGCGCCTCCTGGAACGCGGTGATGTCTCCGCTGAACGCAAGGCCGCCGTACTCTCCTTGAAAAACTCCACTGATTTACTGGAACAACAGGCCCTGATGAATCAGGCTATTGATTCTCTGTTCGCTCTCGCGGATACTTTCAAATCCTCTTGAGAGGGTTCTCCGGGCTACACCATGGTAAGATTTTTAACCTGAAGAATCCGTTCCCTTCGGTAAGATTTTTATGTAAGGAATTGCG
>BNVE01000302.1 GCA_025997875.1 Spirochaetia bacterium
CGTTTGATTGCCCTCACCCAATTCATAAAGCAGGCTTCTATTTCCGATGGGTCTAACCGGGTCATTACCCGCCGGTACACGTCATGATGCGGTATGCCATGCTCCAGGGGGAGAAACCGGCGCAACCTGATTTTCGCCGCAGATACATGACCCTGTTAGTCAACAGAAAACTTGGGCACAACCCAGGAGCCTTACGATACACCATGACCGGCGCCGGCAAGTCACCAGACGAGACTTGCTTAATAGAGGCTTGAGCCGTAGGAGCGGGAAACTCTCACGTACGGTTCTTAGGCGGAAACGGCGGAGCAATCCGCCCGACCCAGCCGACTCGGTGTCCCAAAACCAGACAAGATAGTCCGCAAAGAACATATTTTTCAGCCGCTCGGCGCCTTCCATGGATTTACGCGATTTTTCAGGAAATCGGCAAGATTTTGTAATTACCAAATCGCAAAAAACGTGAAAAAAGGCTGAAAAACTATGCTTTCAAGCGATCCTGCTCTGCGTTTCCTGGGGACTTCAGCTAGAGTTATAAACCTGACCGGAAGGAAGTGCCCTTAGGTAAAGCCTAAAGATAAAACGGTCATTTTGGAGGATAGTTTTTCGTGCCATATACACCTTCTACCGGCGAATTCTGCCGTTTTTTAGTTACAGTGTTAAGTTACACTGAAACTTTCATCGGTGTATTTCTGGTTTCATTAAGTTTCATGTCTCCTAATTCCTTGTAACACAAGGAATTAGGTTAATGAGCCGCCCGAGGATCGAACTCAGGACCCGCAGATTAAGAGTCTGCTGCTCTACCAGCTGAGCTAGCGGCCCAAAAAACATAACCGTCATCGCTAAGGACTGCCGGTTTGCGGAAAAATCCCTGATTTTTCCGTTTGGGTAGAAACCGGAGGCTTTTACCCTGCGTTCGACAGGACTCGGACCTGCGGCCTACGGATTCGAAGTCCGTCGCTCTATCCAGCTGAGCTACGAACGCCTGTTACATTCGTCCATACGACCTATTGGTCGTTTTCCGATAGGAATGATTAACTGCACGGCCATTTAGCCGTGCAACATCATCCATGGACGTTTAGCCTCCGATGCATCTCGGCTTCTCCGGGCCGCAAAAACCCTTCGAACCTCGCTCTTTTTCCATCCCAAATAACTCAGGTGGATGACGGGGTTCGAACCCGCGACATCCAGATCCACAATCTGGAACTCTACCGCTGAGCTACATCCACCATCTAACGAACGGTTATAATATGGCCTATTAAACTTATTTTGTCAAGAAGAAGAAGACCGGGACCCAGGGCAAAAGCATTTAGAATTCCATGATAAACTTCTATTCTTCACTGGGAGGGGAAGAAAGAATGGAAGTAACGCAAGCCGATATAACCAAAATGACCGATTTTTTGGGGGAGATTCACGATCC
>BNVE01000303.1 GCA_025997875.1 Spirochaetia bacterium
ATACACCCGGCACGGCCCCGGCGGTAGAAGCTGCCAAGGGAACCCAAACCGCCGCGATTAGCGGCCTTGTCAACGGCACGGCGTACACCTTTACCGTAAAGACCGTGGATACCACCGGTAACACCAGTACCGGGACTACCAAAACGGCAACCCCCGCCAGTGGTTACACCCCCGCGTATCTCTTACCCGATCCCACAAACACGAACATCGCGGCAAAGTTCGGCGTCAGCACGGTAAGCGACGCCTTTACCAAGCTGCACCTGCTGATTTCCACCCCGGAGCCGGGCGATGACTTTACCGCGATAATCCGCACCGGCGACTACATCGACCTGCCCTCCCTCACCGTTTCGGCCTATAACGGGCAGGGAGCAATCAGCGCAACCGATGCGGCAATAACAGCAACCGCGCCTTTTACGGGCTATGAAGGACGGCTCCTGCGGCTAATCGTGGTGGGCATCAACACCTACAGTGGCAAAAACGAAAACGGAACCACCCCCCATGTGGTGTTCCAGTTCCAGAACCTGCCGGGAACCCACCGGATGAACGCCACCGCTAGCAACGTGGGCGGCTACAAGGATAGCGAAATGCGGAAGTATCTTGTTGAGGTTGACGGGGCGGCTGGAAGCGGCAACTTCCTTGCGGGGCTTACCGCCGCGGGTGTGCCGGAGAGCGTCCTCTGGGCGCCATCCCGCAGGGTGTGGGGAGGAAAAGGAAGTACGACGGCGGATACGATAGAGGACAAGCTCTTCCTGCCCACGGATTGGGAGATGTTCGGTAACAATTCACAGTCGAACGGAACCTACGAAACGACTGCCAATCAGGGGCGTTTCACGTATTACGAAGACAATCCCAAGAGGATAAAATACAACAGCAGCAATACTGCCGATTGGTATTTTGATGCATCGCCCCATACCTATACTACTGGCGAATATTTTGCTGGTGTCGCCGCCAGTGGTGCTAGCAACGGCCCCACTGCTAGCAATGAGGGTGGCTGCGCCCCCGCTTTCTGTGTCAAATAGCCTATTCAAACGCACAGGAATAGGGATGAAGGATAACCACGGACAACACGGACTCTTACTTCCCTATCTTTTCTTTTGTCCGTGTGGTCCGTGAGGTCTGTGGTTAATATTCTTCGGGGATGAGGAACCACCGACAACACGGACTCTTACTTCCCTATCTTTTCTTTTGTCCGTGAAGGTTCGTGAGGTGCCGCCAGTAGGCGGCTTGTGGTTATCAATTTTTATTCAGGGAGTAATCCCGTAAGGAAATATATAAGAAGGAGACAAGTATGGCAGTATTACACACAATCAAGGCATGGCTCTACGACAACCCACTGACGGCTGACCAAAACGACTACGCGGCCCGGGTCAGCGCGGAACGCTCTCTCACGGTGCGGGAA
>BNVE01000304.1 GCA_025997875.1 Spirochaetia bacterium
ATTATTAGTGGAATAGACGTCCGCATTCATCTCAAGTAAAATCTTGACAAGGTTATAATCATTTTTTTGAACAGCAATTATTAATGGGGTATTACTTTCAATATCCCTGGAATTAACATCCATACCCTTAGATAAAAGAAACCGAACCACGGGCAAATTCTTTTGACCACAGGCATGAATAAGTATATTACTTTCATAAATGTCTGTTATACCTAAAGAGGCACCGTAGGAAATAATTTTTGAAATCATTTGTAAATCATTGTTTTCCAGGGCATAAAATAATACGGATCTTTTAAAATTGTCCAAATTATTCAGATTTGCGCCCCTTTGTACCAATAAATCTACGAGTGATGAGTTATTTGCCCGAGCTGCGGTCATAAGCGCTGATACACCTATCGCATTTTTAGTATTTGCGTTTGCTCCAGCTTCCAAAAGCATTCTTACAATATTTATATTTTGGGACGTTACTGCATAATTTAGTAAACTTTCACCATTATCCAATAATAGATTGGGGTTTACCTTTAGGTTAAGTAATTCCTTCACTTTTTTGTCATCCTGTGCTCTGATTGCCACTAAAAGCTGATATTCTCTTCTTTCTGCTGTCTTTTTTTTCTGAAATTCTAATAACATTTTTACTATTTCAGTGTAATTATTATCCTGAGCAATTTTTAGTGTATCACGGTGATTTTTGTCCTGCCCCTCCGGTTCAGTATTGTTTTGAAGCAATAATTTAACGATTTTATTCTTCTGATCCAATGTATTATGAGAACTTTCAACACACCAAAAAAGAGCGTTTCCCGCTTCCTGAGAATCATGCCAATTGGTACTTAATAAGGTAGATGCCTTATTGGTTAAAAGGCATTCAACAATATTTACCCTTCCCATATAGCTTGCTTCAGAGAGGGGTGTCCATCCTTTATCATCCTGGGCGTTTATATTGGCATTTTTTTCAATTAAATATTTTACAATATCATAATTACCCCTATTCGCTGCAAAAACAAGCGCCGTTTGTCTGTCTGCCCCATCTCTAGCTTCAATATATGCACCTCTATCGAGAAGCTGACGAACTAATGAAAGATTGCCATTAATGGATGCACTAATAAGTTCCTCATCCGTGGAAAGGGAAAAAGAAAAAAAAATAACATTTAAGAGTAAATAAAAACTACAAGTTAATTTTTTAAACATAATAACTCCAATAAAACTAATTTTTTAGAAAGAATTCAATCCTTCTGTTAAGCTTGTTCTCTTTGCTATTAGGGCGTACCAGCCAATAATCACCGCCTACGCCTTCAACTAATATCTGTCTTTCAGGAACACCGGATAATACAAGTAAATTTTTAATGTTTTCTGCTCGTTGAAGGGAAAGTTTAACAAGCTTAACAGAAGGAT
>BNVE01000305.1 GCA_025997875.1 Spirochaetia bacterium
TAAAGGGCATACTGTATGCCTATGGAGGACATAATACCCCAATGACTTTTTTTGGAGAGAAGTGCATAGAATTACGGAAAAAAATATCAGTAACCCAAGCCCAGGTCGCTGAACGTATCGGTATAGGTCAAGAGTACCTATCGAAACTCGAAAATGGTACTAAAAAGCTTACTATTCCTATGCTTAGAAAATGCTTAAAAGCCTATTACGAACTTGGACGAAAAGCCCCCCATCACCATTTAATATCAGATGGGGTATTTCCTTTAGAAGACCAAATGGAATTTACGAGGGAAATAATTGAAAATACAGGTAAGTTTGAAATAGACTTTACCGATGTTACGATTATTCAAAAAGAAAATTTCAGCAGGATAGCTGCAATGTTAATTCTTGATGAATTTTATCCCATAGAATCTCCTACAAAGCGAGCTGTCGGTTGGTTTTCTGCGGTCGATGTTGTTGACAGACTCCGAATACCATCAACAGAGTACAAATTAAGTCCAGTTGATTCTATAATGCAAAACAGATTTAAAGGTTATTATAAAAACTGGAATAAGAATCCAGAATCACAAGAAATATCGGATGAATAATCGACTACATCATAAACCGAAAATGTTTGAACTCTTGATAACAGTATTGCTAAATTAAACATAAATATTCTCATTCAGCCTACCCCTTAATATAATACCACCAAACTATACATAAATAAAGAATAAATGTAATTATGGGAAGATGCAAGTAGAGAAGATTACTGTTATTCGTTAAGTGATTACTTTATCTACCTCTCTAAATCTAGTAATTCCTCTAATATATCTTCATGAGTCTCTTGTACTAAGTTAGTATCATGCTCACTGTCACTAACAAATCTATGCTTTGCATAATCATAATAATCACACATTATCATCCTACGGCTTGACCTCTTAGATTTATCGAAGGGAGTATCTTTCTTAGTGATATAGTTTTCTATTTCGAATAATAAACTAAAGAACTTATTCCGATACACACTCTGTTTTGGTAAAAGATAACCATCTTCTAATCCCATATCCATTTTAGCTTTCTTTATTGGTCCACGATAGGTACTATACGGAGTAGATTTTGCCGTTTCGATGATACGATGAAGATGAGGGTGTTCATCTGAATTGATAGTCATATTTTGGAGAAAATACTTCTTGTAGACCACCGCAAGGAAATCATTAATATCATTTATGTATGTTTCATAGGTGCCATAAGGATAGAGTGGTAACACACGGATACCTCTATTATTGAGGTTTAGTCGAAACTCTATCCGTAATTTATAGGGATAGTTATTTATCATATTATGTGAAATCTTATTATCTACTAATAATTTACTCTCTTTATTGTATTTAATAAGAATAGGTTTTCGGCGACAT
>BNVE01000306.1 GCA_025997875.1 Spirochaetia bacterium
GAATACGTTGAGAATATTGGCATTGGCAAGTATCAGATCCGCACTTTCCTTTCCCAATGCGGTTTGGACCAGTTTTTCTCTCGTCATGATTACTTGAGGAAGAACCGGAGCACAAAGACAATAAAGAGTATCCAGGTAACCACGGTAATATCCTTGAATTTTCCCGTTACGGCTTTCAGGATCACAAAGGAGATAACCCCGTAGACGATCCCCTCAGCAATACTGTAGGCAAAGGGCATCATCACAATGGTGAGGAAGGCGGGGATACCCTCGGTGGGGTCCGTAAAGTCAATACCCGTAACAGACTTCATCATAAGGTAACCCACGATAATCAGGGCCGGGGCGGTGGCGGCGCCGGGCACCAGGAGAAAGAGGGGCGAAAGGAAGAGGGCCAGCAGGAACAGTATCCCCGTAACCACCGATGCAAGCCCGGTACGTCCGCCGGCCGCAACCCCCGAAGTGCTTTCCACAAAACTGGTAACCGTGGAGGTTCCCAATGCCGCCCCGGCAATGGTCCCGATGGCGTCGGAGAGCAGGGCCTGTTTGACCCGGGGAATATTACCGTCCTTGTCGATGAGTCCCGCCTGGGTGGTGACCCCGACCAGGGTTCCTACGGTGTCGAAGATATCAACAAAGAGGAAGGTAAAAAATATCGTAAAGAACTGAAAGCTGAGAACATTGCTGAAATCAAATTTGAACAAAAGGGGCGCGGCGGGAAGGCTGAAGGGAGAAAAGTCAGAAGGAATATTCGTAACCCTGAGCATTACCGTATTGCCCAGTATGTCGTTGACGGGATACGAAAAAAACAGGCCGACGATTGTTGTTGCCAGAATTCCAATCAGGATAGCGCCGGGGACCTTTTTGCTGAAGAGAATAACCGTGATCACCAGGCCGATAAGGGCCACCAGGGCTTTGCCGGAGATACTGCCCAGACCGATTACCGTGCCCGCATCGTTCACCACCACCCCGGCATTGGCCAGGCCGATCAGGGCAATAAAGAGGCCGATACCCACGGAGACCGCTTTTTTCAGATTGATCGGAATAGCCTTGACGATTGCTTCCCGGACATTGAAAAAAGAGAGGACGATAAAAAGGATACCCTCAAAGAACACCGCGGTAAGGGCGAGCTGCCAGGAATACCCCATGCCGAAAACTACCGTATAGGTAAAGAAGGCGTTGAGTCCCATTCCGGGGGCCAGGGCCACCGGGAGATTTGCCATGAATGCCATACACAGGGTCGCAATGGCGGAGGCAAGGACCGTGGCGGTAAAGACAGCCCCTGGTGTCATGCCGTTGCCTATGCTGCCCAGCATCCCCGGGTTAACCGCAAGGATATAGGCCATGGTCAGAAAGGTGGTAAGACCCGCCAGGATCTCCCGTTGA
>BNVE01000307.1 GCA_025997875.1 Spirochaetia bacterium
TAAGCGGCGGGAATAATCAAACCTATACCCTTACCGCCGCTGATGAAGCCAAAATCATAAGTGTAGAGGTAAGCCGCACAGGATACGCCTCGTCCATAACCGGCACTATAGGGGCGCCGGTTAACAGTATAGGCGGGACCGGCCAGGCAGGCGGCATAATCTTCTATGTTATCACCAGCGCTACGGTCTACCCCGGTAAAACCTACCTTGAAGCGGCTCGGGCGGATATATCCGGAACCTACTTTACATGGGCTTCGCCTGCCTTTATGCCGTCGCCTTATGGCACAGGCGCTTGGATATCCATACCCGGCACACAAACCGATATAGGAACCGGCGCGGCCAATACCGCCGCGATACTGGGGAAAGACAGTAACGCACGTGCGGCAAAAGCCTGCGTTGCTTATAGAGCCCCAACCCCCTATAACACCTTTGATGACTGGTTCCTGCCGAGTAAGGACGAGCTTAACGCGATGTGGGACAGCAACCCTCGCACAGCCACTTCAGGCAACGGGTTTAACACCACCAGCGGCTATTACTACTGGTCCTCGTCGGAGTACAATCTTGATAACGCGTGGAAACAGAATTTCAGCGTTGGCAGCCGGCTCAGCCTCAACAAGGGTAATCCAAGTTACGTCCGTGCCGTCCGGGCTTTTTAACTATTCAACCCTTTAGCCCTTTAGGGAGTTGCAAGGGGGATTTCACACCATGCACGACGGAGAAAGATATGGGAACCGTATATGCAGACATTATCATATGAAGCGGATGATCTATCCGGATCACGGGACTTGCACATCAAAAAAAGGTGATTTATAATATATAGAGGTATGTACGATTTGCCCGTGTTAAAACATTTTTTATATGTCCCCCTTGCGCTGCTTTTGCTTGGGGGCTGTCAGTATTTTAACCTTTCTCTGGACAGATTTACCGAAACCCATACCGCCGTGATTTCCGTGGAATCCGTCACCTTTGACACGGCCACGGCGGGACGTTTTTTGCCCGACTCCGGCACATATGTACTTGAACCGCCGTCTCCTCTGGATAGCGTGACCGTATACATCAATCTGAAAAACGACGTAAACCTCGCCTTTGACTGCGCGCTCACCGGCACGGTAAACGGCGTTGACACTCCCGGGCGAATCACAGCGGTTGAAACCGGCAAGCGCCGCCTGAGGGTGAATATCGTCAACCCCGTGGATGGCGAGCGCTACGACATCCGGCTTGCCATTCACGCGGAAACCGGACGCTTGTTTAACATTTCCGTGCCGCCTATCCTGTACTCCGCCAGGTGGACCCCCGGCGTCGGCACCACAGTCATCAACGCCCTCGGCGCCGTCACCGACATCGCCGCGCCGGTCCATGACGCCCCTTCAACGA
>BNVE01000308.1 GCA_025997875.1 Spirochaetia bacterium
GCGGCCTTAACCTCCGCTTTAAGAGGCGTAGTCGCGTTATAATCCATGTAAACCCGTCGATCTGCCATAATCATTTACCTCGTGTGTTTATTATCATTTACTAAAACACTCATGTTTATTATATCAAATATAACAATCTTTCTCTTTAAAAGTCTAGTATTAAAGTGAAGGGCGGGATATACTGGTTCCCCAATGACTTTTAACGACGATAATCTCCCCTTCAGGGAGGATTTTCTGGACAGCGCCCTTAGGGGGATGATCCTTTCCGCTTCCGGCTGGCGGGGGATATTCGCCAATGATTGGGATGAAGAGAGCCGGACCGGGGCCATATCAGCGGCCCACAGGATCATTGCCGCAGCCGCGGCGGAGGTTTTTGCCGCCCGGCTTAAAGAACCGGCCGGAGGCGGGGCGCCCCTGGTCATCCTAGGGACCGATACCCGGCCCACGGGCCCCGCCATTGCCGATGCGGTGATCGCCGCCCTGCTGGGCGCGGGCTGCAAGGTCCTTTATACGGCAATCACCGCCGCGCCGGAGATCATGGCCTATGCCCGCAGTCTGGGCTCCCGGGCCGCAGCCGAAGAGTCCGCCGGTTCCGGGGTTCCCGCCATCGGCTTTATCTACATCTCCGCAAGCCATAACCCCATCGGCCATAACGGCCTTAAATTCGGCCTCTCCGACGGCGGGGTAATCTCCGGCGGGGAATCCGCTGTCCTTATCGAAGGGTTCCGCTCCCTCCTGGCCCGGCCGGACAGGGTTACCCATATCCGGGACCTGCTTAACAAGGCCGCGCCGGATGCTGTCAAAAAGGTGTATGACGAATCGGCGGCGGTCAAGAAAGAGGCCTATAAGGCCTACCTCGACTTTACTTCCCGGGTTGTATACGGCGGCACTGCCAAAGCCCAGGGCAGCCTCCCGGAAGATGCTATTGCGGGCGATACAATCGCCTTGGCCCTGAACCGGGGTATCCGGGAACGGCCTGTGGGAATTGCGGCGGACTTTAACGGCTCCGCCCGGACCCTTTCCATCGATAAGGAATTTCTTGGTTCCCTGGGGATACGGCTCCATACCATGAATGACAAGCCCGGTGAAATCAATCACCGGATCGTGCCCGAGGGGGAATCCCTGGAGCCCTGCCGGCTTTTTCTGGAAAAGCTCCACCGGCAAGACCCGCAGGTTTCTCTGGGCTATGTGCCTGACTGCGACGGTGACCGGGGGAACCTGGTTATCTGGGACGAGGGTGAAGGCAGGGCCCGGAGCCTGGAGGCCCAGGAGGTGTTCGCCCTGGCCTGCGTGGCGGAGCTGGCCCATCTGGTCTGGACCGGGGAACTGGGCTACGACGCCGCCGGGAACGCCCGGAACAAGGTT
>BNVE01000309.1 GCA_025997875.1 Spirochaetia bacterium
TGCCGAAGGCAAAGGCCGAGGCGGATATACAGAACTTTGCAAAAAACATTTCCGAAGGCTATACAAACTTGTTCGCCGCTCAAAACAACCTGGTTACCGCGCTCAAGTTATACGCCGATGTTTACCGGCAGTTACAGCAGAACCCCTTACACCGCGCTGCCGCCTATTACGACAGTCCCGGCGGACGTGTAGGACTTTTTGATTACTGCGGCGTACAGATCAACGCCATAGCCAACAGCGTGTCCTTTGCAACGGTTTCGCCCCAGTCGGCGCAGAAAGGGCAGACCCTCAACACGACCATAAGCGTATCCTCAACAATGTTTCGCAGTATCGGCCCTGCCGATTGCATGGTTATCATTAATGACAGCAAAAACGCTTTCCCCGATGCAAAATTCACCGTTGGACAGGACAATTCCTTCCTGTTGCAGATCCACACCAACCGTATCGACTCAGGCAAATACACGGTACAACTGGAACTGCGCTTGAATGAGGCAGCTTCCGGTGTACAGCGGAACCCCCGGAGCGCCTTCGGTTTTGAGATAAGGCCCCTCAATAGCGCGAAGGTGGTTTTGCTTGATCAGGCATCCGATGGCATTGCCGGTAAGGTGCGGCAAATAATACAGGACAACGGACTATTGCTGGTAGACCGCGATGCGGCCTATCTGGTAACAATCAAATTTGACGCAAACGAAACACAGACTGCCAATTATGTGAATGTACAACCGGCCGTCACCATTACCGTAGAGCTGGAGCGTGACGGTACACCGCTGGTCACATACACCAAAAACTACCCGCAGTTCCGCCATGTAACACGGACAGAAGCCTACAACAGGGCATATCGGAACATAGAAAATGACTTGGAAGGAGCCTTTGCAGAGAAATTGAAGGAGATAAGAAAATGAAAAAGTTTATATCGGTACTAATGCTTACCCTGTTGTGCGCCGCCTTATACGCGCAGGTAGTAGTCGCTGTTTTTCCCTTTGAAGCGAAAAGCGGCATATCTAAAGATGACGCAAATACGGTTACAGATGTTTTTAACATAAAACTCCAGGCAACAGGCGCATTGCGGACCGTGGGCCGTAATGTCATTGACAATGTAATAAAGCAGGAACACATATATCAAATGAGCGACTTTTCCAGCAATGAAAAAACCGCCCAGCTAAAGAAAGGTCTTAATGCCGATTGGATTGTGTATGGCGTAGTTGCAAAACTCGGCAGCACCTTTGTCATAACCGCAACACTCATAGACCTTAACACAAACGAGACGATGGGCGGCGCCCCCATGCAGATGAATAGCATTGAAGAAGCCTTTGACAAAATGGATGCGCCGATTACGGAAATGATACAAAGGTTGACGGGTGGC
>BNVE01000310.1 GCA_025997875.1 Spirochaetia bacterium
ATTCTCTGTTCGCTCTCGCGGATACTTTCAAATCCTCTTGAGAGGGTTCTCCGGGCTACACCATGGTAAGATTTTTAACCTGAAGAATCCGTTCCCTTCGGTAAGATTTTTATGTAAGGAATTGCGTAATTACTTCACGGCAAACTTTATACGCCTATTTGCCCGACCTTCGGTACCCGGTTTTGATATCCACCAGACTTTCCAGGGTCTCCTCTTTTACAAATCGCGCGGCATTTTCCAGGTTCAGCTTCATGATATGTTGGCCGGTTTCGCTCATATTGCGGCCCCCGGCTACATGGGGGGTGATGACCGCGTTCTCCAGCTTCCAGAGCCGGTGTCCTTCGGGCAGGGGTTCCGGCATGGTTACATCCAGACCGGCGCCCCCCAGGCGGCCCGACTCCAGGGCGTCGCAGAGGGCATCCGTGTCTATGGCGGAACCCCGGCCGCCGTTAATAATGACCGCCCCTTCCTTCATTTTGGCAAACTGTTCCCGGCCGATTATCCCGGCGGTGCCGGCAACCCCGGGCAGGATCAGGGCCACGATATCGGCCCGGGGTAAAAGCTCGTCGAGTTTTTCCGTAAGGTACTGCTCGTCCACGCAGTCCGGTTTTGCCTGGGCAGTCCGGCGGACCCCGATGACAGAGGCCCCAAGGGCCTTCATGCGCCAGGCGTATTCGCAGCCGATATCCCCCAGGCCCAGCACCAGTACCACCGAACCCCGGATGCTTTTTACCTGCCCCCGGCCCATCCAGCGGCCCTTATTCTGCTCGTCCCGGTAGAGGTGCAGTTTTTTAACCAGCTCGAAAGTCATGGCCACCATGTGTTCGGAAACCCCGTGCCCATAGCCGCCGCTTGCGCAGGTCAAAAGTACTCCGCCGCCGATTTCACCGTTCACATAGCCATCGGTCCCCGCCGATTGCAGCTGAATCCACCTGAGCCGGGGACAGAGCTTGATAGATTCCTGACTGGGGTTCCCGAAAATGATAACCGTATCCTGGGCCGCAGCCGGATCGATATTCCCAGTGTCCGGCCCTTCATTGAATATGATTTCGTAGCCGGTCAATATTTTCGGAAGCTGCTCCTTAAAAGAAGCGTCCGCCTGAAATAACACAATAGCTTTATCCACAATAATCCACCTTGCAGGATACTATCATACGCTATTTTTGGCCGAATTGAAAGGGATTGTACTTTTGGAATGTTGATACGATGATCGAAAACATCTGCGCCTCGCAATTCCTTACATAAAAATCTTACCGAAGGGAACGGATTCTTCAGGTTAAAAATCTTACCATGGTGTAGCCCGGAGAACCCTCTCAAGAGGATTTGAAAGTATCCGCGAGAGCGAACAGAGAATC
>BNVE01000311.1 GCA_025997875.1 Spirochaetia bacterium
TCCGCGCCATCGGTATCGGTGGCATGTTCCTGGCCGAGCAGGATCACATCATCATCACCAACGTGGGCACCGGGACCGCCGTCATTGAAGCGGGGAAGGACGGCATCTTCCACCTGGGGGTCTCCGGGGTCGGGGGCGGCACCATCTACGGCCTGGCGAAAAAGCTGCTCCCCACTGCGGACTTCAACGGCATCATGGAACTGGCAAAGACAGGGAATCTGAACCAGGTGGACCTCTTGCTGGAAGATATCATGGAAACGGATATCAGCTTTTTGAACAAGGAATCCACCGCCTCCAATTTCGGGAAGATGCTGGACAGCGCCGGGCACGGGGACATCGCCCTGGCTATCCTCAACATGGTCTACCAGGTAATCGGCATGCTTTCGGTTTTTGCGGCCCAGAGCCGGAACCTTGACCGGGTTATCGTTACCGGGAACGGCAGCAATAACCCGGTGGGCAAAAAAGTTCTTGAAACCATTACCGGTATGCACGGGATCAAATTTGAGTATCCGGTACATGCGGAGTACACCACCGCTGTGGGCGCGGGGCTTTCCTGGAATTTTGCAAAGGCGAATGCCGTATAATACTAACAAAGAGAGAGGTATATCATGATCACCACTGTGCTGGGCCGCACGGGCCTTAAGGTAAACAAGGACGGGTTCGGCGCTCTTCCGGTTCAGCGGACAGAGAAGGCCGCCGCAGTAAAACTGTTACAGAAGGCCCTGGATGGGGGAATAAATTTTTTCGATACCGCCCGGGCTTATTCGGACAGCGAAGAAAAAATTGGCGCCGCCCTTTCCGGGGGGAGCTTCGCTGGAAGTTCCGGCAGGCGGGACAAATTTATCCTTGCCACCAAGACCGGCTCAAAGGATGCGGAAACTTTTTGGAAACACCTGGAAACCAGTCTGTCCACCCTTAAGACCGATTACATTGATGTCTACCAGTTTCACAATCCCGGCTTTGTGCCCCGTCCCGGCGACAGCTCCGGCCTTTACGATGCCATACTCAAGGCGAAGGAGCAGGGGAAGATACGCTTCATCGGCATCTCCAATCACCGGCTGCCTATCGCGAAGGAGGCGGTGGAAAGCGGGCTCTACGATACGCTGCAGTTCCCCTTCTGTTACCTTTCCGACGATCAGGAAATTGCCCTGACAAAACTGTGACATCCAGCCGCGGCAGGCGCCGATGTCCGTAAGGAGACCGCCGCTCAGGGCCTTCATGGCGATAAAGCCGACGTTTTTTTCAAGGCACAGTTTTGTCAGGGCAATTTCCTGATCGTCGGAAAGGTAACAGAAGGGGAACTGCAGCGTATCGTAGAGCCCGCTTTCCACCGCCTCCTTCGCGATA
>BNVE01000312.1 GCA_025997875.1 Spirochaetia bacterium
GCCGCTCCTGCTCGTGGGAACCGCCGCCATCATCGTTATCAACTATGTGATCCGGGAGCTTCCCGTGGGACTGGAAACCGGCGCCGCGTCGCTGCGCCAGATCGACAAGTCCATTGAGGAAGCCGCCCAGGACCTGGGCGCCGATATGTCCAAGGTATTCACATCGGTTGTGCTGCCCCTTATCCGTCCAGCGTTCCTGTCCAGCATGTCCTACACCTTTGTGCGTTCCATGACCGCGGTGAGCGCCGTCATCTTCCTGATTTCGGCGCGGTGGTATCACCTGACCGTGCAGATCTACAATTTTTCGGAAAATATCCGCTTTGGTCTTGCCAGTGTTCTGTGTACGGTGCTGATTATCATCGTGCTTGCGGCAAACGGGATCATGAGTCTGCTGGTCAGGGACAAAGGTCTGACGCAAAAAAATATATCAAGGTAGGAATATATGAAAAACAGCGTATCTGTCACCCTTGAAGGTGTGACAAAAGTTTTTAAGAATACAAAAGGCCGGGCGGATGTTATCGCCGTGCACGAATCGGACTTTGTGGTAAACGCCGGTGATTTGGTGACCCTCCTAGGACCTTCGGGCTGCGGCAAGACCACGACCCTCCGCATGGTCGCGGGTTTTGAGCTGCCCTCTTCGGGCAAAATTCTTATCGGCGCCCAGGATGTGACCATGCTGCCGCCAAACCAGCGCGATACCGCTACGGTGTTCCAAAGCTACGGGCTTTTCCCCCACATGACGGTGGGCGAAAACGTCGCCTACGGGCTCAAACTACGAAAAGTGCCCCACGCGGAAATGGAAACCAAGGTGAAGGAAACCCTCGCGATGGTCGGCCTCGCCGACTATGCGGACAGACCCTCGGGACAGCTTTCGGGCGGTCAGCAGCAACGGGTGGCGCTGGCGCGGAGTCTGATTGTGGAGCCTTCGGTGCTGCTCCTGGACGAACCCCTTTCCAACCTTGACGCGCTGCTCCGTGAGCAAATGCGCGTGGAAATCCGCCGGATCCAAAAATCCCTCGGCATCACCGCAATGTATGTGACCCACGACCGTGTGGAAGCGATGAGCCTTTCCGACCAGGTTATCGTCATGAAGGACGGCGAAATCAAGCAAATCGGCGCTCCGGCGGATGTATACGAAAACCCGAACACCCAGTTTGTCGCGGGCTTTGTGGGCAAGGTGACCTTTTTCCCGGTGGAATTGCTGGGTAAAGACGGCAGCGGGTGGGCTTGCAAACTGGGAGAAAAAAAGCTCAGCGTATCGCGGTTTTCGAGTGATGTGGCAGCCGGCGTTCCCGCGGTCCTCATGGCGCGGCCCGAATCGCTCCGGCTG
>BNVE01000313.1 GCA_025997875.1 Spirochaetia bacterium
AGGCGGGCGCTCCGGTTTCATCGTTTTGATAGGATGGATCAAAGCAGGAAATATCCAGGGTATTGACGATATGATTAAGCGCAAACTCAAAGCTGCCGGGTATTAGCTGTTTATTGAGATCGACCTTTAGGACTTACAAATACTTTTTCTACAACCTCAACATACGCTATGTGCAATTGGGGCTAAAATTTGTTAAAAAAAATATAAGAATTCAAAAAAATTACTTGACAATATATCAAAATATAGATATAATTAAGTCATAAGATTCGATTGGAGGGTATAAATATGCCGGCTATACGGAAAAGTGCTGATTTAAGGAACGCATATAGTGAAATTTCAGAATTTTGCCATAAATATAGGGAACCGGTATTTATTACCAAAAATGGTGCTGGTGATTTGGCTGTGATGAGTATAGAAACATATGAAGAAATCACTGGAAGACGGGAATTATATAAATTATTGGAAGACGGCATTAATGATATAAAAAATGGTAATATATTAACCGAAGAGGAAATGGATAGAAGTTTGGATTTAATGTAGGATAAATTATGTACAAATTAATATTTGGTAAAACATTCAGGGAAGACGTAAAATCTTCTGTAAATTATATCAGACAAACATTGCAAGCACCCGTTGCCGCAGGAAGATTGAAGGATGAAATTAAAAAAACATATAAAACAATAAGGGATACACCATTTATTTATCCAGTAGTGCCCAATGAATATTTGGCTTCGTTAGGTTTTAGATTTACCATGGTAAAAAATTATATGATGTTTTATATAGTTGAAGAAAAGCAAATAAATATAGTTCGTTTTTTGTATGGTCATAGAGATTGGATAAATATATTAAGAGATACAAGTATAATAGAATAAAAATAATGGGGTACGCCCCAACTGCCAGGGCAAAAGCATTTACTATGAGAAACAAAAAAATCATATATAGCGAGTTGATTAGGAAAGAATAGTGCAAAAATATACCAATTATGGTTTAATTATACGCGCATTTCGTGAATGATGCCAGCACAAACGCAGTGAAGCCCGAATTTCTTTCATATAAAGTTACCAAATATAGTCTAAGAAAGTAAATGCTTTTGCCCTGCCCCAACTGCACATAACGAGGCTGTAGGAAAACTATCTATCGGACCATAAGTTTTCCCCCATCTCAAGAAAACAGTCTATTTTTGTTTGTTTTGGTTATGAACCCCCTGCTTTTTGGGGGTAAATCCGGGAATAGTTTCCCCCAGTTCCCCATTCTTCCCGTTATGAACCATACTTTTCCCCCAATGCGGACACACATTTCCCTATATTATGTACTATACAAA
>BNVE01000314.1 GCA_025997875.1 Spirochaetia bacterium
TTGGAAGATTCCGGCATCGCCGTGGAAACCGGCAGCCATGAGCCCATAGAAGCGGATACCCCGGTCTACCGACTGCGGCTTTTCTATTCCAACGAGACCTTCCTGGCGGTTTATAAGGGCGATCCCCTTCCCCCCACTTCCATGGTGCTTGTGCCCACCCGCTACGGCCGGGACTTGGCCCAGGTGATCGGCCCGGTCCGCCGGAACAACACAATCCAGCTCTCCGATATCGCCTGGGTTGAACGGCCCGCCTCAAAGGAGGATCTGGAAAAATCCGCCTATAACCGGGAACAGGAAAAGGACGCCTTCCGCATCTGCAAGGAAAAGATTGAAGCCCATAAGCTGGAGATGAAGCTGGTCTCGGTCCACTATCTGCTTGAGGAACCAAAGGTCCTCTTTTTCTTTACCTCGGAAAACCGGGTGGACTTTCGGGAACTGGTAAAGGACCTGGTGAGCATCTTCAAAACCCGGATCGAACTGCGCCAGATCGGCGTCCGGGACGAGGCCCGGGTCGTAGGCGGCCTGGGTGTCTGCGGCCGCTGCTACTGCTGCCACGCGGTTTCGGACAAACTCAAGCCCGTGTCCATCAAAATGGCCAAGGACCAGAACCTCTCCCTTAACTCCATGAAAATCTCCGGCCCCTGCGGCCGCCTGCTCTGCTGCCTTGCCTACGAACACAACTTCTACAGCGAGACCCGCCGCCAGATCCCCCAGGAAGGGGCCCGCATCAGCTACGAAGACATCCCCTGGCGGGTCACGGAAGTCAACGTAGTCATGGGCCGGCTCAAAATCTCCTCCGAAGATGGCCGCATCCTTACCGTCCCTGCCTCCAGCTTCGAGAAAGTTGACGGCCGCTGGCGCGTTACCAGGCTGCCCGAAGAAGCAAAGGCGGGTGAGTAAGATCGCCGTTCCGGCGAATGCTGAATGCAGCTGTGCCGAAATGCTTGACAGTCACCGCCAAAGGCACTTCTGTTTATTTGACTTTGCCTTCGGAAGATTCATTACAACAAACCCCTCATTTTCCGATTTGGGTATATTATTTATACCTTAGTGGTAGAGACCGGACACATGACGGGCATTAAAAGCCACCTGGAAAAAATAAAGCCGGTAAACCATGTGTTTACCGGCCATTTTTTGCGCAAAACTTCGTGAGCTATCTCACCGTTTTCGCCACGTCGCAGATTCGGCGGGCCATTTTTTCCAGGGAAACCTGTTCCTGGACGAGGCCAGCGCCGTTGTCTACGGTATGCCCCGTGCCGCCTTTGAGCTGGGCCATTTTTTCCAGGGAAACCTGTTCCTGGACGTGGCCCAGCTCAAA
>BNVE01000315.1 GCA_025997875.1 Spirochaetia bacterium
CGCAAACGGCTACCGTCTGCCGACTGAGGCTGAATGGGAATACGCTTGCCGTGCGGGGACCGGTACGCCGTTTAACACGGGGAATAACATCACCACGAGCCAGGCGAATTATAATGGGAACTATCCGTACAACAACAATGCGAAAGGAGAGTACCGGGAAAAGACAACCGATGTAGGAAGTTTTGGGGCAAATGCCTGGGGCTTGTATGATATGCATGGGAATGTGTGGGAGTGGTGCTGGGACTGGTATGGTAACTATGCAAGCAGAAGTCAGACGAATCCATCGGGCGCTGCTTCGGGACCTTACCGCGTTCTTCGCGGCGGCAGTTGGAGCCTCAACGCCCGGTACCTGCGGTCGGCCTATCGGTATTACTTCACTCCCTCGTACCGTTTCAACAACTTCGGGTTTCGGGTTGTCCGTCCCTGAGTTCTGCCAGGATCAGAAAAAAGTTAGAGCCGCCTGAGCGTAGGCGTTAAGCCGTAGCGATTACGTGCGGAGCACGTACAGCGGCTCTACAAGGAAAGAAGGGGATGTATATTCCCCGCGTAAGCGGGGCGAGTTTTTATGATTTTTTTACCCGCAATATGCGGTTGAATTAACATATTAAGACGGCGGGAAAGACCGCAAAGGAGAAGAACTATGCCAAACCCAAATCGTGTTTCGGGCTGGTGCCCCCACTACGACAATTCTAGTGGTTGTTGTTACTTATCGGGAAGTATGCCAGATTCAGGGCACCGGGAATACAACTGCAAGTCGGAGGAGCATTGTAAAACCTGCGGCAACTATGAAGCGTGGACAAGCGGAAGGAACTACACGGATAAGTAGCTCGGATTGTATTCACAAATTCTGAAAAGGAAAGCGAAGAATGGATAGCGATTTTATCGTACAAAAACTCGTTGTCGCTCAAGGCAGCTATTCCACTTGTAAGTGTAGAATAGTCTATGTATTAATGGATAGAAAGACATAATATCAAGGAGGACTAGAAAATGAAAACACGCAATTTTATTGTTATTGGAATACTTATAGCCATAATAGGGATAACAATTATTTATGGATTTCCATATGTAATAGAACTAAAAGATGATTTTCAAAAGGAAATCATTGCAATTTCTCTTAGTGCTATATTATCATTAGCATTGGTGTTAATTAATGATAGTGAAGCTAAATATTACAAAAAAATGGCACGGGATATTAGTGACGAACTAAAGAAAATATATGATGTAGTCTACTTTAAGGCAGTATCACTAACTAGAGTTGAAATGAAACATAAAATAAATATCGAATCATTTGTATCT
>BNVE01000316.1 GCA_025997875.1 Spirochaetia bacterium
TCACAAATTACTAATGCGACTCTGGCTGTGAGCGGTAGTACCCCTATAATTAACACAGATCCGGAATTATGGAATGTTGTCATAACTACTTCCGCTAGTACTGCCGCTAATGCTCAGAACATAAATGCTGGTTCCAGTTATCGCATTGGCGTTATCGCCGAAGATCGGTACGGTAATCTATCTGCTATCGCCTGGACTGATTACGCAACACGCTAAGCTGTTCCCACAGTTTTAGCCGGGTAATTCCCCTGTTCGGGGGTTTCCGGCAAACACCCCCTGGTTTCCGGGGGGTGTTTTTTTTACACAGATTATGAGGGAAGGAAAGAGAGAAATCCGTGTAATCCGTGGATTTCCTTCTTTGCACCCTTTAGCATATTTCTTGATAGATAAATTTCTATGCATTTGTCGTGGACATTCGTCATCTGTTCATATCAATTTCTGTCAATTTCTTGACAGACACGTGTTTATACCCTATATTTACACGTATAAGGTAAATCATGGTAACCAAATTAACGCTGACAATGGATAAGGCCGCTATCGAAAAGGCCAAGGAATATGCCAGGGAAAAAAACAAAAGCCTCTCGAAACTGGTAGAAGGCTATCTGAAGCGGCTTGACTCCCGGGAGATACCCCTTAGTCTGAAAAACCTCCATGCGCCCATAACCGACAGCCTGACGGGATTGATGGGCCCCGATGACGGCAGGGATTATAAGGAATTGTTGGACGAGGCCAGGATGGATTGGTTTAAGAGAATGTGAGTGTATTATCACCCGCAATACCGGTGATTATAAAAATTCCAAACTGGATGTGTATACCCCGGATGAATTCCTGCAAATGTATGCCGCTTAGAATTCCCCAAAAAACATTGGCCAAAGGTCGGAATTGTCCAAAAAATTGTCTGTTACTTATACAAAAGGATGATTTATAATTGAAATTGCATTGTGTGTAAGAGGGGGAGGTATCCGTTGAATCTGTATAGAAAGATAGTCAGGGGCATATGCATGGCGTTTGAAATAATTGCCGCCCTCAGCCTGGTCGCGATGCTGGTGGTAGTGGTAATAAATATCATCATGCGGTACTTTTTCAACAACGCTCCCGGCTGGGGCGAGGAGTTGGCACGGCAATTCATGGTTGTTTTTTGTTTTATCGGTATTGCCCTGGGAGTTCGGGATAATCTGCATATCGCCCTTACCGTGGTAGTCGAGCATGCCTTAAAGAAATTTTCCCTGCCCATAGAAATTTTTAACAAGCTGCTTACCTTCATATTGGGCATCATGATAAGTTTCTTTATGGGG
>BNVE01000317.1 GCA_025997875.1 Spirochaetia bacterium
AATGGGTATAATGCCTTGTACTATGCTGAAAAAAATCAAAATCAGCAGATTATAGACGTCATATCGGGGGAAGTGGATGCTTATTAAGCGGTTTTTGAGCATAGTCACTTTAATAGTAGTTCTATCTAGCTGTAAATCAGCATCGTATGTACCGTATATTGATCCGGGATTACTTGCTTGTAATGTCGAAGCATTCCCCAAAACGGCGGACAAAGATTTGTTTTACGCGGTTAAAAGCGGGCATACATTTGAAGCTAAAAATGCGTTGAATCAAAATGCGAATATAAATGTTTCCGACCGGCTGGGACAGACCATTTTAATGTGGGCCTGCTGGAATGGCAATATTGAAATGATCACTCTTTTAATGGAACATGACGATAAGAATATAAAAGAAAAGACAAAGAATTACGTCCCCTTAAAATATGATGCTATAAGCAAGCATCAGCCGCATACCTTAAATTATAATGCATTATTTTGTCTAATTATGTCCAACAGCGTTGATCCAAAGCGTGCAGAAAGCATTATTAAAATATTCATAGAAAAAACCCCTGATTTATTAAATATTGAAGACAGTTATGGTGAAAATCTTATTCATAAAATAATACGCTCTAATAATTCATTTTATGCTCAACCAATGTTTGAAATGATGAATCCGAGTCAAAAAACAAAGCTTATAAATAAAAAAAATAAAGAGGGAGAAAATCCAATACTGTTGGCCGTAAAACAACAGAATGAAAACATGGTAGAAATACTTATAAATAATGACGTATTACTGGATGTTAAAGACAATGATGGAAAAACATTGCCTGTAATAGCATTTGATAACGCTTACGGAGACTCAGATATATTTTTAAAAATTTTACAGGGAAAGTTAGAACTAATTCTTAAACAAAATAAGGGCTATCGTATAGATAAGGATTTTGAGGATGCCCGTGAAATATGCTTAAAAAGTAAAAGTGATAATTATTTAGCTAAGGTAATGCGATTTAGTAATATATATGACGCTTATAAAAACCCTGATATAAAAGATCCTGATGGGCTTGATGTTGGTGGTTATAAAGCGATAAAAGAGCAATTTATATCAATAATTCAAAAACAGTCCCGCGACGATGAAGACATGAAAAGTTTTAATAAAATATTGGAAGATTTTAATGAGGTGGTATATTTGGAGGATGAAAAAAACCACAAGCCTATTCTACAGCTAGTAATTGAAAATAGGGATTTTACTATATTCAGAGAAATATTTAGGACAATGAAAATCGATAAAATCAAACCCACAGGAAATGGGTCGGGTG
>BNVE01000318.1 GCA_025997875.1 Spirochaetia bacterium
CGGGCTGCGGCGGCGTCAATGTCGGCAAAGGCATTGGCCACTTTTGTCTGCACCGCACGGTCGGGAAGCTGGCCGATTATGTCGTTGGTATATTTCCGCACCAGCGCTTTCCAGGCGGATTCGTCCATGCTATACACGATGTAGTATAAATACTCCTGTGTTTTTTGATTGGTGGCCGTATCTTCAATTTCAACTAACTGCCAAAAATCAGCAACAGTAGAATTTCCCGCAATGGTTACTTTTGTCGCCGTTGCGATTTCTTCTACGATGTCCAGCTGCCCATCGTCCAGCACCGATCCCGCACCGGTCACCACATACTGCTTGAGTTCATTTGCGGTTTTAGCCGCGAAAAGAAGCCCCGCCTGCACCCGCGCGCTTTCCCGGTTGCTGTTCTGCGCAAGGCTGAATTTGACACGGCTTGCGCCAGTGATACCGAAGTCCTGTTTTACCGGGCCGGTGTTCCCTAAAACCAGCGCCTGAAGCCAGGGCGGTGTACTCGGTATTCCAAGGGTCCGGCTGCTCCAATCCCTGACAAGCGCCCTTGTGGGTGTGACATCCACGTTTGACCCGGAGGGAATAGCCGCCGATTCCGGCGGTTTAGCCGCATCCGTTGTTGTACATCCCGCGAATGCAAATGCCAACAGTAATACTGACACGATAAGCGCCGCCTGTCCCAATTTTGCTTTCTGTTCCATAAGAAAACTCCTTTTACTCATTCTATTTTTAGTAACGCGCATGGCGTTACTTTTGTGCCTTTGTCGTATCCTGCACCAGGGTATCCCAAAACGTTTCCTGTAGTGCTTTGCCCAGTGCGATGTATGCACGCCGCTTTGCCACTACCGGGTCGTTCGCGCCGGTTCGGGTGATGCCCCTGTTATAGGTGAAAATGACGCCGTCTTTTCCTGACAGCGTTACGGTGATAGTGGGTGTGAAAAAAGTACCGACCTGCATTTTTTGTTCGTTTTCGGTTACCACCGCCTGACAGCGGTGTGTCGCTTCGCCCTGGTTCCGCACCAACGCAAACCCGTGTCCGCTGAAGGATGAGGCGAGGGCAGTATACACAGTGTTTTCATAATCGCCGGTGCAGAATACCGCAAGGATTATCTTGCGTTTTGCCGCTTCCACCTTGCTGCGGCATTCGGCATAGGCGCTGCGAACATCATCAAAGGCTTGAGCTTTCCGGGGATGCAATACCAGCGCGAAATCCAGCATGGTAAGGAGTTCCGTGTCCTGTAGCGCAGAGAAGGACACAAACTGCCGCAGCGGGTCCCCTTCGGTTTCCGCTCTC
>BNVE01000319.1 GCA_025997875.1 Spirochaetia bacterium
ATGAAAGTTATTACTGCATATCGTATCATCGTTCTGCTCCTTTATTTAAAACGATACTGTGCTATTAGCCTTGATGCACTATAAAATTGATCAAGACTAAGTTTGCCGCTTGTTATATCGCGTGATGGATCATAATACTTATTTAGCGCTTCCATATCAAGCCGGTAAATTGCACTACTTGACGGTAGTTGGGATGTAATTAAGTTGATCACACCTGGATTATCGATATCATTTTTTTTATCTCCACTTGGATTAACCCGGATATTACCACCAATTAGCGTTTGTATATGAGTAATTTTCCCTTTTGCATCAATAAGAGCTCGGATATCTCCAGGGTAGATGGAACCATCCGTAACTTTTGTTGTATAAGTATTGATAAAACTAGCCGCCGTCATCCTTTCAGGAAGTATATAACCCTGCGTAAATAATCCAAATTGTACAGCACCCGAACAATCTGTTCCTCCTTCTAATGGATTATTTGGATTTTCACCACCATAAACATAAGCGCCGCCTACTAAAGCCAACTGTGTTTGTGCAAAACGTGTTTCTGCTGCATTTGTTATCATTCGAGGGTTAGTTTCCAATGCTTGTTTTAATTCTTTTGCCTGTTTAACCTCGTTACGTTTTGCTATCTGCTCGGGCGTTTCTTCTTGAATAAAAATTTGCGTTGTTACGGATTCCAGAACATCTTTTTTCGTATTAAATAGGCCGCTTAGCTTATTATAAACATTGTCCGCTTCGTTTTTTAGCCCATTCCATACATTTTGCGCCAATGAAATTAAACTTTTGCCAGACCTTTGACTTGTCCCGGTAGTCACCTGGACAGGTTGCATAAATCTTTCTTTTACCGCATCTGATGTTTTTATAACAATATCATCATTGTTTTTCGCATCAACCCCTTTTTTGGTAAAAGTACCATTATTATAGGTCAAGTCTGCTTTTTTTAACATATCATCTGCTGCATCATAAGATATTCCTAATACATTCGCTAGCGAATCGGTATAACCTCCGCTGCCCGTGTATTCTTTAATCAAATTACCGTCTTTATCATAAAGATTTTTGCTTCCGTCAAAAATAATATTCCCATCAGCAGTCAGCTTCCAGTAGTCCCCACTTGAATCATAGGCCTGATCCGTATAGGAGTCAAAGATACCCCAATTGCCGGTTTTCTGCGCATATTCGTATAATTGCAGTTCCAGCCCAAGATTTCCAACCGTCGAGAAGGTAAGCCCGTCATTTTTCATGCGTTCAGCCATGGCTGTGTGGGCCAATACGGCTT
>BNVE01000320.1 GCA_025997875.1 Spirochaetia bacterium
GGACCTGGCCACCATTGAGACCACCTTTGACAGCGCAATCACCGCAGCCCAAACCGTCCGCGACAACGCCGGTGCGACTCAGGTGGAGGTAGACAGCGCAAAGACCACGCTGGAAGCGGCAACCACCACCTATACCGGACAAAAACACGCTGCCGGAACCAATCCCATTACGGCCCTGGACGCCATTAGGACCGCCTATGCTACCGGTTCCGGTTCCGGTTCGCTGGGTACCACAAGCAACCCCATCCCCGTCACCATCATTGTTTCGGGAACCATCAACTACTCAAGCGGAGCAGGTAGTAGTGGCTGGCTTGATATAAGCGGGGCAAACTACTATCCCCCCATCGTATTACAGGGAGCGGCCGGCGAAGGAACCCTGAACGCCGCAGGCTCAAGCAAACGTGTTCTGTACATCGGAAACAACAACAAGGTAACCCTGGGCGCTCACCTCACCCTGACCGGCGGTAACGTCAGCAACGACACCGGCGGCGGGGTGTTTGTGAATAACGGCGCTTTCACCATGACCGGTGGGACCATCAGCGGTAATGCCAGCAGCGGCACCGGCACCGGCGGCGGGGTGTTCGTAGACGCCAGCGGCACCTTCACCATGAGCGGCGGGACCATTAGCAGCAATTCCGCCAATTACGGCGGCGGGGTGTATGTTAACGGCACCTTCACCATGGGCGATGGGATTATCAGCGGCAATACCGCTGCCAGAGCCGGCGGCGGGGTGTATATAGCGCCCAATAAAACCTTCACCAAAAACGGCGGCACTATCTACGGCGGCCCCGGCTCGGGCGACACCAACAACGCCACCGCCGGCTACCTCAGCACCGGGGACAAGGGCCATGCGGTATTCTGGGGCCAAACCAGTGCCTTAAGGAAAGCTGACGATGATGTTACGGGAAACCTTTCCACCGACGATGCTACTACCAACTGGACGGTTATCCCATAAGCGGACCCATGCGGGGGCAGCAAGCGGTCACCTGACCGCGCCCCCGCTTTCCGGGTCAAATAGCCTATTCAAACGAGCGGGAATAGGGAGGAATGATAACCACGGACCACACGGACATATTTTTTCGTGAGGTTCGTGTGGTTAGTGGTTATCAATTTTTATTCAGGGAGTAATCCCGTAAGGAAATATAGTAAGAAGGAGACAAGTATGGCAGTATTACACACAATCAAGGCATGGCTCTACGACAACCCACTGACGGCTGACCAAAACGACTACGCGGCCCGGGTCAGCGCGGAACGCTCTCTCACGGTGCGGGAA
>BNVE01000321.1 GCA_025997875.1 Spirochaetia bacterium
GGTTGCCTTTTTTTGAGGCTTCCTCTGGAGTACTTTATTGATTTTTGTCATCCGGATCACGCACGGCACGGCATAGCCTTTTCAAGTCTCCCCGGCAAAGCCGGGGGTTTTATAAGATTCAATAAATAAATAACATTCCTATCGACAAACGGCCCGAAGGGACGTATTCATGCGCGCTCCTTGCACTTATCAATGAGGAACCGGGGGCGGATATTGTTGACCGCTTGTTTGCGGAAGCCGCCCGGGGTGATTGCTCGCTTTCCATGAGCATTGTCCAACTGCTTGAGATTTATTACGATCAAATTTATCTGGTTGGGCAAGCGGAAGCGAAAGAATTAACCGAAGTGATTATCGCCGGTCCTGTTTCCATCATCGAACACGTCAGCTACCCGGTTATGTATGATGCCGGAAGGCTCAAAACTACGTACCATTGTTCCCTGGCAGACTCCATTGCCTGCGCGACCGCCATCGCTTTGCAGGCCGCCCTGGTTACCGCAGACCACAACGAGCTGGAAGCGGTTGAAAAGGGCGAAAATCTTTCTGTTCTTTGGCTTCCTGCCCGTCCTAAAAAATAACGTCATTCCAATTCTCAGCATCTTCCCTTCGTGTCCCGGAACCCCTGGGTTCCCTGGTGCTTGATTATTCTTTGTCCTTATTTTACAGAAGAAAATCCACGGATTACACGAATTGCGGACTTGGCATATAAAAAAGCCGCACTTGCGTGCGGCCTTTAAGGTCTAAACCTCAAAATTACAATCCGGCGCCAAGCGCCTTTGTACTATAATTTATTAGTGAAATAGAGTTTTTGGGAAGAATCAAGGGAATACTTAAGAGCTGTTACATTTGTCGCAGAGATCTGATGGTTCCAATACTCAACCCATTCAGTAGAAGCATAACCATTGGATTGAAGAAATTGAGTTACTGTCGCAGTGCTACCGGTCATGAACTTGACGCCTTGTTCCGGATTATCACGAACCCAATAATATAACGGCAACATAATATAAGCATCAACCGTTGAATCAGTAGAATCAAAACTACCGGTGGCATTGGCTTTTACTTGGTCAATCACTGATTGGGGCACTCCAGCAGTCACATACGAATCAAGCATACTTGTGTTGGTCATATCCGCATAAGTCCGCCTTGCAACTAAAGACACTTTCCTGTAAGAGGAGTTATAGGTATAATCACCTTTTTCTGAAAGCCTCCAGGTACCATTGGGTAGCTTCTGCTCGGATTTGTAAGACCCGCCTTCAAATGTATAACGCG
>BNVE01000322.1 GCA_025997875.1 Spirochaetia bacterium
GAGGAAGTTTATGAAGATTCTAAAGATGAAACCGGCGATGGCGGTGGTTTCCCTGGTTCTGGTTCTGTCCCTGTTTTCCTGCGGGAAATCGGGAACCTCCGCGGCAAAGGACGATGGCCCCCGGTACAAGCTGACGATGATGGCGAATTTCAATCAGCCTGAGCCGCCCCGTGATACCAGCGATCTGATGCAGTATTTGAGGAATACCCTCAAGGCGGATATTCAGATTTCCTGGTATCCCACACCGGTCTACATGGATACCCTGGGGGTGCAGATTGCGGCCAATGACCTGCCCGATGCAGTGGTGGTCCGGGGGAACATACGGCCCGCCAATGTGGTAAGCGCCGTCCGGGACGGGATGTTCTGGGAAGTGGACAAATACCTGAACAACCCCGCATGGCCGGGACTGGCGAAGTTAAGCAAGGACCGGCTCGTCAATGCCAGGATTGAGGGTAAGAGTTACGCCCTTCCCATTGAGCGGGAACTGGTACAGGCCGGTGTGCTGTACCGGACAGACTGGCTCGAAAAGCTGGGACTGGCGGAACCCAAGAACATAGATGATATATGGAACATCATGGTGGCTTTTTCGGAACGTGATCCTGACGGCAACGGCAAGCGGGATACGGTCGGCCTTTCCATGAAGGGTACCAACTGGCCGAAAGTTACCGATACGGCGGTGTATTTCGGCGGTAAGATGGAGTGGTATTGGGATGAGGCAACCCAGACCGCAAAACACGAAACGGAAGACCCGAATTTCTACAAATCCCTGAACCTCTACCGGGAAGCCTATGCCAAAAATTACATGGTTCAGGATGTGGTGGAACTCCGCAACGAGTACCTGCCCCTTGAGCAGGGCCGGGCCGGGCTGGTGTTTTTCAGTGATATTAACGATGTGGTTGATACCCAGATACGGGTTTCCGCCATATTCCCCGAGGCCAAAATCGGCTTTACCCAGCAGATCCAGGGACCGGACGGGTCTGTGGTGAGCCGTTCTCATATCGGGTTTAACGGCGGCTTTGTGTTTCCAAAAACTTCGATCAAAACCGAGGAGCGGCTGCAGGAGGTGTTGAAATTTTTTGACGCCCTCGGTTCCGATGATGCTATCCTGACCCTGCGGCGGGGAATCAAGGATAAGCATTATACTATCCAGAACGGTTATTTAACCGCCACCGACGCCCAGATCAAAGCCTTCCGGGAGACCGACTTCCCCGACGCTTCCCTGATAACCCCCTTCGGTGTTACCCGGGTGGTCCCC
>BNVE01000323.1 GCA_025997875.1 Spirochaetia bacterium
CCGAAAAATCACCCCTTTGGGCGATTTACAGAATGAGCATTCTGAGAAATAAATGAGGTGATAGGAGGCGATACGGCTTTTATGAAAATTGCACTTTTTACGTATGTCACGGAGAGATAACGGAGATTGATAATGACCAGCAAGAATTTGAAGTATTGGGGAAAATAGTTGCAAGATGTGATATTTCTCATGTCTCAAACCGGCGGATGTCATGTAATACTTGCCAATTAGGGAAAACCCTTATAGGCGGCAGAATTGAGATGTGATGAAATGTGATAAATTGCGCAAACCTCCCGGTGAAAGGAGGAATGAACCATGCAAGAATTGCCCGTATGGAGGGCAAGTTTTTATAGATCAATTTTTGGGAGGAAAATGTATGTTACTAAACATCAAACAGGCAGCTGGAGAACTGGGTATCTCCGTAGTAACGGTTCGCCGTCTTATCCGTCTGCGGCGAATCCCTTACCGGAAAATTGGCGGTGTCTATCGGTTTACCGATGAGGACCTGGCCCAATTTATCGCCACGGTCCGGGTCCCATCAGTACAGGAGGTTCAACAATGAGGCAGACCAGAGGTTTGACAGAATTAAGACCCAACACTGAAATTCTGTTTGAACAAATTAAAACGGACATCACCAGGGAACTCAAAACGATCCCGCCCCACGGGAAGATTCGATTTGAGCTGACCTTCCGGGATTATCACTTGCAGCGGCTCCTGACGACACGGGAAGTGAGCCGCCTTTATGAAGGAGATAAAGAATGACCAAACGGCAAGCCATCAAGTTCCGCTGCCAGGATTGCGGCGGGGATTACTGCGTTACCATACGCTGCCCTCTGCACCGGAAGGGAAATATCGTCTGCTTTGGAGACCGTACCAAGGCAATCCGAAAGTATTGTAAATGGTGCATGAATGGGCATCCAATCACTGAATGTTCGGAACCGCTCTGTTCAATTCGGGAGTTCCGAAAGGATACAACCGGAGATATTCATGTGGATTTTCTGCCCGTTACACCTAAACGGAGGATGGCATGAGATTTGCGAATCCTGAGGAAAAGTATCGTTTCAAGACGAGGAAGGAACGGAGGATTTTATCTGACTTCCTCAGGGAAGAAACGAAACTGGCCCAGGCGATTTTGAATAGGTTCAGGGAAAGACACCTTGAGTCATCAGGACCGTGGTAAAGTAGAGGAGGTCAGCCGCTTCCCAGACAAGTTCATCGTGGGTCTTTGCGGTACAGACCTCATCGGCCTCTTC
>BNVE01000324.1 GCA_025997875.1 Spirochaetia bacterium
GCTTAAGCAGTGGAAGGGTGGTATTGCCGGGGCGTCCGGCGCGGCTATCGGCAGGGTCTGTTTCAGCACCGAGGGGCTCCTGGAAGCCAGGAGGCTGGCCCAGCAGAAGGGAAAGGATGAGCGTTTCATCCTGGTTCTGGAATCTTCCTTTGCAGAGGATGTTAAGGCCATCGAAGTGAGTACCGGGGTACTTACCGCCGAGGGGGGCTATTCCGCCCACGCATCGGTGGTTGCCCGCCAGTACGGCAAGGTGTCCCTGGTGGCCCCGGCCCTGAAAATAAAGGGCAAGAAGGCCAGCCTGGGGGACTTCACCTTTTCCGAAGGGGACTATCTTACCGTCAACGTGCCCTTCTACGGTGAATCCACCGTCTATGAGGGGACCGCCAGGCTAAGCAGAAGCTGGCTTTCCGCGCTGTCAAAAAAACCTTTGGGGAAGTACTTTGCATACCCGTCCATGTAGGCTTCGGCGGGTTTATCGATCTTGAACGGTTTTTCCTTTTCATGCAGCTCATTGGAAGGCCCCGCAAAACCCAGCGCCCGGCCCAGGATTTTCAGCTGGGCATTGATCTCCTCCAGCTCCTTTTTCTTGTCCTCCAGTTCCTTGATCCGCGCTTCAATTTTAAGCATCCCCCGGATCAGGAAAAGCACCTCGTGGGCGGCAAAATCCCCGCCCACCCACTTGGCAAAACCGTTAATCACGGGCTTAACCAGGCCGAAGTTGTGCAGGGCGGGATAGGTGGTCACCGCCATGTTGGAGGAGATTATCACCTTAAGGAGCAGGGGATTTTCCGTATCCCCGTACTTTTTCCCCACAATGGCGGCGCATTTATCCAGAAGGGCGTTTACATCCTTTTTGATGGCCTCCCCGGAAATTTCGGAGGCGATTCGGGTATCCAGGATGAAGCCCGGCAGAATGGGAAAACCCAGTTCTGCAAATTCATTGGCCTGCCGGCCCCGAATCCCCAAGAGTTCCGGTTCAACCCGAGCGGGAATAATGTCCTTCTGACTGAAAAAATGTATTCTGTTATCCATTGGTTTTTCCTTGGCTTAACCGAAGAGTTTTAAAACGTTATTCACCGCTCCCCGGAGGAATGCCTCAAATTGATTGCTTGCCCCCTGGACCAGATAGCGCTGCAATTTGGCCACATCCTTGATATCGTTTCCCGCAACGGCAAACTGAATGGCGCTGCCGTGTTTTACCTTTCCCCATTTAAAAAGGGAATTGATATCCAGAATTTTTTC
>BNVE01000325.1 GCA_025997875.1 Spirochaetia bacterium
ACTACAGCTGCCTCCTCTATGCGGGCGGTCATCCAAACCGGGCGGTACGCGCACTGGCAGGGCTCCTTGCAAAATCGGGCTTTGCTTTTTACCACGCAGGGGACCTCGACCCCGACGGCATACTCATTTTGCAGGAGCTTCAGGGGATTATTGATAATGCCGGGACGGCGGATCAAACCATAATGCCGGTATGTATGGATGTGTCTACCTTCGAACGCTACCTTAAGCATGGCAGAAAACTTGCGCCATCCATGCTGCGGCGTATCAATTTAATCACAGATAAAACCCGCGCCCTTCCGGGTATGGCGGAACTTATCAAAAAAATTGAAACCACCGGCAAGGGGATTGAACAGGAGATCATCGACTATTATCAATGACCGGTCAGACTAGTCATTTAATAGGGAAAAATTAAAAAAAATATAAAAAACAAGATACCCGCCATTAAAGGGGGTTATATTTATTACATAAGGAATGAACCCTATGGCGGCGGCGGAAAAACCGAAGAACCCCGGTGATTTCTTAATTTATGATAATGAAGAAATCATCATAACTCCTCAAAGGCAAAACATACAAATATACAAGAATATTTTATACAATAAGGGCATTACGGTTGTCTTAATAAATGAAAAGTATCTGCCGGATGTACAGGGTATACCGCCCGGATATGACGCTTATGGAAGAGGCGGGGTATTTAAAAAGGGCGGATTGTTCCTTGACGGCGGAATGAACGGTTCGGCAAACGGCCATCCCAATGATATCATACATAACTTCTATTGGGCGGTGACTTATGAAAAATCATACATTGATCCTTATACCAGGAAGGGATACCCCGGTATTATATATATAAGCGGCAAAAATAGGGATTCGGAAAAATATTTGGTACAGAATAAAGAAACGGTCATACAGGCATTATTAAAAAGATTACCGGAAAACAGAACAGAGGCATTCATACAGTTTAAAAAAGAAATTGCCAGCAGACAATCAAGGGCAAGGATGAATCCGGCCTAAGACTTGAAATTCGGCCGTTTCCCCAACGCCCGCTTAAAAGCCTCCATGTCCGCCTCCCCGCCGGGGCCTGCGGGGCAGAGTTCCTCTACGGTGATGTCCAGCTCAAAGGGCCGGCGGGCCACATCTTCGGGGTAGTGGGCGTCCGAGGAGGTGGTAAGGGGGTAGCCCAGGGTGTCCAAAGGGGTTCCGGTGTTCGGCGGGGACCCGCCGCCCGGGCTAAACAC
>BNVE01000326.1 GCA_025997875.1 Spirochaetia bacterium
AGGGCATCTCTAAAAACCAGGTTTTAGAGGCCATCCATTCCATACACGCTCACTTTTACTGTTCACCGGGTAAAATGATCAATAAACCATCTGAATAGGATAGTATTACCTACATCATTCGCCCGCCTTTGCCCACCAGCTTGCGCTGTGGACAGACTGCCCCTAGGCATAGGCGTTTAACTTTTGCATTAAGTATGCATACCGATAAAAATTATAGGTCAGATTCATGAGCGCTATATTTGCATGTGCCCGCACCTTTCCGATATTTCGCACGGTTATTCCTTTCATGGTATTGGTCATGGTTGCAAATATATGTTCCACTCGTACACGGATCTTTGACTTTTTTGTGTTTCGTTCTTTTTGAGTTTTCGTTAATGGATGGTTTCGGTACCCCTTTTCATGGATCCTGTTCTTCGTCTTTGGGGGTATGCAACTTTGCACTTCTTCTCCGGTATAGGCGCTGTCGGCATAAATCACTTTGTCTTTCTTGTCTATCAATTTGGAAAGTTCCTGGATGTCATGAACCTCGGCACTGGTCGTGCTGAATTTGGTTATCAGCTTTGTTTTCTTATCTGTTTTTACATGGTCCTTATAGCCAAAATGAACCTCCTTGTTCTTCGTTGCCCAGCGGGCATCGACATCTTTTTGTGCCTTCTTATGCGGGTTCCCCTCCCATTCCCTGGGGGTGCTGCCCTCTTTTATTGTTTTGTTTTCTTCCTTCGTGTTCCGTTGTTTCGGCGTATCCACAAATGTTGCGTCAACTATGCTTCCGCTATAGCTGATTATTTTCTGATCTTCAAGGCGCCTCACAAAACGGTAAAATATCGTGTCCAAAACCTGCGCTTTTACCAGCCCCTCTCTGAAATGCCATATCGTTTTAGAGTCTGGAACCGTGTCACATAAAGCAAGCCCAAGAAACCGCTGGAAACTTAACCGGTCATTAATTTGATACTCCGCCTGGTCATCACTTATGTTGTACAATTTTTGTAATATCAGAATCTTAAACATCATGACGTAGTCAAATGGTGGTCGTCCACCAGAGCCTTGCGGCTCTTTCTTCAATGTCCGGGTTAATATTCCACGAAAGTTTTCCCAATTTATGTGCTTATTGAGCTTTTCCAGGGGGTCTCCGAGCGCACTAAGCTCCTTTAACTTATCATTTTCATCAAAAAATCCATGCTGTTTCATGGTTCCTATTTTATCCTTACGTAAGGACTTTGTTAAGAGTTTT
>BNVE01000327.1 GCA_025997875.1 Spirochaetia bacterium
AGGGGCTTCTGGCATACATCTTTGCCCAGGTGCTTGAAAAAAACGCCGCCGATATTGCCCTGTGGAACGCCGTGATTCCCGATCCCGCTTCGGTGGCCAAAGCCCCCACGGTGTCCTACGAGGAGGCCCTGAAGATCGTCAACGCCGAAGCCGCCCGTACAAAGGGGAAGAACAGCGGCGGGGGAAGTTCCGAAGGAACTTCAAGCGGAAACGCCTCCGGCGCTTCGGCCCGCATTTTCGACATCACCCCCGAAGCGGAACGGCTCCTCTGCGAATGGTCCCTCCGGGAGCATGGGTCGGACCTGGCCTTTGTCAACGCATTCCCCCGGCGGCACCGGCCCTTCTACACCTATCCCCTGGAATCCGTAGACGAGGGCGGCGCCGGCGAACATGCCGCCGCCCTGACCATGAGCTTTGACGCGATCTTCCGGGGCCTGGAGATCACCTCCGGGAGCCGGCGTCAGCATGACTACCATGCCCTGGCGGAGGCGCTTCCCAAATTCGGCCTTAAACCGGAAGACATGGCCGGGTACCTCGCTGTCTTCAAATACGGCTGCCCCCCCCACGGAGGTTTTGCCATCGGCTGCGAACGGCTTACCCAGAAACTCCTGGGCCTTGCCAACGTAAAAGAGGCAAGCCTCTTCCCCCGGGACCGGAAAAGGGTAGAACCATAATTTATGAAATATCCGATAAGGCTCCTTTTGTGAAGTCCGCAGCCCCTGTTTCCCCACCAAGCGCGCCTAATCTGTCAATGATGGAAAAATGGAACGGCAAGGCCCTCTTTCGTATGCTGGTGCCCCTGATCATCGAACAAATCCTGGCGGTTACCATGGGCGCGGCGGACACGGTGATGATGAGCTCCGTAGGGGAATACGCTGTTTCCGGGGTCAATATCGTTGACAATATCAACAACCTGCTCATAATCGCCTTTATCGCCCTGTCCACCGGGGGGGCGGTGGTTACCAGCCAGTACATAGGGCGGCGGGATACGAAAAACGCCGGGGTAGCCGCAAAACAGCTTATCTATGTGGTCACCCTGATTTCCCTTTTTATCATGGCCTTTTCGTTCTTTCTGCGCCGTCCGATTATCCGGATCATCTACGGCAGTGTCGGCCCCGAGGTGATGGAAGCAGCCGCCCTGTATCTCATGATCACCTGCCTTTCCTATCCCATGCTGGCGATCTACAACGCCGACGCCGCCCTGTTCCGCGCCGTGGGCAACAG
>BNVE01000328.1 GCA_025997875.1 Spirochaetia bacterium
AGATAAAGGCGCGGGAACTGTTCAAGTGTTATCAGGAATGGTGTGAAGAAAACAACGAACACGGATGCACTGAAACGTTCTTTGGGCTGCGTTTAAAAGAGTTGAGAATTGCGCAGAAACGGCTCAGTGACGGACGGCATTGGGTTAATATCACCGTCAAGGAATAGCATTTAAGATTTATAGATTTTGGTTAGGACTTGATAAGTTATCGCAATAAAGACATTTATTGAGCCTATACCTTTTGTGTTGCCTTGCCTGTTTGCCGGGTTTCCCCGTGCCCCTTTCCGTTGGGTGGTTAGCAAAACATGGTGTGTCTTTTTCTTGTGGACTGTGTTTGTCTTTAATGTTCTACAATGGTCTTGAATGATACATTTTCCGGCGCATTGAGATGGGGCTGCATTGAAAAATCAGAATACTAACAAAAACTGGCAATTTTAAAGGGACACGCGCGCTCCCCGCATAAGAAAATATCAATCAGCTATCTATAAAAAGCAAAATCAAATTTTCACCCTCATATTCTTTTTTATGTAGTGTTCTTCTTTTTATGCTGCGTAAAGGCATAAAAAAGGGAAAGTATATAAGAAAGAAAACTGCTATAGGGACTTTGCCAAATTTCACTTTACCCGGCACTAACTATACATTGGACTTGTTCGAGAACCCGGTTGGTTCTCTCACAAGTCTTGCAAAATGCTACGCATTTTGCATTTTTCAGCAGAAGTTGTTCAATAACTAAAGTTATCGAACAACTCTATTAGGAAATTATCAGGTTGGCGGTAGTGTTATAATTCAGAACATCGGCCAGTACTCGGTCAGCCGCTCCGAAGGAGGGGCTGCATAGACTAAGCCTTGGAGGGAAAGATTCGGGTCATCGCCTCTGGTTGCGGTTCCGTCTCCCCGCAGGGGTGACGGACTGACAGATGGCTTTGGGAATCGGAATGCGCTGCGCTTGAGGGTGCCGCGCCTCCGGGTGGGCAGAGTACGACCCGCTGTGGCGGTTTATTGGCGGGGCGGCAGGATGCCGCCTGGAAGGGAAAAAACGCTGGCAGGGAGGCCAGCGTTTTTTCCTTCTTTGCGGCGAACGACCAACGGGAGTGAGCCGCCCCTCCCCCTTTGAGCCGTTGATGAAGGGTTTACGACCAGAGCGACCGCAGGGAGCGGCGGGAGTAAACCCCACCTATTTCGCGGGCTTCCCCCACTATGGCGGGCTACGCCCGCGAAAT
>BNVE01000329.1 GCA_025997875.1 Spirochaetia bacterium
AAACGCATGAAAGAAAAGTGATATACTTTTTCATAAGACCTTGGGAGGGGTTAAAGGAATGGAAGAGGTATTATCATTTCTTGAGGAGCTGGAAGACGACCGGCAGCAATGGAAAATAGTGCATAGCCTAAAAGACATCGTGGTGATAGTGCTGTTTGGAACCCTAGCAGATTGCGATCAGTGGGTGGAAATAGCGGAATGGGCAAAATATCATCAGGGATTATTGAAAAAGGTCATTGAGTTAGCGAATGGAGTACCATCACATGACACAATTCAACGGGTAATGGCGAGTATAAAGCCTGAAACATTCACCGGACTGCAGGAAACATGGCAAAAGATGCTGAATAACAACGAGGGAGAGAAGCTCAAACAGATATTGGCGATAGACGGGAAGACTATCCGGGGTAACGGGAACAAGAACCAAGACCCGCTGCACATAGTATCCGCGTGGTCGAAGGAAAGCGGGGTATGTTTTGGGCAGAAATCGGCGGATAGCAAGGGGAAAGAAGTCCCGATGATAAAGGCGCTGCTTGACATGGTATCGGTACGGGGACAGATTGTGACGATAGATGCCATAGGAACCCAGAAAGAAATCGCGGAAAAGATAGGGAAAGGCAAGGGTGACTATGTATTGGCGGTAAAAGAGAATCAAAAAACCCTGTATGAGGATATACGAGAGTATTTCAGCGAAGAAAAGTTCCTCAAAGCGATAGAGGAACAGGGGGGATACCTGCAAACGGGGGAACGGGAGCGAAGTCAGTATGAGAAACGGGAGTATTGGCAGACAGATGACGTAAAATGGCTGCCTCAACGGAAAGAATGGGCAGGGTTGAACAGTATTGGGATGACCAAAACGACGATTTTACATGATGATGGTACGCAAAGTGAAGAAACACGGTATTACCTAACGAGTTTGGAAGCGAACATTGAGGATTTTGCGCGTGCGGTACGGGGACACTGGTCGGTAGAGAGCATGCACTGGCATTTAGATGTAACATTTCGGGAGGATAAAAACCATACGCTGAACAAAACATCTGCGGAAAACATGAACATCATACGGAAATGGGCGTTGGCACTGCTTAAGACATTACAGCTGGGGAAGAAATACAGCCTCAGACTCAAACGCCGCATATTGAGCTGGGGGTTTGAACAACATCTTGAGGCCGTCCTCTCGCTCTGATGCTTCATGCGTTTGTCGTGA
>BNVE01000330.1 GCA_025997875.1 Spirochaetia bacterium
AAATATCGTATTTAAATTTCTATAAGAATGGAAATTGGCAGTCAATAGTAGTGGTGTATAAAAAATGCTAAACAAAAATTATTTATTGAGTATTTGTATTCCAACCTACAACAGACCGGAAAAAATAGAAAAAATGATAGTTGGCTTATCTAAGATAAAAAAAATAGAAACTGTTGAAATCCTTATTTTTGATAATTGTTCTGAAATACCGGTGTCGGATATTTATGATAAAGTAGGCATCAAACTAACAAATCTTAATATTATTCGCAACCCGGTTAACGTCGGAGCAAATATAAATATTATGCGCTGTATAGAATTTGCTAAAACAAAGTGGGTATGGCTGCTTGGCGACGATGATGACATACTTGAAAATTCCATAGAAATAATACTGGAGGATATTAGTAAAAGCATAATTCAGAATGATACGGCAATAATCAAATATTCGTCTGAATTAGGCTTGGTATGTAACCCAATCGTCATTGATGATTTTAATAATTTTTTTGATTTTATTACAAAAAATTCATATTATTCTAATCTACTTTTTATGTCATCATCAATAATAAATAGAGATATATATTGTAAATATTATGCCAAGGCTATTGAAAACGGCGCTTCTTTTTGTCATATATACCCACTCTTCCCATTATTGTACAACAAAGAAGCCAATGTATATCTTTCAGACAGGAATGTTTGCACTTGGGGGAGGCCGGAATGGCATGACAGCTGGTTCTATGGTGTTGTATATCAGGATATGTTGAGGCAGTTTTCATCTTTTTATTTTCTTGATTCTAAAAAAATAAGGATAATGGGCAGAAAATGGCTGACTTTGGGAAAGGTTGGGGTTCTATTAGGAGGATTAATTGTTATATCAATTAAATGCAAAGAAAAAAAATTCATACGAAAATCCTTAAAAAATTATTATTATTATTTATATTCCGGAATTGAAAAAATACTTTTGCTGCCCATGTATATCTTTTTGTGGCTGTTACTTCCCCATGGGAAATTTGTTGCAAGGTTAGTAATGTATCACCCCAAATATGCTAAAATTCGTGATATAAATGTAAACATATAAGCCTCGGTTTTTTTATTCTTAACTTTTTAACAAGATGTATCAAAATAGGTATAAAAAACACGTTTTCCTATTATAGTAATAGATGACTCTTACTTTTTCAATATATTTTGTATTTTT
>BNVE01000331.1 GCA_025997875.1 Spirochaetia bacterium
CAAAGAACGTCGCCGCCATGGCCATGCTGGGCATGGCCTGGCTAAAATCCCGGCATTCCGAAAAGGCGGCGGAGCTGCTTCAGCAGGCGGTGGAAACTGCGGCGGAACAGAAGCTTCCCCAGCCGGTGCAGCAGCGGGTCTATCACGCCTATATCAACGCCCTCTTTATCCGGGGAATCCGGCTCTGCAGGATGGAAAATTACGAACAAGGTATGCGGATGCTCCGCTTTGTTATGGACAACAGTCCCAATGCCCGGGACATACCCCTGCTCCATCTGGAACTGGGCAGGGCCTGCCGGGAATTGGGTCTCCTTGAAGAAGCCCTGGAACACTATACCCAGGCTTCAGCCCACGCCCCCCGGGACCTCCGGATCCGCTGGTACCGGGCCTCGATCCTGATGGCCCTGGGGCAGAGCGCCCGGGCCCTGGAAGAAGTCGAACAGATCCGTTCCGTGGATTCGGGCCTCCCGGACCTTCCCTGGAACAGCGAAACCGTAGACTTCTTCATGATCCGCTCCTTCCTGGAGACCGGTGAATGGCGGCGGGCCGCCGACGCCTGCCGGGACTGGCTCAAATCCCGGAAGTCCGGCAAAGGCGCCGCCATCCATACCACCGGCGCTGCCGGCAATACCTCCGACGCCATGATCCACATCATGTACGCCGAAGCTCTGCGGAACCTCAAGGATTTTACCGCCGCCCTGAACCACCTGAACCAGGCGGCCAAAGGCCAGGGGGACGAAATCCAGATACAGTACGAAAGGCTCCTCGTTGCCTGGGAAGGGGAAAACTGGAAGGCCCTGAAAAACACCCTGGGTAAACTCTCCTCCCTGGGGGCCGATAAGGATCTGATCAAACGCTTCACCATCCTGTTAAAGGCCAAAACCGGGGACAACGACCGGAAAATCCTGGGCCTTTTACAAGACGCGGTCCGTACCCTGGGGCCGGAGCCGGAACTGATGTACGCACTGGGGGAACGGTACCTCAAAATCGGCCTTATCGATGAATCCCTCAGCTGGTTCCGCAAGACCCGCCAGGTGCAGAAAAGCCACGAGCGGGCCTATCTGGGGGAAATCGCCGCCCTGGAAGCCCTTTCCGCAGAGGCCGGGAAAACAGCCAAAGCCGGAAAAGCCCCTGCTGATGAACGCGCGGGGGCGGAACTCGGGGCGCCCTACAACCGCTATTT
>BNVE01000332.1 GCA_025997875.1 Spirochaetia bacterium
ATCAGTTTTTTAAAGTGGTTAAGGAAGCATTATATGCATTAATGCATCGTCCATCTATTATTTCAGCTTTCTTTCGTAAACCTTCTTTGCATTATATATGAGGTATTATTTATGAAAAGTTTAGTAAATCATAATTAGGGTCTTTATTTTTGAATTGATTTACACCATATATTATACTATTATCTGGCATATCTTTTGTAACTATAGCACCAGCTCCTATAACAGAATTTTCCCCAATTACTATTGGTCCTAATATTTTTGATCCATCAGCAATCACAACATTTTTTCCAATTATTGGAACGCCAACATTTTCCCATTCTTTTTTATTTTTATTATACCTCATATTTGAGCCAATTGTAACATTTTGATATATAACAACATTTTCACTAATTTTTGAGGCTATAATAGTACAACCTCTTGCATGATGAGCGAATAAAACACTTTTGTCTATTTCAGTACAATTAATTTCGCAACAATAAAATTTTTCCAATAGATTTTTTGCCAACATTTTTAATGTCTTATTCCGTGAGAAGCAATTTAATTTTACCAATTTTTCAAACATATTCCTAACACTCCATTCAAACTAGCGGTGAAGCCGCTTAACATAATAAAACAATAAACTTGTGCCGAAGGCACACCCCATTACTTTTTAAGTTTTACCTTATTTTATATTCTTTGTCAATACATTTTCCAAATATTTTTTATTCTATTATCCTTCCGACCAGCATAGCCCCAATGTCGTATAACGTGAAAAGTTTACGACGTTTTTTGTTGCCCGATAAAGAAATGCGTAGCATTTCAGGGCAACAAAAAATGTGCCGGAGAAAAACCCCACAAAGGCCGCAGGCCGACTGGGGTTTTGCGGAGGCCGAGGAGCGAAGCGACGAAGCGTAAACCGTATGTTGAGGTTGTAGAAAAAGTATTTGTAAGTCCTAAAGGAAGCATGATATAATAGCCATATTATGGCAGTATTCAAAAGCACTCACCAAGGGCAAGGAACATTATTCGTCAAGGTCGATCTCAATAAACAGCTAATACCCGGTATCTTTGAGTTTGCGCTTAATCATATCGTCAATACCCTGGATATTTCCTGCTTTGATCCATCCTATCAAAACGATGAAACCGGAGCGCCCGCCTACTCGCCGGAAGTTCTTTTAAAAATTGTATTCTAC
>BNVE01000333.1 GCA_025997875.1 Spirochaetia bacterium
AAATATGCGATTATATCATGAAAGCAGAAAATATAATAATAAAAGGGTATATGCAACATTTTATAACCTATAAAACGCACATAAACACAATTAATTCTATTGCTAAGAGTTCTTCTCTTAAAGGCATTGACATCATCACGCGCTTTATATAATGGTTGCTGAATATTATGCCCACGATATCCTTTGGCATATATTTTAAACCACAAATGATAATCTTCAACCCGTAAAAGCCATTTTGTTTCATATGGTCTTTTATTTTTTCAGGTTCACTTCCTTCAATGGTCAAAAAACTAAAACTATATTTCTTAAAATTTATAGTTTTTAGTATATCCATTTCATGACCTTCAACGTCTATAGACATAAAGTCTATATGCGTTATTGGGGAATATTTTCCCATTATCTCGTCAAAAGTCATCGTCTTCACACTTATTATTTCCACTTTTCCATATTCACCTGCCCATTTTTTATGTGCTTCTGACATCCCTTCATTAAGACCGCTTAAGGCATTTGCTCCATGAGCCTTAAAAAATTCAGCATTTTCATTTGATTTTGAAGTCAATGCGACATTATAACAATCACAATTTCTATTCCGTTTCAAATAATGTCTGAATATATCTGGCTGAGGCTCAACGCATATTCCTCTCCAACCCATCTGTTCAAAAACATAAGTGTTACTTCCTATTAGCCCATCGTTGGCACCTATATCCACAAAAAATCGATCGTTTTGTTTGCCCCCCCCCATGAGTTATATTCCCGTGATCAAAATAAATTTCAGACAAACACTTATAAAGTTCTTGGCTTTTATTTTCATTAATATCACGAAAACATTTTTTAACTTTATAATATGATTTTCTATATTTTTTATTTAGTAAAAGTTGAACATTATGATACCATCTCTTCATTCTTTCACTGCCAAACATTTTTATAAGAAAATCTTTCATTTACAATTCCCTACTTTATATAGATAATTTTGGAACTGGTTCATTTATATATAGTATTTTTTTTGTGAAGTATATTATATATTGGTTTAGGCAATAAATATGCGATTATATCATGAAAGCAGAAAATATAATAATAAAAGGGTATATGCAACATTTTATAACCTATAAAACGCACATAAACACAATTAATTCTATTGCTAAGAGTTCTTCTCTTAAAGGCAT
>BNVE01000334.1 GCA_025997875.1 Spirochaetia bacterium
GCAGACTTTTACTTCGCCTAACATACGGTTTGCGGTTCGGGGCTAAAGCCCCTCCGGGTTCCGTTCGCCTAGGTCAGTCGCTACGCTCCTTCCCACGGCTCACTCCACCCACATTTTTTGCGGCGCTGGAATGCTTCGCATTCCTTTATCGCGCCGCAAAAAACGTCGCAAACCTTTCACGTTATATGCCATTGTGCCTAAAATTGGATGGTAAATATAATAAAATATTTATTGGGAAAATGACTTGACAAAATGGTGGAACAATAATATTATTAGTATAAAGGTACTTGATGGCATTTGTGTCATCAATAAACAAACCTATTTTTGAGGAGGCGTTTATGTCGGATAAAAACAAACACATTCAGGACAATGATCTATCCCCTACCGAAGCCACAAAATCAAAGAGGGAATGGGAAGATTCTAGTTATCAATCTGTCAAAACTGGAAATGATGGAGCTGGCACCAGGGTGGATGATGATCACATTCACCATGAGATTCGTTCTAAAGATGACGGAAGGACAATTATTCCTGATTCATCTGGCAAGACAGATATTGTAACAAAAGTTGTTTGGCCTGATTAAAAAAAATGTCACCCCATTAGTAGTCCTTCGATAAATAATGGGGTGACGTTGAAGTGTGATGGTGTATTTTTTTCGATACAGACAAATAATAATTAGTATTTTGTCTGCGGTTTGTACTGGTTTAATAAAGTAGATAACTTGAATGGTTTTACCATATATTGCAGAATTAATATAATAATTTATTGGAAATTGGAATATTTATATTAATTATTAAGTAGTACAAAAATAATTGTATACGGCACAACGGCATATAACATACGCTATACGCTGCGCCGCAGTAGCGGCTTGGCCTCCACAAAATCCCAGTCGGGCTTCGCCCTTTGTGGGGTTTTATTCCGGCACATTTTTGCGGTTGCTGGAAACCTACGGTTTCCTTTATCGCAACCGCAAAAACGTCGTATAGCTTTCACGTTATACGACATTGGGGCTATGCTGGTCGGAAGAATAATGGAATGAATAACCGCAGGGCAAGCCCTGCGGTATCTTTAACCTTCATGCTTTATTCTGATAAGGGAACAGCTCAAGCTGTTTCCCTTCATGTATTTTTTGATAGTCCTCTGGATTTCGTCCTTGGTTC
>BNVE01000335.1 GCA_025997875.1 Spirochaetia bacterium
GGATAAGCATTATACTATCCAGAACGGTTATTTAACCGCCACCGACGCCCAGATCAAAGCCTTCCGGGAGACCGACTTCCCCGACGCTTCCCTGATAACCCCCTTCGGTGTTACCCGGGTGGTCCCCGAGCGTCTCTCCGATCCCTTAACCCAGGCGACCTTTGACTCCATGGCCAATTATAACGGAAAGCGGTATTTGAGCATCAGCGATACCTACATTTCCGATACCGCCGTAAAGCTGGGTAATAGTTTAAATAATATCATTGCGGATGCCCGGGTAAAGTATGTACTTGGGCAGATTGACCTGGCGGCATACCAGGCGGAAGTCGCCCGGTGGCGGGCCGCCGGCGGCGATCTGCTTAAGGCGGAATATACCGCGGCTTATAAAGCCAGTCCGCGTTAAGGGGAGACAATGTACAAACCTCACGCTGATTTTACGCCCCACCGTCCGGTCACCTTCGCGCAGCTCCAGGAGCTTATGGACCAGCCGGTGGTCAATGCCGGACTGGTTGACGGGCCGGTGTTGATCGATTCTTTCACCCTGATTGAGCGGGAGGGAGCCTATTTTCTCCGGGTCCGGGGGAAGAAGGGGGAGGAGGGGATCGGGCCCTGTGCCGCCAATGCGGAAATTTTTTACCCGATCTTGCAGAAGAAGCTCCTCCCCTACTTCCTGGGCCGGGACGCCCGGGACATGGAGAAGGTCTTTCAGGAAGCCTTTGTCAACGACTTAAACTACAAGATGCAGGGCCTCCCCTGGTGGTGTTCCGTGGCCTGGACCGAATCGGCCCTGCTGGATATGCTGGGGAAAAAGACGGGCCGCAATGTGACCGAACTTTTGGGCGGGGGAAAGCGATACCGGGATGAGCTGGAAATGTATGTGGCCAGCGGGAACCGGCACACCACCCCGGAGGAAGAAGTTGAGGTGCTCCAAAAGCGGGTGGACGAAACCGGGGTCCGGGCGATAAAGTTTAAGCTTGGGGGCCGGATGAGCCGGAACGCCGATTCCATTGCGGGCCGGACCGAGGGGACCACCCGGGTAACACCGAAGGGGGTTATCAGGGAAGCGTCGGGGAAGTCGGTCTCCCGGAAGGCTTTGATCTGGGCGTCGGTGGCGGTTAAATAACCGTTCTGGATAGTATAATGCTTATCC
>BNVE01000336.1 GCA_025997875.1 Spirochaetia bacterium
GCTACTTTAAGGTTCGTGGCGATGTCATCCACCACCAGAATACGTGCGCTGGGGGCGATAAACCGGGTTCCTGCAAAACCGCCCGCGCTTTCGTAGTAGCCTTTGTGATCCGGTGTCCCGTTGAGGACGTCTGCGATGGAAAGGGACTGTACCGGCAGGGACACAAAGCGCACCTGTGAGATGTAGGTCTCTGTTCCCCATTCAACCATCAGCGCCAGGGGCGGCTGTTTTTGCAATCTTTCCACCGCCGGCTTGATCTGCTCATACAGACCGTAGCTGGAAAACACAAAGTACCATTCCTCGTTTTTAAGGGCTTTGACAAAGGATTCTTGACTGGTCACCAGAGTATGGGGAACGCCCAGATTTTCCAGAGACCAGCACACGGATTTGGCGTATACTTCCCGCCGCTCAAAAACCAGCACCTTTTTTTCTTCCGGTTTGTCCACCGAGGCGAAGGGCATAACGGATCCGACTTTCTGGGGGATGATGGCCGTAAAGACACTGCCCTTGCCGTATTCGCTTTCCACGGTGATGTCGCCGCCCATGGCAACGCAGAGCCGTTTAGTAATCGCCAGCCCCAGGCCCGTCCCCTCAATGCCGCGGTTCCGCTTCATATCCACCTGGACAAATTCGCCGAAAAGTTTTTCCCTGTCTTCCGGTTTGATGCCGAAACCTGAATCGGCCACGGTGATTTTCAGGCAAATTTTATTCCCTTCCCGGAGGCCATCTTCCGTAATGGTAAGACTGATAAACCCCCGCTCGGTGTATTTGACGGCATTGCCCAAAAGATTAAGCATTATCTGCCGCAGCCGCACTTCGTCGCCGTAGAGGTCATTGGGGAGCCGCGAATCGATGTTGGTGTAAAACCTGATAGGCTTCTCCATAAGCCTCATGCGGATAATACTGATCGTGTCGTTGACCAGGGATGCGAGCAGGTATTTGACCGGGATTATTTCCAGCCGCCCCGCCTCAATTTTGGAAAAGTCCAACAGGTCGTTGATAATTGAAAGCAGATTGGCCCCGGCCTGTTTGATGTCTAGGGCGTAGGAACGGGATTCGTCGAGCAGTTCACCGCGGAGCATCAGTTCCGACATGCCCACGATGGCGTTCATGGGGGTGCGGATTTCGTGGCTCATGTTGGCCAGG
>BNVE01000337.1 GCA_025997875.1 Spirochaetia bacterium
CGGGAGATTACTGGGGGCTTTAACGAAAGCATAAGCGAAAAGAGCCGCTCGGGGCAAAAAGGGACTCGGAAACGCTAGAGGCTCCGATGTTTCCGAAGAAAACGGCTGCGTCCAGGAATTGGGCGGGAAACATTAGGCATATTTCAAGAATAGAACTGTTTGAGACTTAGTTTTCGGACGGTCTGGGGGGGGGATAACAACACTGTACTGCGTTTATGGCAAGAATACCCTGCGCCGCAACAACTTCGGCGCTGTGTTGGCTATAGAGGCGCGCTACATTTTTTCCGGTATCCAAACCTGTCATGAAAAAAAGCATGCCATTGACGGAGAAAAGTGTCAAGCGATTTTTTTATTTTTGTGATTTGTGAGAGAACCAACCGGGTTCTCTCACAAGTCCAGTTGATAGTGGACAGCAAGAGACGTTCTTTGTGTACTCTGCGTTTTTTCTTTTATCGTAAGGCCTATCTTAATAAACGCAGAGGTTTGGGGGCGGAGCCGGGTTTCACTTTCCCCCTCCTAAGACCGGGAATAGTTCGGCGCCTCCTGGGTTATGGTCACATCGTGGGCGTGACTTTCCTTAAGACCCGCGGCGGTTATCTTGCAGAAATTCCGGTACTTCTTGAGCTCGTCTATGTTCCTGCAGCCGCAGTAGCCCATGCCCTTGCGGAGGCCGGACACCAGTTGGTGGAGGTAGTTGCGGAGTTCACCCTTATAGGGCACCCGGCCTTCGATGCCCTCGGGCACCGGGGTTTCGTCCTTGGACATCTGGTAGCGGTCCCCGCTGCCGTCGCTGATGGCCCCCAGGCTTCCCATGCCCCGGTATTCCTTGTAGATCCTGCCGTCAAAGATCACTTCATCCCCGGGCGCTTCCTTAAGGCCGGCGAAGAGGTTACCGATCATCACCGTGCTGGCCCCTGCGCCGATAGCCTTGGCGATGTCCCCGGAGAATTTGATCCCCCCGTCGGCGATGACGGGGATACCCGACTTGGCGGCCTCTTCGGCGCAGTCCCACACCGCAGTGAACTGGGGCACCCCGACCCCGGCCACGACCCGGGTGGTACAGATTGAACCGGGCCCAATGCCCACCTTGACCGCATCGGCCCCAGCCTCAATGAGCCGGCGGGTTCCCTCTT
>BNVE01000338.1 GCA_025997875.1 Spirochaetia bacterium
ACATGTACCTGGCCCTGGAACACAACCTGGAAATTGTGCCGGTGATCAATAAGATTGACATGCAGGCTGCGGACATCCCCAATGCAAAACGGCAGATCGATAAGGACCTGGGGCTGGACGGGGACGCAGCCCTTTTGGTTTCCGCCCGGCAGGGCACCGGGGTGGATGAGCTTTTCGAGGCCATTGTCAAACGTATACCTCCGCCCACGGGAATATCCAAGGCCCCCCTGCGGGCCCTTATCTTCGACTGCCACTACGATCCCTACCGGGGGGTGGTGGTCCATTTGCGGGTTTTTGACGGTTCCATAAAGCGGGGCATGAAGATCCGGTTCATGTACAACAATTCCGAGTACGAAGTTGAAACCGCCGGTGTCTTCAAACTTGCCCTGATCGAAACCGAAGAACTTTCGGCGGGGAGCGTGGGCTATATCATCGCGGGGATCAAGACCGTCAGCGATGTCCGGGTGGGTGACACGGTGACCGGGGCGGAAAACCCCTGTCCGGAGCCCCTGCCGGGCTTCCGGGAAGTAAAACCCGTGGTCTTTTCATCAATATATCCGGTGGATTCCAACGATTACGATGAACTGCGGTCCAGCATGGAAAAGCTCAAGCTGAACGATGCGTCCCTGGTCTACGAAAAGGATTCCTCCGCCGCCCTGGGCTTCGGCTTCCGCTGTGGCTTTCTGGGGCTCCTCCACCTGGAGGTGATCCAGGAACGGCTTGAGCGTGAATTCGATCAGTCGGTGATCTTTACCGCCCCTTCGGTCAGGTACAAGGTTCGCTTGCGAACCAGTGCATCTGGTTCAAATGAAGAGCTCTTTGTGGACAACCCCACCGACTACCCCGAAGAAGGCCGGATCGAAGGCGCCGAGGAGCCCTATATCCGCGCCGCGGTGATCACCCCCACAACTTATCTGGGAAACATCATGACCCTCTGCATGGAAAAGCGGGGGGTGCAGACCAACATGACCTACCTGGACGAAAAGCGGGTGGAAGTGGTCTACGACATGCCCCTGGCGGAGGTCCTCTTCGATTTTTACGACCGCCTTAAAAGCATCAGCCGGGGCTACGCCTCCTTCGATTACGACATTACCGACTACAAACCAACGGAACTTGCCAAGC
>BNVE01000339.1 GCA_025997875.1 Spirochaetia bacterium
TATAAACAAAGAAACAATGGTGAAGTTTATTAATAACATACAATTAGAGTGGATAAAGCTTTACGATGGCACAGTAAATGCGAGTGAGATATTTGAAATCCGGGAGGGATTATTATTAAAAGCATTTCCAGATGATAGGATACATAGTGATCCATATTATTATAATCCAAGTTTTTTATTAAGAAGTCAAGATGAATCAGTGACTATTGCTCTTATCAATGGAAAGTTAAAACCTAAAAGTGCTAGTCTTATTTTTCCTGCGGAACCAATGGGCATTGTTCTTTTTTTGACATATACATTTTCTGGTCCGGGACACTATTTTTAATGATGCATATGGGACTATCGCCATCGCGGGGATGTGATGAGTATATCAGCCGGGAGATGATCGTGGGGTCGACACTAGTAAAGAACGTGACCAAAACGCAGACGGTTTGGTTGCTAGTCTAGTACCCGTTTGGTGTGTAGCCCTCACACCAAACGGTGTTAAGCGGCTGGTAATGCAAAAGGGCACTAAATTTGACCAGTACGCCGACCAAGGAGCGGGGGCAGCGGAGTAGACCGGACTGACCGAACTCCGTGAGGGAGGGAGGACTACGGAGCGCGGGGGAGTAGCGTAGATAAATGCAGCGGATTAGCAAACAAAGTCTTAATGTTGCCAACAAAGGTACTCCCCCTCCTTATAAATTAAAAACCTATACCTACTTTGAACAGTACCCCGTCTTCGCTGGTTTTTAGCCCATCCTATAACAGGCTGGGGGTATATTCAATCCCATCGGCAAGCTAAAGCAAGGCAGGGTGCCGCTCTTAAAGGCCCTTATCGCAAGGTTAAGGGTCGCATTGTCGCAACCTTGCGAGGCCCTTGTCACAGATCTGCGAGAGCCTTGTCGGCAAAAAAGGCAACCACTTCCCGGTTTTGCGGAAGGCGGCTGCCAGTTTGTTTCAAACCGCCCGCCAAATACTTTCGCTATTTTGTCTTACGTTTCGCGCGTTAAAAACAGTATTCACCTACTTCCCTCCAGTTTCTTCACCATCGCAAAGTCGGCGTCGGCTTTCTTTTGGTAGTCGGCTTTTTGCCGTGCGTCGGAGGCTTGGTAGGCTAAATCTTGATAAGTTACGGCACG
>BNVE01000340.1 GCA_025997875.1 Spirochaetia bacterium
GCAGGGTTACGATAGATGTCTCATCTGTCTCCGGGTCTGTCCGTTCTTCAGTAAGCGGATTAATATGAAACTGGTCAAGGCGCAATTCATCCGGGGTATAAACTTTTCCATCTGCATCAGTAACCTTTTCAATTTTGATAATATCACCCGGCGCGGTATGATAAAGCCCGTCTATCCCTTCCCGCCGTGATCGCAGCCCGTCCACCCGGAAATACCCGGCCCCGGCGTTTTCACAAACCGCCTCATCCACAATTTTACCGACTTCCTCCGTCATTACCACATAGAGATAATTCCCCTTTTCGGGAAGGTCGGACGGATCAAGGCTTATAAAAGGACCGTTTTTCTCGGCAATATATTTCTTGCCGGAAAAATCGTAAACCATATCCAGGACACAATCGGTATACTTTTCCTGGACTTTCAATATCCCACTATAATCGCTTATTAAAATTGTATCCGTAACGGTTAATTGCGGCTGAAAAGAATAGGTAAATCCCAGGCCCCCGCAGTGCGGGCATTGCGGATCCGCCTGCATGGTGCTTTTAACAGTACATGGGCATTTTGCGGCAATCCTCCACCTGATCCATTGGCCGTGGCGGTCTATCATTGCCTCATAATTCGATTTTCCTAATGTGAGTACAACGGGACTATTTTCTCCCAACCCAACGCCCATTAGATGCTCCCCATTTGAAGGAACCCAAACTTGCGGGCCGTATCTGAAATATAATTTTTAAGCTCATCCTCATAGACTTTGATTCGCGCTCCGAAATATGCCGATGTAGCGGATTGTGTCGAACTGAAGGATTCACTCATACCGTCCATAGAAAGAGAGGATGAAGAAAAGCCCGACATGAGACCATCTCCTATGACATTCAGAAGGGCAATCGCCGTCATCATCCCTATGGCGTGGCGTAAATCGGCGGGGACATCGGCGGCGCTCTCATAGCCCGCATCATAATCTACCAAGTAAAAAAGGTAGGGATTTTGAAGTTCGCTTCCATAGGGATTGAGCGCCGTCTGAATCCCGTATGATGTTTCACTAGGCCGGATAGGGCGCTTTGTAAATCTTAATAAGCCCTTCGTCTTTTCGACTATTGTCGAATCAGTAAGAT
>BNVE01000341.1 GCA_025997875.1 Spirochaetia bacterium
CAGTACCGCCAATACAATACTCCTTCTGAACACATTCTTCATAAAATACTACTTCTGTTTATATATCTATACAAACAGAAGGAGTATTGTATGAAGAATGTGTTCAGAAGGAGTATTGTATTGGCGGTACTGGGAATCCTCTTTACCGGGTACCCCAACGACAACAATCCCACCCCTAACCCCGGTCAGGTTGCCGCCCCCACGGCAAGTCCGGGGGCAGGAGCTATCAGCGCGGGGCAGGCCATAACCCTTGCCAGCGCAACTGAGGGGGCGGCCATCCGCTACACCACCGATGGGACAACCCCCACCGCAAGCGCCGGGGCCCTATACTCAGCCGTTTTTACGCTGTCCAGCCTTCCCGCCACGGTTAAAGCCATTGCGTACAAGGCGGGCATGACCGACAGCGAGGTACTGACGGCGGTGTATACCCAAACATACAGCTTTACCACCCCGGCAAGCTACCGGGCAATGGTAAGTTTGGCCGGGGGCGCCATAACGGGAAGCGGTTCGGAAGGTGCATTTCCAGCAGCCCGGACCTCAGTAACCCTGAGCGCCTTTACCATGGCCAAATATGAAACCACCTGGCAGTTATGGAAAGAGGTGTACGACTGGGCAGTAACAAACGGCTATACCTTTGCAAACGCCGGCGTGGAAGGGCATGGGACAAACGGAACCGGTACGGTGGGAACAGACGCCGAAAAGGCAACCCGTCCGGTAACGACGATCAACTGGCGTGATGCGATAGTATGGTGCAATGCCTATAGCGAGCTGAGCGGCAAAACGCCGGTGTATACCTATAGTGGAAGCGTTATAAAAGATTCCAGAGACACAAATGCAACCGCCTGTGATGGCGCGGTAATGGATATGACCAAGAACGGGTACCGCTTGCCCACGGAAGCGGAGTGGGAATATGCGGCCCGGGGCGGGAATCAAAGCGATGGGACAAACTGGAGCTACACATATTCGGGAAGCAGTACTGCTGTTGGTGATGTGGCATGGTATAGCGTTAATGCTGGTAGTACTGTTGGATCAGGCCATGCCGATTACGGGGCTCATCGGGTAGGGGTCGGTAAAGCCGCAAACAGCAAAGGGTTGT
>BNVE01000342.1 GCA_025997875.1 Spirochaetia bacterium
TGCCGCTGAAGTGTTTTTCTTGCTCAACCTGATAGCCTTCCAGTTCCATACCATCCTGGATTATTGCGACACCGACTATCAAAAAGCCCGCTCATCCTGTTCCACCCGGGTAGCTTTTTTTGAAGCCCTGCGATTTTGCCTGCGTTTCGCTTACCACAATTCTTGGTCTGCTTTCCTCGTCTTTCTCTATACCGATGGCGGTCTTGCCGATTCAGGCTAAATTTAGAATTGCTGGCTGCATTTACTTTTTTAAACTATGTTTTGTAACTTTATATGAAAGAAATTTAGTCTTTAATGTGCGGCCAAGCTGGTATTTTTATGAAATGCTTCGTGTAATCGAGCATTACATCCAGAATCCTGTCTTCTGCGGCATACTTCCGCGCCAGACGCCTGATACTCAACCGAGCCTGAAGGGCGAAGGTTCCCCCCTTGATAGCTCCCCCGGAGAGGGGGAATTTGATAGCTATTTTCATATACTATATAGGACACTCGCATGGAAGGCGATTCAATGGGAAGCTGTTTTTTCCTGAATTTTTTCTAAAAATCGTTCGTTTTCGACGATGAAACGCTCGTGGAAGCCTTCGCCTATCTTTCCGGCGCCGTCCAGGGCCTCAACTTTAAAGCGGAGCCTGCGACCGTCAATTTCCAGTAGCTCCCCGGCGGCTTTTACTGCCGCGCCCAGGGGGCTGGCGGAGAGGTGTTTCACGTTGAGATCTGTCCCCACGGTGGACCATCCTGCGGGCAGCTTATCCTGCACCGCCGCCGCAGCGGCTCCTTCCATGAGGGCTATCATGGCCGGGGTGGCGTATACCGGCAGTCCGCCGCTTCCCCAGGATTCGGCGGTGTTGTCATCCGATACGGTTTCGGCCTTTTCAGCCCTTAAACCGATCGGTAAGATTGCATTGAAATCCATGGGTACAGTATACCATCGGGCGGCTTGTTGATGAAGACGGAGGAACCACGCAGGCAGGGCAAAAGCATTTAACATTTGCCAAATAGAACATCATGAAGGAAATCTTGATTGAGAGCCGCTTTGAATTGTTTTCGTCTGGCACTCCGTTTCTTGTCTGTTTGGGTTGAACGTAAAAGTC
>BNVE01000343.1 GCA_025997875.1 Spirochaetia bacterium
GAAAAAACACCCAGGCAAAGCACACCAGTAAAAAGGTGATGCAAATCCGCACAACCCGCACCCTGCGTCCGGCCTGTTTTGGATCATCCCCAACTCTTGGTCCTCTTAATTTATCGCCTAACTCCCCAACCCCGTGCTCAATAATCTGGAACAGGCCGTGCAGCAGCCCCCAGAATACGAAATGCCAGGCCGCGCCGTGCCAGAGTCCGCTGATCAAAAAAGTGATAAGCAGGTTCAGTTTCTGCCGGGCCGGGCCTTTTCGTTTGCCCCCAAGGGGAATGTAGAGGTAATCCTTGAGCCAGGTGGAAAGGGAAATGTGCCAGCGCCGCCAGAATTCGGTGATCGATTGGGAGAAGTAGGGCTTGCGGAAATTGGTCATCAGGTTGAAGCCCAACACACGGGCCGTGCCGATGGCGATATCCGAGTAGCCTGAAAAATCGCAGTAAATCTGAAAGGTAAAGAAAAAAGTGGCAAGGAGCAGGGCGCTGGCGGGATACACGCCGGGGTTGCCGTAGACTCCGTTTACATAAACAGCCAGCCGGTCGGCAATGACCACTTTTTTGAACATCCCCCAGGCGGCGAGTTTTAAGCCGGAAGTTACCCGGTCATAATCAAAGTGATAATCTATTTTGAATTGGGGCAGCAGATTCCCGGTGCGTTCTATCGGCCCTGCAACAAGCTGCGGAAAAAAGGTTACAAAAAGGGCGTAGCTTAAAAAGTTCCGCTCCGCCTTTACGGTTCCCCGGTACACGTCAATCGAGTAGCCCAGGGCCTGAAAAGTATAAAAGGAAATCCCCACCGGCAGCAGCACATTCAGCGTGGGAATGGCAGAACCGATTCCTGCGCCGGTCTGTCCAAAAAGCGAATTCACCGTTCCGGCGAAAAAGTTGTAGTACTTAAAGAAAAACAGCACCGCTAAATTCAGTATCAGAGACGAAGCGAGGATCAGCTTTTTGCGCTCCGGCGAGCTGCTAACGGACCCATGGTCCGACATCAGTATGCCGGAGGTCCAGGTTACCGCCACGGAAAAGAGGATGAGGCAGAGGTAGACCGGGTTCCAGCACATATAGAAAAACAGGGAGGCCGCAA
>BNVE01000344.1 GCA_025997875.1 Spirochaetia bacterium
AGAACCCATGCGGCGTATTTCCATCACCAGGGCGAGGGAAAGGTCCGTATGAACCGAGCGTTCGTGAAATTCATCAAAAATGATGGTGGACACCCCGGGCATTTCGGGATCATTCTGGAGCCGCCGCACCAGCAGCCCTTCGGTGATCACCTCGATCCGGGTACGGGGTGAAACCCGCCTTTCAAGCCGTACCGCATAGCCCACCCGCTCCCCCAGAGGCTCCCCGATAAGATCCGCCATCCGGGAGGCGATCCCCAGGGCGGCGGCCCGGCGGGGTTCCAGCATGAGGATCTTGCCGGGTCCGGCATCCCGGTCCTGTTTGCCCATATCATCTCTTGCCATCAGCGCCAGGGGGACCAGGGTGGACTTGCCGCTCCCCGGATCGGAACGAATGACCAGACTTCCCTTCTCTGCAAGAACGGTACATATAGTATCAAGATAGGGAACAAGAGGAAGATTGGTGGAGATAAGGGTTTGCATCAGGGGAGAAGTCACGGCGAAAACAGCCCCGTGGCGTGCAGGAGGATCAGGGCGATGGCAATGGGCACGATGTATTTCAAAACAACTCCCCCTGCCTTGCCTTCCCGGCTTCGGCAACAGTATCACTGTAATCTCCGGCCTTCTTCGGATCAGCCAACAGGGCCAAAAACTGTTCCTCATCAATGATGGGTATCCCCAAATCCCGGGCCTTCTTGTTTTTCCCGGAGCCTGATTCAGGATCGTTGGTCACGAGAAACGACAGGTCCTTTACCACCGAAGATTTTGCGGAAGCCCCCAGGGCCTTTATCTTTTCCTCAGCTTCGCTGCGCTTCATCGAAACAAGTTCCCCGGTAAAACAGAATGATTTGCCCCGCAGGGGTTGGGCGTCTGCGGCAGGGGGAGCAGCGATACTGATGATCCCCGCCTTAAGTACCTGATCCATCTCGGCGGCTGTTTCCTTAAGCCCCTGCACGATGGTCGCGGCGGTGATCTCCCCCAGGCCGTAGACGCCCAACCCCTGCGGGGCAAATCATTCTGTTTTACCGGGGAACTTGTTTCGATGAAGCGCAGCGAAGCTGAGGAAAAGATAAAGGCCCTGGGG
>BNVE01000345.1 GCA_025997875.1 Spirochaetia bacterium
TTAACAAATAAATAGGGAACATCAATAATGGGCACCTCTAACAACCAGGTTTTAGAGGCCATCCATGTGTGCCCGGCATGGGGAGTAACTTGGCGGTGAAAGTCCGCTACGCGCTTGGTAGAAGGAAGCGTTAGCCAAAGGCAAGGGTGTCCATCGTGAGGTGGAATCTGAAGGATCGGATGCGGAAGCATCCGCAGGCAAAGTCCTGGACCGACGAACAGAAACCGTATATAAGGCAGTACCAGGCGGACGAGCTTGCATGACAAAGTAAAGTCCGATACTACCCGAACCTTGTAATGTAAATGCGGCGGTTAGATGGGACGAAGGTTACTCGCTCTTACCCGGGGAGGTCTTGCAAGGCCGGTCAAAAAAAAACCGGAACCCATACAGCGATATATGACTAAATTGCAAGAAGTATCGGCAACATAGTTGCCGCGCAGAGGCCATAGTACCAGGAGGGGGAATGTCCCTGAAATAGCGGGAGTACAAGCTGAATGGGAAGGGCCGAACAAGGCGAACGGTAGTTCGCACGGAGTCTCAAGAGTGAGAGGGAAGTGGAGCAATGTGTAGAGAGCAGAAAACAAAGCAAGGCGAACTTGACTTTGGCTGGCTTGCGGAGGATAGTGTGGAACCCAAAGAACCGGAAGGAGCGCGGAGCATTGAGACACGGGAGACCACAGACGGGGACAGTGTAGGAACGAAAGTTCCAGAACTGCTCAAACAGGTGATAGACGTAGACAATATGTTTAACGCCTGCGAGCGGGTGGTGCGAAACGGCGGGGCCGCTGGAGTAGACGGGATGACGGTAGAGGAACTGCAACCGTACCTGATGGAGCACTACCGGGAATTATGCGAGAGCATACGGGGCGGATGGTACAAACCGAAACCGGTGAGGCGGGTGGAAATCCCGAAACCGGACGGGGGGAAGCGACTGTTAGGAGTGCCGACGGTGATAGACCGGATGGTGCAACAGGCCGTAGTACAAGTACTGCAACCGATATTCGAACAGACATTCTCGGACAGCAGTTTCGGGTTTAGACCGAAGCGGAGTGCACAACAGGCGGTACAACGGGC
>BNVE01000346.1 GCA_025997875.1 Spirochaetia bacterium
TGGGGAGCGGCGCAGCAGCAGTCCCGGCCTTACCGGCGGGGGCCGATGCCGCCGTGTTCTGGGGGGCCGCGCCGGAGACCGCTGTACCGCCCCCGGCCGCGCCCTTCGCAGGTCCCGTTGGTTTGAATCCTGCGCTTGTTTTCTCCCGGCTCTGGCGCAATTTTTCTTCCCCGGATATTCCCGGCAGCTCCGGATCACCGGAGTCGTTTTTGGTCCCGGTGGCTAAAAGATCATCAGGTTTGATCTGCCCCAGGTCGCTGCGTTTAAGGTAACTGATAGCCAGGTCCCGGAAAATAAAATCAATAACGCTGGTGGCTATCTTTACATAATCGTGGCCCTGGACCATGCCGTTAGGTTCAAAGCGGCTGAAGGTGAAGGCGTCCACATATTCCTCCAGGGGCACCCCGTACTGGAGCCCCAGGGAGACGGCGATAGCAAAACTGTTGAGGAGGCTGCGGAAGGCCGCGCCCTCCTTGTGCATGTCAAGAAAAATTTCCCCCAGGTTCCCGTCGTCGTATTCGCCGGTGCGGATAAAAATCGAGTGGCCCCCGATCTTTGCCTTTTGGGTGTAGCCCGCCCGGCGGTTGGGCAGGGGCCTGCGGAGTCCCCGGTGATCCGCCTTTGCCCGCTCCGGCGCTGCGGGCCGGTTCTGGACCAAGGCCTTTTCCACATTGAGGATCGTGTCCGCCAGGGGGTCCGTGCCCGGCGCAAAAGAGGAGAGGGGCTGGGAAAGTTTGGAGCCGTCCCGGTACAGGGCCACCGCTTTGAGGGCGCTCTTCCAGGAGAGCATGTAGGCCCCTTTTACATCCTCGTAGCCTGAGCTGTTGGGCATATTGATGGTCTTGGAAATGGCCCCGGAAATGAAGGGCTGGGTGGCGGCCATCATGCCGATGTGGGCGGTCCAGGAGATGGACCGGCGGCCGATCTTTCCCGAGGGGGTGGCGGTGTCAAAGACCGGGTAGTGTTCCTTTTTAAGCCCCGGCGCGCCCTCAAGGCCCATGGTGCCGCAGGCGTAGAGTTCCGCCTTTTCGATGTCGGCGGCGGAAAAGCCCAGGTGCTTCAATAAACTG
>BNVE01000347.1 GCA_025997875.1 Spirochaetia bacterium
GGTTTTCAGGGGAATCGTACCCGCCGTTTGCATCCAGCTTCCAGGTTTTTACCTGTTGATGCGCATCGGTACGGATTTTACAGGGATAGAATTCCCCCTTGCTTTTATCCACATCCTCAACAGCGGTAATCCGCCAATTGCCCGGGGGGAACTGCCGGGGCATATAGGCCGGCCCCCAGGTTCCCTGAAGAGTTACCACCCGAACCACTTCTTTCGCATCATGAAGACGCCGGCGGCCGTATAGCCAGCGAGGGTCAGGCCCGGAACCTGGCCAATATGATACGCCGGGCATTTGCCCACGATGAAATAGTAGAATTGGAGGTCGTATAATGCTAAGTATATTCCGTGAAGAAACAAAGAGCGATGGATCCCCGGGGCCGGTATCCGCCCGCCGGGTAACTGCCCTGGCTTGCTTCTTTCTTTTTGCTCCCATAACAGCCGTGCTGGGGTTTCGGTTTTTCAACGGGTGGCCCAGCTTTATCCCCTGCGGCCTTTTTATCGTTGCCGGTTTGCTCCTGTACTTTTTTACCACCTGGGCCGATATCGCCGCCGCCGCGGCCAGTTTTAAAAAATAAGGAGAAATGATGTGGCACTATGGAAATTTTTTTTATATGTTTTTATTAACATTCTTATTGTTTACCTTGCAATTGGGTTATTCGGAGGATGTACTACCCGACCAAGAGAACTGGTTTCTGATATCATCCCGGGAGCTGCAGCGGTTAGAACAGATCTCGACGAACTGGGAGCGGGACAGGCTGAATTGGCTCTTACAGGTCAGAGAATTGAAAGCGGACTCAGTGAACTCGAACGATCTCTTGAGGCAAGAACGGGAGCTGACGCAGAATTTGCGGACATCATTCAGCGAGTACGAGGCCGGCCAGTCGATCCTGGTTTCATCAAAGAATGGAGAAATAGCCGGATTGAAGGACGGATTGGCAGCAGAGAAGCTGAAAACCCAGAAGGTCCGGACCCTTAATATAATCCTGGGAGGTATCCTGGCGGCTATTGTTGTTATATTTGCCGTTAAAATTTACTTAAAAATACAGACCGGAGGAATGGGATGGCTCT
>BNVE01000348.1 GCA_025997875.1 Spirochaetia bacterium
CCGTAGTCCCCCCGGCAACTTCCTTTAACCCGAAGAATGACGCCTCAATAATGTCCTGTTCAAATACCGATTCATAAAAACCCGTACCCGACCAATCAAGGCTCATCCGCAGGCGCACCAGGCTGTCTCCCCGTTCTATGGCTTCACTTAAGGCAGTATCAATTTCATAAAATTTCATTCAATAACCCCATCGTCGGCCGTAAAGACGTCAACGGACAAAACCCCCGCGCAGTAATACCGCAGAGGGCCAATAACCGCATCCCCGCTATTGATGGAAGTTTCATCAGCCATCAGTACCAGTCGCGTAAGGTTAAGCCGAAAGACCCCATAAGAGCGAAACTCGTAACTATCCCGGAACAGTTGGGCAGTAATTTCTAAATTCTCAATAACCGGGGGCAGTTCCATAAGAGAATCCAAAACCCGGTGTATATATACTTCCGTTTGTGTTCCACCCGCCTTGTGGGTAGAAATGGTAAGGCCGTAGATGTTTTTTTGCTCTATACCATTTATCCGATAGACAACGCCGTCCTCTTTGAACCGCTCCCCATTACAAACCGCCACCCGTTCCGGGTAAGAATACGAAACCGGGGGATGATCCCCGAAGCATAAGCCCGGTAGGGCGTTGCATATATCCAATTTCAGTTTTACCGCTTCGCCCCGCATAATCCGCAATTCAAACCCTTCAACCTTGCACCCTTCATAAAGCGTCCGCACCGTCCCCCGGTCCTGTATCAAATCAAACCGCAGCCCCCCTTCCATTGCCAAAAGATTTACCGAATGACGGTACAAGTTTCGTGTCCCGCTTACAAACACCGGAAGCCCCGACCGCCCCAAAGCCAGCACAAAAAGAAAAGGCGCCGTCTCAATGTTTAACGGCGTAACCACACACCCCGTAACCCCGCAGGGCTTCCGTATTCCCCCACAAACCCCATCCCCCTCAATAGCAGCTTCTTCTTTCAGCAGCGACACCGCCCCCCGGATCGTTTCTTCGGCGTAGGGTAATCCCATTTCCCGATATTGCGTTTTTAAAGTGATACAGCAGTCCCGCCCATTAACAAAACTCATG
>BNVE01000349.1 GCA_025997875.1 Spirochaetia bacterium
CAGCAATTCTAAATTTACCCGATTTATGATAAAATAGGGGCATGGGTGGGGAAACATTTAAACGGCTGATGGGGAATCTGGACAAAGCAGCGGAGAAGATACCCGACAACCGGCATGGGCCGAATACGAGGCACCGTCTGGGGGATGCGGTCAAGAGCGCGTTCGGGGTCTTCTATTTTCAATTTCCGTCATTTTTGCGGTACATGAAGGAAATGCAGAACAAGCGGAAAAAGAGTAACGCGCAAAGCCTGCTGGGCATACACGACTTGCCGTCTGATGCACAGGTCAGGAATCTGCTTGATGAGGTAGAGCCCGAAACGTTTGCGCCGGTATTCAGCGGGTCGCTTCAAATAGCGGAAGAGACCGGAGTGATGAAAACGTATCAAGTACTGGATGACGGGGTGCTGGTGGCGATAGACGGGGTATGGTATCACGCGTCTGAGAAGATACATTGCAAGCATTGCATGCATCAGACAAAGGATGGTGTGACCACCTATTATCACAGCGCAATGGCGGCGGCGATAGTAAAACCGCATATTTCGAGCGTTATACCGATGATGGGCGAGCTGATAACGAACGAGGATGGGGAAAAGAAGCAAGATTGTGAGCTTACTGCGGCGAAACGATGGCTCACCAAGCGGGTCAATGAGCTAAAAGGGATAAAAGCGACGATATTAGGGGATGATTTATACTCACATTACCCGTTTTGCAAGCAAATTCTCGATAATGGCTTGAGTTTTATCCTTACTTGCAAGCAAAACACCCATCCGTGGCTGACTGAAACAGTAAAATACTCGTTTTTGACCGAACAAAGGGTAAAAATCCGTAAAGGTAAGAAGCATTTCCTTCACACATACCGCTATCTCAACCATGTTCCTCTCCGTGACAATAAGGAATCCCTGATGGTAAATTACATGGAATTGGAGATAACGGAAATGGAAAGCGGCGAGCAGACGTATTATTCCAGTTGGATAACAAACAAACCGATTGATAACCTCAACGTACAACAGCTCGTTGACTGTGCCCGGACACGGTGGAAGATTGAAAATGAGCATACCAATGTT
>BNVE01000350.1 GCA_025997875.1 Spirochaetia bacterium
TACAGATCCATGTGACTTCTGTCGTTGTTTTGCCCATCCCGATTACTCCGGCAGCAAAGCCGATGGGGCCTAAAGCGATGCCCCCGGCCGCCGCCTTCCCAAGCCCAAATCCCTTTGTTTTAACGGCAGGCATGGGTTCGATATTCTCCGATCCGCATTTCGGGCAATGGAGCTTCTTTGCGGCATCCTCAGCCTTCTTTGCTTCCAGATCTTCGGTGAACTTATCGCCGTAGATCAGCTCCCCCATCGTTTTTGCTTTAAGAATCTTTTTTAGGTCCATCCCTGTCCTCCTGAAAAACCAGTCTATAATAAAAAGCTCAGTCCCGCCAGACTATGCGTTCCCCATCAGCTCGTCCCAGAACGTTGTAGCAACGCAGCGGCACCCGTCCTCATCCCCTGGATGGACATGGGGCGCTCCCTTTGGTCGGGGCACCCATGTCTTACCGCCAGTCCTTGAATATACAGTGGGATCTGCCCATTTACATAGCTTCCCGTCCATAAGGGCGTGGGAAGGCCGGACCCGTTCATCGTGCGCCGTTTCCCAGATATACATTTTTAAGCCCACTGATTCCATGCGCTCTTTATCGGTTCTAGGGTCGTATTTTACAGTCGGTATGGTTTTTTTCGTTCCCGGTATTTCCGCATCCAGGATTTTATTGAATAGTCTATTCAGTACGCCCATTTTTTATTATTTTACTGATACTAATTGAGTATGCAAAAAGAACTCCAATGAAGACCGAGACAACTTTCTGAAATGCAAGTCATATAAGAAATCTGAAAACATATCTCTGTTTTCATGCAATGTTAGTTTTTGGTCAAATGCTTTAAGCATTGCCAATATCAGGCAGTAAGAAATGTATTCATTGTGAAACTCATAAGCAACACCAAGTATATTTATATCCTCGTTAGGCGCTTCTATTGAAAAAGGTTTAAGTGTTGAAAGCCAATACAAAAGATTGGCAATCTGGCGATGTAGATACGGTTCACATGAATCAATTTTTAGGCCATAATCTTCAAAATGTATCAGATTTTGATACTGGCTATCTGT
>BNVE01000351.1 GCA_025997875.1 Spirochaetia bacterium
CCCGGGCGATGTACATGAGCAGCCGGATGGGCATGTTGGGATTGATGGTAGACTGGTGCTCTATTAAAACCACCAGCCGGTTATCCACCGTGAATGAAAGGTCATTGATTTGGTCCTTAAAAAACACGTCGGTCAGGGTGTTTATACTGATGGGCACCTCAGGGGACAGGGCAACACCTTCAAGAGCGCCGTATAAGCCGCGCAATATGTCGGGGTCGCTGAAAAGAAAGGAAAAAACACTGTCTTTATACTCACGGTTTGTGCCCATTCCTGCCCCTGCAATCAATAATAGGGGATTTTTCATGCATTTTCAAGCGTATCATTCGTGTGCAGCAATTTTACTTTTAGGATTAACTACGAAGCATACTAACCTCACAAACGCAAAAACCATGAGGAATAGTCCACCGCAAAGTCGAAGAAGTCGAAAAAGAAGAGGAAAACATAGTTAAAATCCTTAAAAACTTCTTCGACTTATGCGACTTCGCGGTAAAAATCCTTTGATTTGAAGCAGTTCCAAAATGTCAGATTTTGGAACTGCAACCTTAGATTTAAATGTCTGATTTATTTGTGCGATTCGTGGTTATTTTTCTTATTTGTAGGTAAAAGTAAAATTCCTGATTCGTGTGGTCCCCGTATTGTACAATATTTCAATTTTTGGTATATTATTCCCGTTGTTTTCGTAAAAAGGAGCCCCAAATGAACCACATTTTACCCCCCCCCCCCCCCCCATATTTAGCGTAGTTAAGCATATAAAACGTAATAGTCACACTATATATAGGGCCTTTACAGTCTTAGAGGTGGTTTTTGTCCTTGCCCTGTCGCTTGCCGCTTGCCAGAACGCTGCCGGTCCCGGCGACAATTCAAACCCCAATCCGAATCCGGGCACACCGGCAGGTCCTACGACCCCGACAGGTCCTACGACTCCGACCGACCCTACGAATCCGACCCCTGATCCGGTCTATACGTATAGCTACAGCGTCAATGTTACGGGAGATATCGGCGATGGCTCCACTACGGAGCTGAAGGCGAATGGCGGTGAAAATTT
>BNVE01000352.1 GCA_025997875.1 Spirochaetia bacterium
GGGCGGTGCAAACCGGTTTTATATTCAGATAACAATAATGTGCCGCTTGCCCGGAAGTCTGCCTCGGAAGGGAATTTTGATATTGAAGTAAGCCGCAATAAACCTGCGGGGTGGCGGAGTACGACTTTGAGCACGAACGGCAGTATAGCTGCGGGAACGTATGTCTGGTATGCGCTTTTTTGTGATTTTTTCTGTATCCGTTTTGATTTTGGCGCTAAATGTTATTGGGAACTCCGGGGTAATGGGGTGACAGAAATACCAAATACCTTCCCGGTAGGAAGTCCCCACCACCGGATCAACAATCACCGGATAACTTGCATTTGCAAGCCATGTTTCCGGTATCGTAATAATCAGCCGATCCCCAACAATAGACAAATCCCCCCAAACCCACCGCCCCCGGGCATCTATAATTTTAGGCCGGTGTATATGACAGAGTTTCCCCGTTCCTTCCCCTACAAGCGTTTCTTTCTGGTAAACCGCATAACTCCCCACAAGGAACGGATCACGGACAAAATCAGGCTGCCGGAAAAAATCAAATTGTTCAGCCCCATCAAGGACCAACGAGACAACATTACTGTCAGGCTCTTTGTTTAAAATGCAATCGTACTCAAATATATCTTTACCAAGGATGGTAAACCTATGGCTTCGCTTACGCCCCGTATACAGCAGTTGTCGCCTATCCCCCCGCAGAGAGAACCCCTCCCCATCATCAGGGCGAAACCGCAGACCACCGCCGCCCCAACGGGAAAGCCCCCATGAAGGAGCCTCCCCGCCGAGGTGTACCATCAGGGGGAAATCATTGGATGATTGTAAAAACTTCGGCATAGCCAATTCCAATCCGGCATGGAAGCCGGTGTGTCCCATGCTTCAGGTGGAGTTTTTGTTTCACAAAAACTCCGAACAATAAAAATGCCAGGGAGGGCATTTTTATTGTCATTGACCGAGTATGGTAATTTCCCATAGTATTTGTAAAGTATCGCTGGATGTGACATTGACCACCGGCGTAATCTGCGCGTAAGCCAGACAGTTAGCAGAACC
>BNVE01000353.1 GCA_025997875.1 Spirochaetia bacterium
GAAGTTCAAAAATTGGTAATCAAGGTTGCCCTGTAATGAAGAAACGGCCAATCATCATCGACACAGACCCGGGAATCGACGACGCCATAGCCATTGGGGCGGCGCTTTTTTCCGAAGAGCTGGATATCAAATTGATAAGCACCGTTGCCGGCAATGTGGGCATTGAGCAGGTGACGGAAAACGCCCTTAAGCTCCTGAGCTTTTGGAACAAGCGCATCCCCGTTGCAAGGGGTTCTGCGGGGCCGCTGCTGGTTTCTCCCATAAACGCCAGCGATGTTCACGGCGCAAGCGGCATGGACGGTTACGATTTCCCCCCTCCCGACCGGAGTAATCTTCTTGCGGAACACGGGGTGAATGCGATATACCGGGTCCTTAGGGAAAGCGATGTAAAGATCACCCTGGCGCCCATCGGCCCCCTGACCAACATTGCCCTGCTTCTGCGGATGTACCCCGATGCAAAGGAAAAGATCGAAGAGATCGTCCTTATGGGGGGCAGTATGAACCGGGGCAATAAGGGGGTGATGGCGGAGTTCAATATCCTCTGCGATCCCGAAGCCGCGCGGATCGTATTCGAGAGTGGCTTGCCCATAGTGATGGCGGGGCTGGACGTGGGTTTGAAGGCCTTGGTGCGTCCGGAAGATGCGGCAAAGCTTAAGGGCATGGGCCGCACCGGAGAGATGGTTTACGCCCTGCTCCACCGCTACCGCAGCAACGGCGGCGGCAATACCAGTTTTGCCATGTACGACAGCTGCGCTATCGCCTATATCTTACAACCCCAACTGTTTGAAGTTGCGGAGACCTATGTGGGAGTGGAAACCGCCGGAACCCTGACAGCCGGGACCACCGTGGTGGACCTCAAGGGCCTTCTGAAACGAAAGCCTAATGCGAAGGTCTGCACGGATATTAACGGGGAGCTCTTCAGCGACTGGCTGCTTTCGGCGTTGAGACGCTGCAATTAACGGTAGGAAAAATCCACCTTAACCGTACGGGGTTTAATAATTTTGCCGTTTATGGTCTGATTGCGATTGGGGAAAAG
>BNVE01000354.1 GCA_025997875.1 Spirochaetia bacterium
GGCGTCCTCCGCCTTTTGCCGGGCCGCTTCCAGTTCCTCGGTAAGTTTTTTAAGCCAGGTATCCTTGGTAACCCGTACCCATTCGTAGGCAATGGTTAATACAAAAACCAGGATGAATACGCAGAAAAGCCTGAACCCCACCGGCAGTTCGTAGGCAAAGCCCGCATTGGGGACAAAGGCGAAGATACCTATGGCCCCCAGGAGCAGGGCCGACAGGGCGGCGCCGGCGCTGAGCCCCAGGATAAAAATGGCTATCAGGGGCTGTGCGTAGATCCAGAGCCCCGCGAACCCGTTTACCCCGCCGGAGAAAACCAGTACGGCGCAAAGGATGGTAAAGGCCCCCACGGGCAGCGCGGCCGAGACCGTATAGGACAGCCTGGTCCGCAGCAGGCAGACGCTGGCTATGCAGATCAGGGCGACCGTAAAATCAAGCAGGCTCTGGCTGATATTACCGGTCATAAAAGTAGTTAAACCGAAGCTTAAGAGGAAAAAAGCCCCCACCATCAGGGCGATGTTCAGGATGACATAGCGGATCATCATGTCATTCACCGCCTGATCCCGGGGGTTTTCCAGCTTGCCGCTGGTAAAGAACCGCAGGATGGGGCTGTTTTTAGCTTGGTCCTTCATTATGAACGATATTACAACATAATAAGAAAAAAATCTACGTTAGAGGTATACTTATAAGGAACGCCCGGCAAGCCGGTTTAATACTAAAAAATATCTCAATAAAAGACTAAAATATTTTTCAAAAAAATATCGACAGTGAAATAAAATAATAGTATAATTTTTATAATATGGGCATGGATCGGGTGGACGCAATCCTTATGGCATCGGGTTTTTCGACCCGTTTTGGGAATGAAAACAAGCTCCTCATCCCTTTCCGGGGGAAACCCCTGGTCCGCCATACCCTGGAACTTGCCGCCGGCCTGGCCGGGGGCGCGCCGGGGGGCGGAGGGGTCTTTCACCGGGTCTTTTTTATCGCAGCCTGCGATCCGGTGGCTGCCCTGGGGGCGGACTTGCCGG
>BNVE01000355.1 GCA_025997875.1 Spirochaetia bacterium
GCAGCGCCGAAGCGGAATCCCCCAGGAGGGTCCGCAGGGGAACCTTAATAAAGAAGAAACAATTAATAAGGGGAATAGCGGCCCAAAGCAGGGGCAGGTAACGCCACTGCCCTATGCCGGCCAGGGTAAAATACAGGGTTGACAGGAGCACCACCAGCACATAACCCCAGCAGTAAAAGGAATGGAGCAGCCCCATGACCGAGGCTTTCCGGTCCCCCGGCAGGGCTTCCACAATAGGGCTGACGATCACTTCCAGGAGCCCCCCGCCTATGGCGTTGATCACCACCGCCGCAAGCAGCCCCCAGTAGGGCTTGGGCATAAGATAGGGGAATACCCCCATTCCCAACAGGCCGATGGTACAGAACAGATGGGCCGCGACCGCCGCCGCCCGATAACCGATGCGGTCCACGAAACGGACCGCAAGGAGGTCCACGGTCAGCTGAATGCCGAAATTCAGGGTGATGAGCAGGGCCAGGCTGGGCAGGGAGATGGCGAATTCCCGCTGAAAGGTAACAAAAAGCAGGGGGCCCAGATTATTGACAATGGCCTGGCACACGTAACCCGTGCAGCTGGCTATCAGGGTATGGCGATAGGTTAATTTCATTGCTCAGCCTAAGGCCACGTCCAGGATCATCATAAGCAGGAACCCCGCCATAACGGCCATGGTCCCGGCATTGGAATGTTCGCCCAGGTGGGCTTCGGGAATAAGTTCCTCCACCACCACATAGAACATGGCCCCCGCGGCAAAGGATAGCAGCCAGGGCATATAGGGCGCGATAAGGGACGCAACAAGCACCGTAAGGAGACCGAAGACGGGCTCCACCACCCCGGAAAGGCTCCCTATCAGGAAGGATTTGCCGCTGCTCATCCCCTCCTGCCGAAGCGGAAGGGCAACTGCCGCCCCTTCGGGAAAATTCTGTATGCCGATCCCCAGGTCCTGGGTTACCAAAGCCCGCTCTACGGCAGACGAACCGCACAGATGAAGATCGAGCCCTTTGGATACCGGGAAGCGGCGGCC
>BNVE01000356.1 GCA_025997875.1 Spirochaetia bacterium
ACCGTATGGTTAAACTCGGCGCCCCGCAGGTTTACTACAGCTATCCCCGGGATGTGCACGATCTTTACGGCCATTACACCAATGCCAAGGGGGGTCCCTATGAATACAGCGGACATAATTCCTGGATCTATGTCTACAATAACGCGCTGCATCAGCATATTGACGGTAAAGATATTGGCATTCTGAATTGGCTTGCTTTACAAAGCAAATAGAGGGAACCATGGAAGAACACTATGTAAAAATGGCGCACTATCTGGATTATCTTTCGCAGACCTATAATCTCAGTATCTGTGTTAAGGATTTTACCGGCTTCATTCCCATAGATAAGGAACTGGATAAGGCCCTGCAGCCCTATCTGGCCCACACCAATCCCTTCTGCATGTTTGTAAAATCGACGGAGAAACAGCATTTCCGCTGCAATGAAATGATGCGTCCCATGGCTATAAAGTGCGCCCGGGGGAAACCTTTTTTTGGTCTCTGTTATATGGGGGTAGGTGAATATGTCATTCCCATAAAATCCGGCGATGTAGTCCTGGGGGCCATCACTGCCGGGTTCTTTCATTACAAGCCGGAGCTGACCCGGTTTTTAATCAAACGAAGCAGCAGGGCCTCTGCAACCATTGATTATGAAAAGGCCTGCGAACTATATGACAACTATATTATACAGGCCGATATAGGAACGGAACCGATGATCACCTGTCTGGAAATTGTGGCTGAATATTTAGCCAATACCTATCTTCATTTAAAGAATACCCATACGGGAGAAAAATTTCCCGCCAAACGCTACGATTCCCGGGAAAATACCATCGTGGCCCATGCGCTGGAATTTATAAAAAGGAATTTCACCTCCCGTATCCTGGTCAAGGATGTGGCGGCCTATTGTTTTTGCAGCGAATCCTATATCAACCACAGTTTTAAAAAACGGGTGAACATGAACGTGAGCACCTATATCAACAAAGTCCGGGTTGAAAATGCCAAACACCGGCTTCTGCATACCAAGGACACCATGACCGG
>BNVE01000357.1 GCA_025997875.1 Spirochaetia bacterium
GGTGCGCAGGGCCTTTGATAGGGATAAGCCCATCTTCGGCATCTGCCTGGGCAACCAGATCATGGCCCTGGCCGCCGGAGCCGACACCTACAAACTCCCCTACGGCCACCGGGGGCAGAACCAGCCCGGGGGCGATTGGTACTATCATGGGAGTATAGATATGGCACAGGAAATACTCATCATCCGCGGTTTCTCAAAAACCTACGGGAAACCGGGAAAAGTGAAAAAGGGAAAGGCGCCGCCGGCTGTTCAGCCAAAGAAGGCGGTCGAAAACTTGAGCCTTACCGTTGAGGCCGGGGACATCTTCGGCTTTATTGGCCATAACGGTGCGGGAAAGACCACCACCATCCGTGCAGCGGCGGGGACCCTGGATTTTGATGAGGGGGAGATCCTCATCGCGGGCCACTCGGTGAAGCGCGAAGGGGAACTCTGCAAATCCCTTACCGCTTACATTCCGGACAACCCCGACATCTATGAGTACCTTACGGGGATACAGTACCTCAACTTCATTGCCGACATCTGGGGCCTTTCTGCTGCGGAGCGGCGGGAGGGGATAAGCCGCTACGCTGCAATTTTTGAACTGAAAGCAAACCTGGGGGATCTGATCTCTTCCTATTCATACGGGATGAAGCAGAAGCTGGCGCTGATCTCCGCATTTTTCCACAAGCCCCGGCTCCTTATTCTGGATGAACCCTTTGTGGGCCTCGATCCCCAGGCGGCCTTTAGGCTGAAGGAGCTGATGAAGGAATTTTGCGCCGCAGGGGGGGCAGTCTTTTTTTCCACCCATGTCCTTGAGGTTGTGGAAAAACTTTGCAACAAAATCGGGATCATAAAAGACGGCGTGCTGATGGCATCGGGAAACACCGCGGATGTCCGGGGGGAAAAGTCCCTGGAAAAAGTTTTTCTTGATATGCTGAATCCGGACCTTGCCGCCGCCGGGGAGCTGTCCCGGTGAAACAGCTGCCGGCGCTTCTTAAAATTCAGGTCCTGGGCTTCTTCGGGATAAACCGGG
>BNVE01000358.1 GCA_025997875.1 Spirochaetia bacterium
ATCAGTTTTTTAAAGTGGTTAAGGAAGCATTATATGCATTAATGCATCGTCCATCTATTATTTCAGCTTTCTTTCGTAAACCTTCTTTGCATTATATATGAGGTATTATTTATGAAAAGTTTAGTATGTCACCCAGTTTCTGGAAATAAATGGAGAGAAACCGCGTATCGGAACCGGGGGAGAAGAAGTCCAGTCAAATATCACGGATAACGAAAGTGCCAAGAGCAAGGGATCTCATGGCTATGTGCAGGGGTATAATGGTCTTGCGGCGGCGGATAGTGCAGATCAAATAATAGTGGCGGCCAACGCAGTCGGGTCAGGACCGGAGTCGGAGTTTTTTCCTGAAATGCTTAATCTCATAGAAGCATCAATGAAAATGATAATAGAGAAAGAGGACCCGTTAAAAAATAAAATAGTTCTGGCGGATACTGGATATTTTTCAGAAAATAATTTGAGGGAAGCGGACAACCGGGAAATAGAGGCAATAATCCCCGATAATAATTTCAGGAGCCGCGATTCACAATTTGACGGGCGACCATGTCATAGTGAGAAAAAACGGTTTGATGTCAAGGATTTCAAACATCAGGAAAAAGACAATACCTATATTTGTCCTAATGGGCAAAAACTGGTATACAAGGGGTTTGTTCAGCTTAACCGGAGTAAGGGCGGACATAAATGGCAGGCTAAGAATTCCTTTTGCCGGGACTGTCCGATGAGAGATAAATGCATAAGTTCCCGGGGAGGGAAAAAATCATTCAGGACATTACACATAAGCAGAGTTGTTCAATAACTTCAGTTATTGAACAACTTCCGCTGAAAAATGCAAAATGCAGGGCATTTTGTGAGACTTGTTCGAGAACCAACCGGGTTCTCGAACAAGTCCAGTATTTGTGACGGCAAAGAGAATCAATCACAAAAGATGAGAGAAAAGATAGACAAGGTTGAATACCGCAACGTGTACGGAAAACGGATGCAGATAATAGAACCGGTATTTTCTGATATTACATATT
>BNVE01000359.1 GCA_025997875.1 Spirochaetia bacterium
TGGGATCGTGAATCTCCCCCAAAAAATCGGTCATTTTGGTTATATCGGCTTGCGTTACTTCCATTCCTTCTTCCCCTCCCAGTGAAGAATAGAAGTTTATCATAGAATTCTAAATGCTTTTGCCCTGTCTGTCCCTCCCTTGACGATTCCACCCCCGCAACCCATACTGCATCCATGACATTAGCGGACAAAATTACGGCCCTGCGCCTGCTTTTAGCCCCACTTTTCTTTATTGTGTACCTGTTGCCGGGTGAGGCCCGATGGACCGTGCCGGTACTCTGGGCGCTTTTTATCGTTTCCGAAATTACCGACCTGATCGACGGCAGGGTGGCCCGTAACCGCAAGGAAGTCAGCGATTTCGGCAAATTGTTCGACCCCTTTGCGGATGTGCTGGTCCGGATCACCTATTTTCTCTGTTTTGTCATAACCGGCGTCCTTCCGGTGGTCCTGTTTCTCCTGGTGCTGTACCGGGAATTCGGCATCCAATTTCTGCGGGTCTTGATGATGAAGAAGGGTGTCGCCATGGGCGCCCGGAAGGGCGGCAAAATCAAGGCTGTTGCCTATATGCTGGCCGGACTCGTGGCCCTCCTTGCGGTCAGCGCCCGGCGCTTGGGGTTCGGCGAATTGGTGTTTTCAGTTTTACAGAAAGGCGCCTTGATTATTTTTCTCATTTCGGTTATCATTTCTTTAGTATCATTTGCCGATTATCTTTCCGTGTACCGGAAGTCAGGCACGGAAGGTGAGAAAAATTTGTAAAGAAATAATCGATAAAATGATAAAAACCTATTGACTATTTCAAACAATCTGTTATATATTAGCACCTGTTGCCTCTAAAAAGAGGCGCAAAGAAATTTCGGCTTTGCCGGGATTTCAGTGATATTTGGCAATATAGGGAAGGGGAGAAGTGACGAAGCTGCGCTTCGTCTTGGTGGCATTGGTTTAAACCAATGCAGCCGGGCAGAGTGTGGCGGAGTTAAGGAAAGAGGAAAGTACGCAAGCGTA
>BNVE01000360.1 GCA_025997875.1 Spirochaetia bacterium
CCTAGTACCCAGTCATGAAGTGAATTGTGGATAGAGGCGTTTGAGTTTTATCCGTGCGTCGGCAGCGGTAAACTGCCAATCAATTTTGCAAGCGTCTTTATTCCGCCGTAGATTCCACGCGTCCGTTTCCGCTCTCATTTGCTCAATGGCCGGTATGCGGTCAGACAGCCCGTGGTTGTTGATGACGCTTAACTCAATCTCAGCCATGTTTAACCAACTGCCATGTTTTGGCATATAATGGATTTCCAGGCGGTTGCGGATCCTGTTGGCTTCTTCCGGCGGGAACGCTTTATACAATGACGCAATACTGTGTGTGTTAAGGTTGTCCATTACCAGGGTGATTTTCTCAGCATCCGCAAAGTCCACGTTAACTAATGTTTTAATCTGACTGGCCCAGTCTATGCATGTCCGCTGTTCGGTAATTTCAGCCCTGCGCCAGCCTTCAAGCGGGGCCACAAACATGAATATATCGCAGGTTCCATTCCGTACATATTCGGTATCAAAACATGCTGCTCTTCCCGGCTGTGCCGGCAGAGGGGTGCGCTTTTCGCCAATAAGCTGTTTCGGGCACTCATCCATGCATACTACCGGGTGTTCCTCATCTCTTGGCCGTTTATATACATCCAATACGTCTTCCATTGCCGCTACGAATTCGGCGTTTGCTTCCGGCGCTATACACCATTCCCGCTTTTGCCACGGTTTAAGCTCGTTTTTTTTAATGTCTTCCGGATTGCTTCACGGGATACTTTCTTATTCTCAAGCGTTACAAACCTATCGCTTAACAACCGCAGAGTCCAATGGCCATACCCATCCGGTTTCGGGCTACAACACAAGTGCGATAAGCCGTGCCTCGTCTTCTCCTTGTATCGCCCGTGCCCGATGCCCTGCGGGCTTACCTTCTAAGGTTACTTCAAATCCTTCTTCCACAAATCGTTGACGGAGTTCTTCCACGCCCCGCCGGTGCATCCCGGCCCGTTCAGCGATTTCGGCATCCGTAAACT